>JAPUIA010000034.1 GCA_027297435.1 Gammaproteobacteria bacterium | reverse complement strand
CAGCATGTCGGCATCTATCGCGTCGGGCAAGACGGCATAACCCAGGGCGTCGTACTGCTCTATGTCGCTATCGTTTATCGTCATGTTAGGTAGGTAGACACACAAAGGAGATCGCGGCTAAAGCCGCTCCTACCAGATTTCTGTTCGCTAGCCGTAGGCCATCTCGAGGAGGTCGAGCACGCTCTCAATCTGTAATGACCAGAACCAGACCGCCGACACGATGACTACGGTCGCGAAGACGAAAGCGGCTTTTTCCAGAACGTTCTTACTCATGCGCCAATGCCTCGTAAGTCGGCATTAGGAGAATCCGATCCATCGCCCCGAAGCGGCGACCGTAAACCAGATGGTCATGGAGCTTACGGCAATCAACCGTAGAGCCCAGGGATTGATGGTGTCGTGATCGAAGCGCAGCAAGAGCGGTCGGCGTATGGCGTACACGAACACGATGCCTGCCGCCAAGCCCGTCATCTTGGCCCAGAACATCTCGTTGTAATACAGCTTCATCGCCACCGCGGCGGCCTGGAAAAGCCCGCTCAAGATGAGAATCACGAGCGCAACGCTGAACCACTTTTGTGTGTTTTGAATGACCACTTGCGAAGGCACGTCCTTCATTACCACGCCGAGCAAGCGTAAATCACCCACCAACACGGTACCGCCGAGCAGCGACAAGGCCAACAAGTGGAACGTCTGCACGACCACGAACACGCCGCCGTAGGCCTTGGCGATGTCGGCCAGGATTGAAGTGTCGAGCCATTCGAAAAAAGGCAGTAAATCCATGGGTTGCGTCTCCTACTGAAAGGCTGCCATTTCGTCTACGCAACCGGCCGCCCAATACATGAAATAGGGCAACTCCTTGTGACAGTCGAACCAGTCGTAGGCAATGGTGCGCCCGGTGATCACTACCCCGGACCAAAGCGCCAGCGACAATCCCGCGCCGACCCGAATGTTTTTCGGCGGTTTCGGATCCAGATCCCACGTACCGGCGGCAGCTTTCATCTTGGCGCGGAACAGAAAGGCGTTCGCGATTGCCGCAATCATCAGCACTACCTTGATGCGAAACCAGATGCTCTGTGTCGAGCGCACGGGAATCGCAAAATACAGGATGAACCCGGTAACCACCATTATGACCATGCCGATCAGCATGGGTATGTCGAGCCGATCGGCAATCTTGGATGCCGGGACGCCGGTGAAAGTGAGGCCGAGCATGCGCAAATCGATGATGAACAGCATGCCCAGAAACACTGTCAACGTGAGAACGTGCGTGGTTTCCACCCAGGCATACATATACAGCGACTCGTGTAGGTCGGTGCTCCACGCCATCGAATCGAGCCACCGGGCGCGGTTCAACAGCCATTCGTTCAGCATTTCGGCTCCTATGCGATTGTGATCGGTCCCTCAGACATCGCCTCGGGCTGGTCGGTCACCAGATCATGGCGCATAGGTCACCCTCCCTTTTCTTGACGCGCTAAGGTTCGATCATAGGCGAAGACCACAAGCTTGGCGATTTCAACCACAACAAGACGGGCATATTGGCGTACTTGAAACCTAAGGGGCCTTGCTTGCGCGAAGTCTGGCAAAGGCAAATCCGTCAACTCGAGTTCCATTGCCGTAAAATTAAATAAATCAATTTATTTTATATAAAAGATTGTAAATTTTAATTAAATGCATAATATTCTTCCGTAAGATCAATATCTTTGTGAGGCATTCATGGACCGCAGTGAAGCAGCCCTCCAACGGGTCAAAGCCCTCGAGGCTGCCGGCAAGATCTCGGCGCAAGAAGCCGGCCGTCTGATCGACGCCGTCAGTCAACTAGCGTCAGATTGGAAATCGCAACGAGAGAAATCGGAACACGCGGCGGCATCTGAGCCACAAGCGCGTAAATCGACCGCTGCTAAAACCGCATCGAACGATGGTGGTTCCGGTCACTCGAGCGAGAGCCGTCATCGGCGCGACCAGAGGCATCATCGTCATCGCAAATGGAAGGAGGATACGCGTCGTCATCAATCACCAGGATTCGAGTGGCGATGGAACCTGGGAGACTTGAACCTCAACGACCAACTCGGCGGATTCATATCGGATGCCGTGTCCAATGCTCTGAACGAAATGTTGGGCGGCGATGGTCGCGGCAAATTTCGCGGCATCGATGGCAGATGGGTGAACGACACCAACCACGCGCAGGTTTCACACCTCGAAACGCCCACTGGCGAGGGTTTCACAGTCGAGGACAACGACATAAGCGCTGCACATATCGCGAAGTTAGTGCTCGAAAACTCCAAGTTTGTACACAACTCGTTGCGCGGTGGCCGTATCTACGATCTTGCGCTCTCCGACAGTGAGATCAGCCACAATCACCTCCACGGGGCGTCTATCACCGAAAGTGAACTCATCCGCTCCACACTCAAGAACGTCAGATTGAACGGCGCTGCTTTTCACAAGCTCGAACTGCGCGAATCTGAGATCGAAGGCGGTGAATGGAACGGTGCAAACATGAAAAACGTCGTCTTGGTCGGCAGTCGATTGATTGAGATCGAGATCAATGGCGGGCGATTCAAAGACGTCAGGCTGGATGCCGACACGGTCGTTGAACGGTTGCGTTTGCTGGGCTCCTCCTGGCGGCGTTGCAAGCTTTCGAACACGACGTTTCGGGACGTGACGATGTCCAGGCAAGACATCATCGATCTGGTATGCGAGTCGGCCGTGTTGACCGATGTGCGATTCAAATCCGATTGGCAGCAGCCGGTGAGAGGCCTGACCATGCGAAACTTCCAGGCGAACAACGTGCGCTTCCGCGATTGCCAATTCGACAAAACCGAGTTTCTCGACTGTGCAATCGATGGCCTCACATTCGAGGGCGTGGATTTTTCCGGCATGACGCTTACGACGTCCGGTGAGTTTCACGAGCGCGCGGAACACGCACGCGAAAGCCGGAGGACAAATCGTGGGTAATACGCTAGCGCTCGGAAGCCCGTGTCCCGCCTGTGCACAACCTATGCATCCGAAAGTTCTAGGATGCGCCTGCGGCGTTCGCGTCGAAGCGCCCATCTCGATCAACGAGTTCGCATCGCTCTCGCCTGAGCAGCTGCATCTGCTGCGGATTTTCGTAAAATGCGAAGGCCGAATTCGAGACATGGAAGCAGCGCTGGGAATCAGCTACCCGACCGTCAAGGCCCGTATCAGAGAACTCAAAGATGCACTAGAGATCGCTGATCACGGACCGGCGGAAGAAGCACCGACAGTCGATCTGGAGGACGTTCTGTCCGGACTGGAATCAGGTGAGCTGTCAGCAGACGAGGCGATCGATCGTCTGAAAAAGTAAACGGGGATGACTCATGAATATTAGTCGTTACTTCGACCCCAATTAGTTCTCTGGCCACGCAGCAAATGGGACCTTGTGTTAGGCTTCGCCGAGGACCTTGTATCTGACTCTACACCCGATTTCGCGTTGCGCGCACAAAGGCATACACATCAAAAGACATGCCAAAATCTGGGTCGCTCTCATTGGTTTGCTAATCACAGCCCAGGTTGCAGCCAGTGACGTTCCGACCACCCTGCCCAAATTCGCTGCCGTTGGCCTGGCAGAGAATGCAGCAATCGATCTCGACGCTGGTCCGGATTTCGAAGGGCTGCGGCGGGACACCTACTACTTTCTGGGTTATCAGTTCGCAGCCATCGGCTTGTTGTACGTCATGCCCGAAGGCGTCAGTGGTTGGGACGGCGAGGCAAGAGACGAATACTCGATCAGCAGTTGGAAAGACAACGTCACCGACATTCAATGGGACTCGGACGATTACTTCATCAACTACGCACTGCATCCGTATTGGGGCGCTGCGTATTACATTCGCGGGCGGCAACGTGGACTGACGCGGAGCGGCGCGTTTTGGTTTTCGACCCTGCTGTCGACCGTCTACGAGATGGGCCTGGAAGCGCTTTTCGAAGAACCCTCGATTCAGGATTTGATTGTGACCCCGGTCGGCGGCTTGTTGATGGGCGACTACTTCCTGCGCCTACGCGACAGCATATCCAATCGCGCACTGGCCACGGGCAAGCTAACGCGCAAGGACAAAGTCCTGCTGTCGTTGACGGATCCACTGGGCAGCCTGAATCGCAAAGCCGATCGGATCTTCGGGCGCGACACGCAGGTTACGGTGGATACCTACATACAGACCCGTCCGCTTCTCGATTCGACGCAAGCTTGGCAGCAGCATGGTACGCGCGCCGCGGCGTCGACGCAGCCAAACTTAGGTCCCAAGGTTGCGTTCGGTATTCGGCTACAGCTGAGGTTCTAACAACCGCAAAAAAACGACTGCCGACAGCCTGCGCCGGTTGCCGCCGAAGCCCATCCGCACCGAGAAAAAGTACCTCGACACGTGGTAACAAATCTGGGGTTCGGGTTGGTGACGTCGGTCCGCATCGAGTGCCAACTGTTTCGCAGACCGATCGATGCATTACGCTACGATACGCGTCGACCCCCTATCCCGGGACGAACCAATGGCTACCGATTTTCACGCTGTTTCAATCAGAACCAAATCTGACGCGTGCGCCGCGGTGAAAGTGCTCGAGGGGCAACGCTTTCTCTCTCGAGAAGCGCTGATGCTGCCGGTGCCCGATTGCGACAATCCGAACTGCCAGTGTATCTACGAGCATTTTGACGATCGCCGGGTCGGTCCACGGCGGGATTCGGAAGTCGGGCTGCCGAGCGGGCCGCCGGCCGACGAAGAACGCCGCATCGACCGCGGCCGACGCGCCACCGACTGACCTGCCTTGCCCGCCGCGCCGGCCTCCAGCTAGGCCATTTGTCGGCCAATTCGATTCGGACGACTAATACGCCCAGAAGCGCAGTCCAAGCCCGCTTCGGGTATGAATTCGGCAAGCGGCTGTTCTAGATCGAGCTCGCCGCGTTCCACGAGGATGAGCGCCGCCAGTAACGTGAAGGACTTGGTAATGGAGCCGACACGAAACCGCGTCGCCGGCGTTACCGCCCGATCCGTTTCGCGATCGGCAACCCCAAACGCGGCGATCCAGATCACCTCATCGCCGATGACCATCGTGCCGATCAGCCCGGGTGTGTTGGTGTCGGCCAGCACCTCCTCGAGCGTCGCGTCCAGCTCTTCGATGGTCGTTGGCGGCGGCGGATCGTCTTCAGCCGCTAGGCAGGTTGCCCCGCCGAGGATGAGCACGGCGATTGCCAATACATTTTTCACGTAACGACCTTTATAGTCGGGTGGGAGAAGTAGCGATAAGAACCATACATGGGAGGATGGATACCATGACCGATGCAAGATACAAAAAATTCGATCATGTGAGCATTGCGGTCAGAGATGCCGCAAAAGTCATTGAAACCTGGACCAATGTGCTGGGCATTGGCCCCTGGTCGTCCCACGACTTGAGCGGCACCGACGCCAAGGGGCGCCCTTGGAAGGCCAGGGAGTACCGGGCCGAGGTCGCTGGCGTGGACATCGAGCTGATCGAGCCCATCGAAGGCAGAATCGTTCAATCACGCTTTCTCGATGAAGTCGGACCGGGCTTGCACCACGTCAGCTTTACCGTAGACGATGTGGAGGCAACCCTCGCCGAACTCGAAGGCAAGGGCGCAGAGTTGATCGTTCACAACCCCGGCAGTTTCGCCTACCTGAGGACGGGCGGACCCGACGGCGTGGTCGTCGAGATCTCCAGAGGCCCAAACTAACCGGCCGGGCCGAACCTTTTCACCTTTTTCACCTTTTTCACCTTATTGGGATCAAAGGAGGTATTGCATGGTGTGGCAGCCAGAGATCGATGAGCTGAACCGGCGTAAAAAGATGGCCGAACAGATGGGGGGCCAAACTGGCATAGACGTACAACACCAGCGCGGCAAACTCACCATCCGCGAGCGCTTGGATCTTCTGGCCGACCCGGGGTCCTTCCAGGAGATCGGTCAACTGGCGGGTGCGGCCACCTACGAAGGCGACGAACTCATCGATGTGAGGCCATCGAACGTGGTGATCGGCGTTTGCAGGCTGAACGGGCGTAAAGTAGTTTTGAACGGCGGTGACTTTACCGTTCGAGGCGGCGCCGCCGACGCCGCCATTGGCAACAAGGGCGGGCACGCTCAGAAAATGGCGCTCGACTGGCGCCTGCCTTTCATCAGGTTGCTCGACTCTACCGGCGGCAGCGTCAAGACATTCGAGCAGATCGGCCGCACCTACATCCCGACCAACCCGGTGACCCCGGGTATCGAAAACCTCCTCAACACGACACCCGTGGTGGCAGCCGCCCTCGGCTCCGTGGCGGGGCTGCCCGCCGTGGATGCCTGCCTTTCCCATTTCAGTCTGATGGTCAAAGGCATCAGCCAAGTGTTTCCCGGCGGCCCACCCGTAGTGAAGGCCGCGTTGGGTATCGACATCTCCAAGGAAGACCTGGGCGATGAACGCTCTCAGGTTTTTGAGTCCGGCGTCATCGACAACCTCGCCGAAAGCGAGGAAGAAGCGTTCGATATGATCAAGCGTTTTTTGAGTTATCTGCCGGACAGTGTGTGGCAGATGCCGCCGCGCACTGAGACCGGCGACGACCCGAATCGTCGAGAAGAGTCGCTGCTGTCGACGATACCCCGCAACAAGCGCAGCATCTACGACCCGCGCGCGATCCTCGAGGCCGTCATCGACCGAGATTCGTTCTTCGAGATTACCCCCCACTACGGACGCTCGCGCATCATCGGTCTAGCCAGGGTCGACGGTTACCCCGTCGGCGTGATGATCAACAATCCAAAGCATCTGGGCGGGTCGATGGACGTGGCAGCGGGCACCAAGGTGATCCGTTTCTTACAACTCTTGGACACCTTTCACCTGCCGATGGTCTACTTTGCCGACGAACCCGGATTCATGGTGGGTCCGGGCCAGCAGAAACAAGGCATCGTACGCGCCGGCGCCAAGATGTTATGTGCGACTCTGAGAACACGCATGCCCTGGATATCGATCATCATTCGACAGCTATATGGGGTCGCGGGCCAGTGCCACGAGCGTCCCACTGGCATGTTCAAGCGGGTCGCCTGGCCGTCCGGACACTGGGGATCGATGCATGTCTCGGGCGGCGTGTCTGCCGCTTACCGGCGAGTCATTGCCGAAGCAGACGACCCGGAGGCGAAACAAAAAGAAATCGAAGACAAGCTCGATGCCCTCACCTCGCCGTTTCGCACCGCCGAGGCCTTCAACATCGAGGAGATCATGGACCCGCGGGACACGCGTCCGATGGTCTGTGAGTTTGTCGACATGGCCCAAGCCGTGCTGCAGACGCAACTCGGCCCCGGCCCTACACCCTATATGCCTTAGCGAGATAACAATGAACCTGGATGAATTTAGAAAAACGACCCGTGATTGGCTCGACGAAAACTGCCCGGCGAGCATGCGCGACCGCGCGGTGCATTTCGAAGATGCCTATGACGTGTACAACACGGATGACGCGCGCCTGTGGCTCGAGCGAGCAGCGGAAAGGGGCTGGACCGCACCACAATGGCCGAAAGAATACGGCGGCGGCGGGCTCAGCCGCGAGGAAGGCAAAATTTTCGCCGAGGAGATGGCCGACACACGCGCCCTACCCCCCTCCGCCGGCATGGGGCTTTCCATGATCGGGCCGACGTTATTGGAATTCGGCACGGACGCACAAAAACAGCACCATCTGCCCAAGATCACCAGCGGCGAAGTGCAATGGTGTCAGGGCTACAGCGAACCCGGTTCCGGTTCCGACCTCGCCAGTCTCAAAACCAAAGCCGTGCTCGACGGGGATCATTTCGTGATCAACGGCCAGAAAAT
Source organism: Gammaproteobacteria bacterium (assembly GCA_027297435.1). GTDB lineage: Bacteria > Pseudomonadota > Gammaproteobacteria > Pseudomonadales > Azotimanducaceae > Azophilus. The sequence continues at coordinate 2,019 of JAPUIA010000034.1, read as the reverse complement.
CTGGACGTCAGGCGCCGAGCATGCGGATTGGATGTTCGTGCTGGTACGCACCGACCCGGCCGCGCCCAAGCACGAGGGCATCAGTTTTCTGCTGCTCGACATGCATCAACCCGCCATCACCACCAAACCCATCGAACTGATCTCGGGTTCCTCGCCATTTTGCGAGACCTTCTTCGACGATGCCCTCGCGAAAAAGGAAGATCTGATCGGTGAACTGAACAAGGGTTGGACGGTCGCCAAGCGCTTGCTGCAGTACGAGCGCAGCGGCCCCGGCGATAGCGGCGGCGGCATTCGAAAATCGAAACCGCCTCTGAATCCCATTGCCAAGATCGCCAAGGACTACCTCGGCGAAATCGACGGCCGCATAGCGGATCCGGTGGTTCGGGACGAGGTGTTGCGACACACGATGATGGAAAGGTCGTTGCAACTCACTGCGCGTCGCGTCGGCGAAGAGAACAAGTCGACCGGCGCTCCAGGCGCCGCGACATCGATATTCAAATACTTGGGTTCGACGCTTACGAAGAACGGCAGTCAATTGAAGTCGACGTTGCGGGGTACTCGAGGCCTGGCCTGGGACGGACCCTTCGAAAAAGACGAATTGGAAGCCACACACGGATGGCTGCGAGACAGAGCGGTGACAATCTATGGCGGTACCAACGAGGTGCAACTGAACATCCTCGCCCAGCGCGTGTTGGGACTACCCGACTAGATATGACTTGGGGAGCTACATGAAAATCGGTATCTCACTACCCGTCCGCGACATGCAGGACGACCTGGGCGCCATCAAAGCGTTCGCGCAAACCGCCGAGGAACTCAGGTTTACCCATTTGCGCGTACCCGATCAGGTGCTGCGGCCCGATAGCGGCCACCTGCACGAACCGATGATGCTGCTGGCGTACATCGCAGCGGTGACCGAAACGATCGAACTGGTTCCATCGGTTATCGTATTACCGTCTCGGCAAACGGCGCTGCTCGCAAAACAAGCCGCTGAACTCGACCGGCTCTCTTCGGGCCGGTTGCGGCTCGGCATCGGTGTGGGGGGCAGCCGCGAAGAATACCAAGCCATGGGCCAGACATTCGAAACCCGCGGTGCGCGCTGCGACGAGCAGCTCGAACTATTGAAGTTGTTGTGGACTCAACCCAACGTCGACTTCGAAGGCCATTGGGATCGCGTGAGCAGCGCCGGATTGAACCCACTGCCGGTGCAACAACCCATTCCCATCTGGATTGGCGGCAGACCGGTGCCGAGTGACTCAGTCGTAAAGCGCATCGGCACGCACGCGAGCGGCTGGTTCGTGCTGTGCTCCCCGGAGGAGTTTCCGGACATCAACGCAAAGATTGGTGCAGCGGCGGAATCTGCTGGACGCCAGCCCGACGAAATCGGCAGCGAAGCCGGTGTTGCCGTAGTCGGTCCGCGCGAAGCAGAGTGGCAAGACCGTGTCATCGGTTGGCAACAGGCTGGGTTGACCCATCTGTGTCTGCGCACCCTGGGTGGCGACCTGGATACCCAAGGCCACCTCGACAAGTTAGTCGAAGTCATCGGTCAGATGCCGCAGTAACCGCTGCGACGGCTGTATACTAACCTCAATGCCAACACCAGAGGGTCGACCGATAGCAAATTTGCACGCAACCCACGTGGTGTCGGCGTGATCCCGTTCGTCTGAGTTCGATGAAGCGCATGGCCAATTTTTTCACTATCGTGCTGCTCGGCTACGCCGGTATCTGTCTGCTGGTCTTCCTCTTCCAGGACCGAATGCTGTTCTTCCCTCGTCCCACGGATGCTTCCGCCACCAAGCAACTGCAACCTTGGCAAAGAATCATCGAGACAGAGGCGGGAACAATTTCCGGCTGGGTTGTTCCCGCAAAAGACGCGGGTGGTGCAGCATTGGTTTTCTATTTCGGTGGTAACGCAGAGGACCTCAGCACGACGGCGCTCGCAATGACCGAGCGCGCAGATGCCAACGTCGTCTTTATGACCTACCGTGGGTACGGCGAGAGCGTTGGTGTTCCGTCGCAGGC
>JAPUIA010000033.1 GCA_027297435.1 Gammaproteobacteria bacterium | reverse complement strand
CGGCGACGGGTTGCGGGACATCTGGCACAACACCACCGATGCGATAGGCAGCGTAGCCAACTACTTCCACAAACACGGTTGGCGCGGCCATGGCCCGGTAGCGGTAAAGGTCGCAGTGACCAACGAAGCCGCCGCCGAGCTTGCCAACCAGGGCCTGGCGCTCGAGGTTACGGTCAGCGATCTCAGATCGTTGGGGGTGGAGGTGGCGGATATCGAAGGCGATGCCAAGGCAGCGTTGTTCCGAATGGAGCAGAGGGATGGCCCGGAATACTGGGTCGGCTTGCATGATTTTTACGTCATTACGCGTTACAACCGCAGCCGCATGTACGCGTTAGCGGTTCATCAGCTCAGCCAGACGATCAAGACCAAGCGCAGCGCCTCGATGACCGCCGATCTATGACGGGCCGACTAGTGGGTTTCTGTCCGGAAATTCGGCTCCTGATTTCGCCGCAGGCGCCGCGAATTTCCTCCGTCGATTTTCTGCGAAAACGCGGGCATCCCTGCCCTACACTAGCGCGGTCTCAGAATGCTACGCTTTCTGGACGAGCACTAGTCACGTTCTTTGGCTGGTGTTTACTCGTCTCGGCCTGCCAAACGCCGGCTTACGTAGAACCGCCCGACGGACCCCCAACAGGAGGGCACGGTGATCTGAGCCGATTGCCGGATCCGGTTCCACGTCAGGAAAGCAAGAGTCGATACGGCAACCCGGCCGCCTATTCCGTCAACGGCAAAACCTACCATGTCTGGGAATCGGCGGCCGGCTACCAGGCAACAGGCCTCGCCTCCTGGTACGGCAAGAAGTTCCATGGTCGGCGCACGTCGAGTGGCGAGCCCTTTGACATGTTCAAACTGACCGCGGCACACAAGTCGTTGCCCATTCCAACCTATGTGCGGATAACGAACTTGCAGAATGGGCGAAAGACGGTTGTCAGGGTCAACGATCGAGGACCGTTCGTTGATGATCGCATTATCGATCTGTCCTACGCGGCTGCTGTAAAGCTTGGATTTGCCGACGTTGGGACAACGCGCGTCCGGGTGGAAGCGTTCGAACGCCAAGAGGAGTTCTATTTACAGGCAGGCGCGTTTCGTCGGCTGGAAGCCGCCGATCGGTTGCAGCGCGACCTGCAACGACTCACCGGCGAATCGGCCTACGTGGTTCGCATGTCGCAAGATCCGCCGTATCGGGTACGACTAGGCCCCGTCGTGGGCGAAAAAGAGGCGAAACGCTTGCAGGCGTTGATTACGTCCGCCAACTATGGGCAGCCGATCATATTTCGCCAGTGAGCGGTGTTCAAACTTCGTTTGCGCTTTGCAGTTTGGGCAAGCCCAAACTGCCGTAAGTGTTGCTTGCAACACGTCCGGCTCGCGCCGAGCTTCGCTCGCGGCAAGGCGCCCCTGCGATGCAGGGGACCCATGCCCTGCAAGTCGGCCGTCGCAATTTCCACGCTGGTAATTCTACGAGAAATATAGAAGTCTCCTATGCTGGAACCCTTTATCAGGACCGACTTCCCATTCACGGACGTACCGGCGGCGCCAAATTCGTTAGAATGGTCGTTTTCGCACTGGAGAAACATGACTCGCATGGAATTCCGGGTCCTCGTCGCGTTGCTGCTGATAAACGCAGGTTCGGTCGTTGCCGCCCCGCTGCCCATCATCCCGCCAGCCCCCAGCGTCGCGGCGAAATCGTTTCTGTTGATCGACGCCGACACCAACAAGGTACTGGTCGAACACAACAGTCACGAAAGGGTGGCGCCGGCCAGTCTGACCAAACTGATGACGAGTTACGTCGCGACGGTTGAACTCGCCTCGGGACGGATCGGGTTGATGGATCAAGTACTCATCAGCGTCAACGCTTGGCGAACACCGGGATCACGCATGTTCATCCAGGAAGGCACAAAGGTGGGGGTCGAGGATCTGCTACGCGGCATCATCATCCAATCCGGCAATGACGCCAGCGTTGCCTTGGCCGAGCACGTTGCCGGTAGCGAGGAAGCATTCGCAGACATGATGAATCAGCAGGCTCAGCGTTTGGGCATGTCGACGACGCGGTTCACCAACTCCACGGGGCTACCCGCCGAAGACCACTACACGTCCGCTTGGGACCTCGCCCTGTTGACACGCGATTACGTCAAACGCTTTCCCGAGAGTTATGCAATCTATTCAGAAAAGTCGTTCAAGTATGGCGACATCGAACAACCCAATCGCAATCGCTTGTTGTGGAGAGACCGTAGCGTTGACGGGGTCAAAACCGGCCACACCCGTGCGGCCGGCTACTGTCTGGTAGCCTCGGCGTTGCGCGACAACATGCGTTTGATCTCAGTGGTCATGGGCGCAGATAGCGACGATTCGCGCATGCGCGAAAGTCAAAAGCTACTGTCGTATGGTTTTCGCTATTTCGAAACGCAACAGCTTTACGCGGCGAACGTGCCGCTCAAGACCGCTGAGGTGTGGTATGGCGAAAGTGAATCGCTCGACGTCGGTGTAGGAGACCCGGTCGTCATTACCATTCCTCGCGGCCACTACAATGACGTTGAAGCCGAATTGAAAATTGCCAGAATCATTGAAGCACCGATTTCCATAGGGGACGAGTTTGGCGAGCTAAGGTTATCGTTGGGCGACGAGTTGGTCTACTCTGCTCCTCTCATTGCGCTCCAAGGCATCGACGAGGCAGGTATTTTTGCGCGCATCGGTGACTTCTTGTACTTGTTCTTCAACCAGCTGTTTGACTGAAATGGCGTCGAAATCACCTAAAATTCAGTTTCCTTGCGCCTATCCCATCAAGGTGATCGGGGTAAACGATGGCAACTATCGCGATTCAGTGGTGACCGTGGTACGAAACCATGCTCCGGATTTGGATGTGAAGACCGTAACCCTCAAAGACAGTCGCAATGGGACCTACTGTTCGGTGAACCTGACGATAGAGGCAACGGGGGAACCGCAGCTGAAAGCGCTCCACAAGGCGCTTCTGGATGACCCGCGCACTCGCTTGGTGCTGTGATGAGCGAATGCGTGATAGTTAAAGACCTGGGCCGAACGCGCTATGAAGACGTGCACGCTGCTATGCAGGCATTTACTGCTGAACGTAGCGCCGCTACGGCAAGCGAGCTATGGCTAACCGAGCACGAACCGGTATTCACCCAGGGTCAGGCGGGTAAAGACGAGCATCTGTTGACCCCTGGCGATATTCCGGTCGTGCAGTCCGATCGTGGTGGTCAGGTGACCTATCATGGACCCGGACAGATCGTCGCATACCTATTGTTCGATCTCAGGCGCATGGGATTGTCAGTGCGCGATTTGGTCTCGGGAATCGAAAATGCGGTCATCGCGGTGTTGCAAGGCTACGGCGTTGAGGGTGCGGCGCGCGCAGATGCCCCGGGCGTGTATGTCGATGGTGCCAAGATTGCCGCACTTGGCCTACGTGTTAGGCGAGGTTGTTCGTATCACGGGTTGAGCTTCAACGTCGACATGAACCTGGAACCGTATTCGCGGATCAATCCATGCGGCTTGTCGGGTATAGAAGTGACGCAGTTGAAGCAACTGAACGGCGAGGCGCATTTACCTACTGTCAAATCAGAGCTGTTGAGTGCGCTTGAGTCGGTCTATGGCATCATGTGCCGCAGGTCGGACACTGCTCCCGCTTAGATAGTCTGAGCTTCCTCCAATCGGCGCGTTTCGCATCGTAGTGCAAGACGTAACCCGCGAGGCTATCGCCAACACCCGTCAGTAGTTTGATCGCTTCCATCGCTTGCAGGGCGCCGATGATGCCGACCAGTGGGGAGACGACACCGTTTTCGGCGCAATTGAGAGCCGCATCGTCACCCTCGAGGTAAAAACACCGATAGCAAGGAGACGCGGCATCGCGCGAATCGAATACCGCAATCTGCCCCTCCCAACGAATCGCTGCACCCGACACCAAGGGTACGCCCGCTTGCCAGCAGGCATCGTTGATGAAGTACCGTGTTTCGAAGTTGTCCGTGGCGTCCAGCACCAAGTCGACGCCTTTGAGTATTTCCGACAACTCTTGCTTGTCGAACTTGTGGTCTATGCACTGTATATCGGTCGTCGGATTGATGGATGCGAGCGTTGCGGCGGCGGACTGTACTTTGGACGACCCAATGGCGTCCGTGCGATGCACGATTTGGCGTTGCAGGTTGGACAGGTCGACCTCGTCGTGATCGCTGATGATAAGCTTGCCCACACCGGCTGCTGCTAGGTACAACGCGACGGGCGACCCGAGCCCACCCATACCTACGATGAGCACTGTCGCGTCTAAGAGCTTGTTTTGTCCTTCTATATCGAGCTCCGGCAGCATGATCTGCCGACTGTAGCGAAGTAGTTGCTCGTCGTTCATGTACGTATGTCCTTCATACGCGTATGTCCTTCATACGCGTATGTCTTTCACGCGTGTCCCTGCTGTCACGCGGTCGAGACCAGCAAGGTCCTGATGAATCTCGACCGCTTGCAACCCGTTTTGAACGAACAGTTCGCGCACCCGTTGCCCCTGATCGCAGCCGTGCTCAACGAGTAGTATGCCGCCGGGTCTCAAGAAAGACCCGGCATGGCGGGTGATAGCACCGATGGCGGCCAGGCCGTCGGGGCCTGACATGAGGGCGCGGCGTGGTTCGTGCCTCAAGGCTTTGAGATGTGGATCGGCGTTCGGGATATACGGTGGGTTGCTGACGATGCAGTCGAAACTGCCATGGACCGCGCTGAACCAGTTGCTCTCGAGGAACGTGATGTTGGCTGCATGGCGTTGCGCGTTGTCGCGTGCGACGCATAGGGCGCTTTTTGATACGTCGGTCGCCGTGATACGCAAGTTCGTATAGGTCTTTTTCAGCGCGATAGCGATCGCACCGCTGCCCGTGCCTAGCTCGAGAAGCTCTGCGTCTGGATCGATTTTTTCTATGGTCAACTCGACCAGCAGCTCTGTCTCGGGGCGAGGGATCAATACTCGCTTGTCGACGTTCAGCGATAGTCCATAGAACTCCTTGCATTCGAGGAGGTAAGCGAGTGGTTCGCAGTCCCTCAAACGCTCACTGAGCCTGTCCAAAACCTGCAATTGTGCCGGCGCGAGCACCTGTTCGGGGAAGGCAATGATACGAGCTCGGCCTGAGCCCAGCACGTTGGCGACGATCAGCTCCGCATCGAGCCGGCTGATGTCGCGGTTGGCGGCCAGCCACGCAGCGACGGTCATGTTCAGTTGTCGCCGATGTTGCGTAGCTGATCCGCTTGATACTCCTGCAACAAAGGTTGGACCAGGTTGTCCAGCGCGCCTTCGAGTACTTCGTCGAGTTTGTAGAGGGTCAGGTTGATGCGGTGGTCGGTCACACGGCCCTGGGGATAGTTGTAGGTTCGGATACGCTCCGAGCGGTCGCCCGAGCCGACCAGGTTGCGGCGCGATTCTGCCTGCTCGCTCCGCTGCTGCTCCTGAGCTGCGTCGATAAGCTTGGCTTGCAAAAGCGACATGGCTCTGGCCCTGTTCTTGTGTTGCGATCGTTCGTCTTGGCACTCGACGACGATACCCGTCGGCAGATGCGTCAGGCGCACGGCCGAATCGGTTTTGTTGACGTGTTGACCCCCGGCGCCCGAGGCGCGGTAGGTGTCGATTCTAAGTTCGCTCTTGTTGATGTCGATGCTGTCGATGTCCTCGACCTCGGGAAGCACTGCGACAGTGCAGGCGGAGGTGTGTTTGCGCCCTTGCGATTCCGTGTCGGGTACCCTTTGCACTCGGTGTACTCCAGATTCGAACTTGAGCTGACGGTATACGTCTTCGCCTTCGACGCGCGAGATGATTTCCTTGAAGCCGCCATGTTCGCCTGCGCGTTCACTCAGGATTTCGATCTTCCAGCCTTTGGCTTCGACGTATTTGTTGTACATCCGGAACAAGTCGCCCGAAAAGATGGCGGCCTCGTCGCCGCCGGTTCCGGCACGAATTTCCAAGAACACGTTGGATGCATCGTTGGGATCTTTGGGAAGCAACAAGGTTTTCAAGGCCTGCTCTAGAGCCACGCGTTGCCCACCGAGTGATGTGACGTCATCCTGGGCCAACTGACGCAGCCCAGGGTCATCGTCTTTGGTGAGTTCCTCTGCACCCCGTAGGGCCTGCTCGAGCTTCTCGATGGATTTGAATTTCTGAATGACGGGATCGAGTTCGGCATATTCCTTCGAGAGCGCGGTGAACTTGTTGCGATCGTTCATCACGTCGGGATCGGCGAGCAGCACCATTACCTCTTCGAACCGATCGGTGAGACCGGACAACTTCGCCATCATGGAAGATGAAAGTGCCATGGCATCAACTACGTTAGTCGAGTTGGTACAAGAACTTCAAATACTCTAGATGATCCATCCGTCCGTCGGCGCTGGCAGTGCGGATCGCTACCGTCGGTTGGTGTATCAATTTGTTTGTCAGGTTGTGACTGAATTGCCGGATCACGGTCTCGGCGTCTTGGCCATTCCGCAGATCTCGCAGTGCCTTTTCGAGCTCCGCTAGCTGCACGTCTTGGGCGCCCTCGCGAAACTGACGCAACAATCGTTGTCCTTGATGGGCGCGGCGTTCCCGGAGGTAGTAGGACGCACCTTCGTCGATCAATGACTGCGCAGAATCCGCTGCCGACAACCGTTGCTTCAAGTTCTCTTCGATGATCTCGGTTAGGTCGTCGATCGAATAGAGGTAGACATCGGGCAGTTCTGCGACCTCGGGCTCTATGTCCCTGGGCACTGCAATGTCGACCATGAAAATCGGTTTGTGACGTCGCTGCTTGATCGCAGCTTCCACCGCGCCCTTGCCGACGACGGGTAGCGAACTACCGGTAGAAGCGATCACGATATCGTAGTTGTGTAGCTCAGCGGATATATCCGTGAGCTGCATCGGCGTCGCGTCGAAACGAGCAGCCAAGGTTTCGGCATTGGCGAGCGTACGGTTGGCGATAGCCATGCCGCCGATGCCGTGTTCCATCAAGTGTTCGGCCACTCGCTCGATCGTGTCGCCCGCACCCAAAAGCAGCGCGCGATTGCGGGACAAATCCGTAAAGATCTGTTTCGCCATCGTTACCGCCGCATAAGCAACCGATACCGGATTGCGACCAATGTCGGTATCCGTGCGAACGCGTTTCGCCGTGTTGAGGGTGACCCGGGACAACAGGTTGAGTTCTGGGCCCAGGGTACCCAAGGTGCGGGCTAGGTCGTAAGCGGATTTCACCTGGCCCATGATCTGCGGTTCGCCTAGTACCTGCGAATCGAGGCCAGCGGCTACCCGTATCAGGTGTCGAGCGGCGTCCTGATCCCAGTGGCTGTAAGCGGCCGCTTGGATTTCGTCGACGGATACCATGCGGTGGCTGGACAACCAAGCCAACAGCCGGTCTTCCTGGCTCGGGTCGATAGAGCAGTACAGTTCTGTGCGATTGCATGTGGAAAGGATGGCCGCTTCGGTGACGCTGGGCACCGATCTGGTGACATCCATCAACGCAGTGCCCAAAGAGTCCTCAGGGAACGCAATCCGCTCCCGCAGGTCTATTGCGGCGGTGCGGTAATTAATGCCATATGCCAATATCGCCATCGAAATGAAATGAACGCTATCCTTTGGGGTCGCAGATTGTAACAGAGTCGAGAAACGGTGTTTCGGCATAACCTCTTATTTCTAAACATGTTTTTACTCCTGGTGGCGGCCGCGGGTTGTATGACCGTGGGTTCGACCCCAGACGGCTCGGATTTCTGGGTCAAGGGTAAGGTCGGCATCAGGGATGGGACAGAAAGCTACTCGGCGCGATTCAGCTGGCGTCAGAACGGAGCCCGTTACGAGATCGGGTTGTGGGGGCCGCTCGGTCAGGGACGTACAAACCTGAAGGGTGACGCAGAGTACCTGGAGATCTTGGACGGCGAAGGTGATCTGATACTGGCCGGCCATCCCGAGACCGTGATGAACGAGCACCTTCACTGGAGCCTGCCTCTCGATGCGTTACCGTTCTGGATGCAGGGCCGGCCCTCGCCCGGGGCCGAAGTCGAAGACCGGATCAGGGACGAGGCGGGTCGGGTGACGGGCTTCAAACAACTCGGCTGGGAGGTTTCATACGATCGCTATCGAGACTACGGAAACGGCTCGCTGCCGAGTCGAATTACCGCCCGCAAACCGGGCTATCGGGTGCGTCTGGTCGTATCCGATCGACAGATTTAGTGGTTGATCTTGCAGGTCTAGAGTCGTTTGACAGCGTTGGGACTCGACCGCACAATAGCGCCCGCCGACAGGGGGCGAACCTGCGTGATACAAGCACGCCTTTCAGGCGCGATCGGGAATGAGCCGGCATTTGATTGCGGCTGAACCCGCTCCTGCCGTCGTTTCGTTGGCATCAAAGACGGTTTGAGATTTTGGGGTGTCGCCAAGTGGTAAGGCACCGGGTTTTGATCCCGGCATTCGCAGGTTCGAATCCTGCCACCCCAGCCAAGTTAGTTATTTCGGTAGCAGTGAACGCAAACACGACGGTCGAACATCATTAAAACCTCACATCAACCAAAGGAACGCAGTGTGACGCAACTCATGATCTTCTCTGGCAGCTCGAATCGAGCACTTGCGGAACTCGTAGGGACCGAGTTGCGAATGGAGCTGGGAAGGGTGGACGTAGGTCGTTATAGCGATGGCGAGGTCAATGTTGAGATCCATGAAAACGTGCGTGGGTGCGATGCGTTTTTGTTGCAGTCAACCACAACCAACGACAACATCATGGAGCTCATGTTCATGGCCGATGCGATTCGTCGCGCCTCGGCTCAACGCATTACGGCGGTGATTCCGTACTACGGCTATGCGCGACAAGACCGGCGATCGCGTTCGGCCCGGGTAGCCATCAGCGCCAAGGTGGTCGCCGACATGCTCGGTAGCGTGGGTATTGATCGGATTTTGACCGTCGATTTGCATGCCGACCAGATTCAGGGTTTTTTCGACATACCGGTCGACAACGTTTATGGATCTCCGGTTCTCGTCGATCATATTGCTGCGCAAAACTATGAAAACCCGATCGTCGTATCGCCGGACGTCGGCGGGGTGGTCCGGGCGCGCGCCATCGCTAAGCAGATCGACGACTTGGATCTTGCGATTATCGACAAACGGCGTCCCCAGCCGAACGAAACGCGGGTCATGAACGTGATCGGCGATGTCGCCGGTAAGACCTGTATCTTGGTCGATGATCTCGTCGACACTGCGGGTACATTGTGTTCCGCCGCCGCGGCGCTGAAGGATGAAGGTGCGATCAAAGTCGTTGCTTACATCACCCACGCGGTATTTTCAGGCCCAGCCATAGAGCGCATTAGCGCGTCGAATATCGATGACGTCGTGGTCACCGATACCATCCCGCTGTGCGAAGAAGCAGCCAACTGTTCGAAGATAAAGCAACTGAGTTTAGATCGCTTGCTCGCCGAAGCCATTCGACGCGTAAGCAACGAGGAATCCATCAGCGCAATGTTTCGCTGATCGTAATAACAACCTTACCTGTCGATTTGGTCGCGAATGACAGGCGTTAACGCAGGAGACTGACTGATGTCGCAGCAAATAGAGATCAATGCCGCGCTACGCGAGGACAAAGGGAAGGGTGCGAGCCGCCGCCTACGCCGCCTTACGAACAAAGTGCCTGGCATTATTTACGGGGGCGACACGAGCCCCCAACCCCTCACGTTGAACGCTGATGAGCTCACCAAGGCCATGCAGCAGGAAGCGTTCTACTCGCAGATTCTGAGCGTCGTTGTGGACGGAACCGGCCAACAGGCCGTCGTGCGAGATCTGCAGCGCCATCCCGCCAGCGACAAGGTGTTGCACGTAGATTTTCTGCGAATTCGCGCAGACAAGCCCATTCAAGTACACGTCCCGCTGCACTTCATCAACGAAGAGAATTGTGTTGGGGTTCGCCAAGGCGGTGGCAACCTTGGGCACAACCTCATTGAAGTCGAGATCAGCTGCCTGCCGGCCGATCTGCCGGAGTTCATCGAAGTCGACGTAGAAAACCTTGAACTCGGGCACTCCTTGCACCTGAGCGACTTGGTGCTGCCGCAAGGCCTCACGATCGTTGCGCTCACCTACGGTGAGGAGCGCGACATACCGGTCGTCAGCGTCCATCAACCGCGCGGTGCCGCGGAAGAGGAAGGCGAACTCGACGCAGAAGCCGCTGGTGAAGAAGGCGAAGAGGCCGTTGGGGATGCTGAAACTTCGGAAGATAGCACTGCGTCTGGCGACGACGCCGGAGAAGCGCCCAGCGACGACTGAGGATGGCTGACATCCGCTTGATCGTGGGCCTGGGTAATCCGGGTCCACGGTACGACACCACCCGCCACAACGTCGGCGCACAGTTCGTGCAGGCGTTGGCCGCGCGATTTGCATTAACGCTTGTCGACGACGCGAAGTTCAAAGGTGCAGTGGGCCGCGGCACGGTTGCCGGCGTTGACCTGCGTTTGTTGATACCGAACACCTATATGAATCTGAGTGGGCAATCCGTTGGTCCGCTCGCGCACTTTTACAAGATCGCGGCCACGGAGATTCTCGTCGCCTACGATGAAGTCGCGTTCGAACCGGGCATCGTACGCCTGAAATCCGGGGGCGGAGCAAACGGTCACAACGGTATCATGAGCGTTGCAGATGGACTTGGATCAAAGGATTTTCACCGTTTACGAATCGGCGTCGGTCACCCCGGCGACAAAGAACTGATGACGTCGTACCTCACATCGGTGACGATGCCTGCGTTGGAACGCGAGTTGGCGGAGGCAGCGTACCGGCTTGACGACGATGTGATAGACAGCCTCGTACACGGTCAGATGCAAGCAGCCATGAACGGACTGCACAAACCGAAAGAGTGAGCGATGGGATTTAACTGCGGCATAGTCGGCCTGCCGAACGTGGGCAAGTCGACGCTTTTCAACGCGTTGACCCGTGCTGGAATCGACGCCGAGAACTTCCCGTTCTGCACGATCGATCCCAATATCGGGGTGGTGCCTGTGCCCGATCCGCGTTTGCAACGCATTGCGGATCTCGTGCAACCACAAAAAGTGATTCCAACGACGATGGAATTCGTCGATATTGCCGGACTTGTCGCGGGGGCTTCGAAAGGCGAGGGTCTCGGCAATCAATTTCTGGCGCACATTCGCGAGACCCATGCGATTGCCCACGTTGTGCGCTGTTTTCTGGATGACAACGTCGTGCACGTTTCCGGAACCGTTTCGCCGGCGGATGACATCGAGATCATCGACACAGAGCTCGCGCTCGCTGATCTGGAAACGGTCGAGCGGGTGTACGAACGCAATCGGCGCGTCGCTAACTCTGGCGACAAGGATGCCCAAGCGACGCTTGCCATACTCGACCTCGTGCTCGGGGGGCTGAACGACGGCAAACCGGTCCGTGCCATGCAGCTGGATGATGAGGCCAAACGGTATCTCAAAGAACTGCATCTGGTTACCGCCAAGCCGGTTCTATACATCGCCAATGTGGCTGAAGATGGATTCGACGACAATCCGATGCTCGACGCGGTTCTAGAGATCGCGGCGACCGATGCTGCCGAGGTGGTACCGATCTGCAACAAGATCGAAGCGGAAGTGGCCGAGCTCGAAGATGAGGAGCGCGCCGAGTTCCTGGATGCGCTGGGTATTCAAGAACCGGTTTTGAATCGAGTCATTCGCGCGGGTTATCGGTTGCTGGGGCTACACCACTACTTCACTGCCGGACCGAAAGAAGCGCGCGCTTGGACGATTCCCGTTGGCACCAAGGCGCCAAAGGCGGCAGGCGTTATCCACACCGACTTCGAGAAAGGCTTCATTCGAGCAGAGGTTGTGGGCTACGAGGATTTTGTCGCCAATGCGGGCGAGCTTGGCGCCAAAGATGCGGGCAAGTGGCGCTTGGAAGGCAAAGACTACGTCGTCGCCGACGGTGACGTCGTGCATTTCCGTTTCAATCTCTAAAACACTCACTTCAAGGTTTTTGCCAACAACTTTTCGACGGCCGCGTTTGCCCGACCTTTCTCGGGCTTCGCTTGCACGCGAACTTTCAACCTGCCGTCTAGCCATTCCGCGATGCAGTCACGCGACGATCCGGGGACGACCTTGACGGGTAGCTTCACTAACACACCCGCAACCCATCTTGGAGATCTTCCAGTAGCATCTCCATTCGATCCAAGTGGGTTCGATAGCTCACGACCGCGATGCGGATTGCGAACGTGCCGTCGATGCGGGTGCCGGTGAGATGCACGCGATTTTTCTGGTTGATAAACTCGATCAGGTTCCGCGTACGGGTGTTCATACTGTGGCGATCGCTACCCTTGACCACGAAAGCGAGTATCGACAGATCGGCTTTAGCGACCAGTTCGATGTCTGGCAGCACGGCGATCTGCTCTTGTATCCAATTGGCGAGGTCAAGTTTCTCATCTAGGCAATCGCGGAATGCGTCGATGCCGTGCATCTTCATCGGCAGCCATACTCGCAAACCGCGGAAGGGGCGTGTCAACTCTGGCGATATCTCACAAAAATCGACAACCTCGTCATGGTCTTGTAGGTCCGGCAGATAGTCAGCGGCGGAACTGTGAGTTGCCTTCAAATGTTGTCCGTTGCGGACGAGTAAGGCGCCGGTTCCGTAAGGCAGAAACAGGCTTTTGTGAGGATCGAGCACGACGGAATCGGCGCGCTCGATACCGCGCAAAATAGCCTTGCCCCGTTCGGTCATCCGGAAGAAACCGCCGTACGCACCGTCCACGTGAAACCAGAGGTCTTCCTCGTCCGCGAGATCGGCGAGTGCATCGAGCGGATCGACGGCGCCAGTATTGGTCGTTCCGGCACTTGCGATGAGCAAGAAAGGCTCGAGCCCTTGCGCGCGATCTTGTTCGATGGCGTCAGCCACCGTCTCGGCGTCGAGTCTGAATCGGCTATCCGTCGGCAAGACACGCAACTGCGTATCCGCGAAGCCGGCGATGCGCGCAGCTTTGTCGATGCAGTGGTGGACCTGGTCAGAGACGTAGATCACGCCTCGGGAAAAGTCGTCGCCAAGTTTGGTGTGGCGCGCAGTGACGACGGCGCTCAGGTTGGCCAGAGATCCTCCGGAGGTCAGGAATCCTCGGGCCGAAGTCGGATAGCCCATGATCTCGCAAAACCAACTGATCACGCTCGCCTCCATCTGGCTGAGCGCTGGGGCTATTCTGGCCACCCCGATATAGCGATTCAGTGCGTTGGCGACGAGGTCTGCTACGCCGGCGTGGAGCAGGCCGCCACCCGGCACGTATCCCATGAAGCCTGGCGACACCGGATTCAAGCTGGCGCGCGTGGCTTGGTCGAATACGTCGTCCAACAAGCATTCGATATCTACGGGATCGCGCGGAATGGGTTCCAGGACCAATTCGGCGGCATTCATCGCAGATGATGTGTCGACCGGCTGGTTCGGAATATCCTTAGTGAAAGCGACGATACGATCGGTCGCGAGCCCGAGCATGCGGCGCAACGTCTCCTCAGACAGTTCGAGGGGTGTGGCAACGTTCATCGGAGAGAATGTAACGTTCGTCTCGCCCCAAAGCCACTGGTGCCTCGAACTGCAGTTTTGTGCCCGACGTGGAGGGGCTCGATTATCGGCGCATTGACAGAGGCGATGGTTACCGGGAGAATTCCGCGCCCGCTTCGTTGTAACTCTGTGGCTACGTAGCTCAGTCGGTTAGAGCACAGCATTCATAATGCTGGGGTCGGTGGTTCAAGTCCACCCGTAGCTACCAAATTTACTTTGTCTATCAATACGTTATTGAATTCATGGTTTGAGTTGCGGTTTCCGATTTGGGTATGGGCTACCTATGGGCTACCCTGCACTCGAGGTACAGACCATTAGATAGGTTTGATGAACTTCAACCAGACTATCATCGTCACGACTATCGTCGTCATGTAGCAGACGACCGCCAGGAGCCTCAATGGATCACCCGAAAAGGCCGTGTAGAGCAAGAAACTGACGCTGAGCGTGTGACCCACCCCCACCAGAATCCCTTCTCTTCGTGCTTTCCAGACGTGGTTGGCTAACTTCGGACATGCGCGATCTCCCCCAAACCGAGGGTGATAGTACACAGGCTACTGAACGGCTGCTTCCACCCTGGAAGCGGACGAGATTAAGCCGGTCGCTATTTCCGCTATGTGCCGAGGCTGTGTGAAAACTATTTTGGGTTCGCGAACCGGTCAAAAAACGCGAACTACAGTGGCTTTGTTAGGAACTCGCTAAGTGCGAACCGCAAACGAGAGCACTCTCATGCACGTTTTGTTTTTCAGCG
>JAPUIA010000032.1 GCA_027297435.1 Gammaproteobacteria bacterium | reverse complement strand
CCAAAATAGCCGAAGATCAGAGCGCTCGCACCGATGTGTGCGCCGTCGCGGCCAACGGCCCACAGCGCACTGCCGCTCATCAAGAGAATCAGCAACGTCGCGTACACGTAGTAGCTGAGGCTGCGTGACAGCACGAGGGCTGCCATGACGACGTACAGAGACGTATTGACGCTCAGATGGGTCAGTGACCCGTGCACGAGCGGCATGGTCAGAATACCGATCAACCCGTCGGTGTTTCGTGGAACGAGCGCAAGCGTGTAGATGACGTCGTGGTGTGCAAGCGCGTAGATAGACACACCCCAGATCAACAGCAATCCGACTGCGATAGCCAGCACGGTCTGTCGGAGTTTTTGCATGGCTCTACTTTCAGCTAACGCTGGCACCACCATCGACCGGCAGCGTAACGCCGGTAATGAATCCTGCACGGTCAGAGGCGAGGAACGCGGCGGCGTGCGCCACGTCCCAGGCGGTACCCATTTTGCGGCCGAGCGGTACACGCTTGTCGCGCGCGGCAATGACTTGCTCGCGGGTCATCGAATCTGAAATCCGCGATTCGACCGCCATGGGCGTGTTCATCAATCCCGGCAGAATGACGTTCGCACGTATCCCATAACGCGCATTCGACTGAGCCAGCTGCTCGGTTAGCGCGATCACGCCAGCCTTGGTCGTCTTGTAAGCCACGTAGGGGTACGGTCGCCAAGCGGCCATCGATGAGATGTTGACAATGGCCCCGCTGGCTTTCTTACGCATCTGGGGCAGCACGTGCTTGCAGGTCAACACCATGCCTCTGAGGTTGACGTTCACCAAACGATCGAACGCATCGGTCTCAATGTCTTCTATGTTTGCATCACCCCCCGCGATACTCATGCCAACGTTGTTGTGCAAGACGTCGACTCTGTCCCACCGCTCGATTGCACCTGTAACAAACGCCCGAACACTCTCCTCATCGGTGACGTCTACGTACTCGGCCATCGCTGCGCCACCTTCGGCTTCGATCATCGCGACCGTCTCTTGCGCTGATTCAACCTTGACGTCTCCGACGAGCACGGTCGCGCCCTCGCGCGCAAACTGAATGGCCGTGGCGCGTCCATTGCCGATGGTTTCCCCGGGAGTTTGCCCGCCGCCTACGACAAGCGCGATCTTCTCTTTTAGTAGCATCGTGCCCCTCCTGAACCTAGGCCTGCGTTATCCTAACCGATCCTCTAGGCATTCCAGGAGACACTGATGAATCGACTCGAACCACTCGATATCAATGCGTTAACCCCCGAACAGCAAGCCGTTCTGGATGCTATGCAAAGTGGCCCCCGAGGTGCCCGACACGGCCGGTTGGGGCTAATCGGGCCTTTCGGTGTCTGGGTACGTTCGCCCATCGTCGGCAACGCCGCTCAAGCGTTCGGCGCCGTCGTGAGATTCGAATCCCAGTTGCCGGAAAACGTCAAAGAGGTCTCCATCTGCACCGTAGGCGCCCATTTCCATGCGAAGTTTGAATTCGCAGCGCATGGTCCCATGGCGATCGCCGCCGGCGTGAGTGAAACTGCGGTAGAGGCCATTCGGCGGGGCGAGCCTCCAACGCTCGAAGACGATGGGGAAAATCTCGCGTACGAGATTGCTACAGCGCTGCTAACAGATCATCGCATGAGCGATAGCCTGTATTCCCGGGCGAGAGAGACGTTCAGCGAGAACGAGCTCATCGAGCTGGTGACGATCATAGGCTACTACTGTCTAGTGTCGCTGACGTTGAATGCCTTCGAGATTGCGCTGCCAGACACGATGAAGGATCCGTTTCCGGACGAGTCGTGACCGTGCAAGGATCGTTTACGCCCCGGGTGATTATGCCAGTCAGCTGCTCGAGCGGTCGCGAGCGGCAATCTGCGCTTGCAGATTCTCTTGTTCGGTCACGTCCAGCTTGAAACCGCGAATGGACAAGTAAGCCAATGCCATCGCGAATACCGGCACCACGACATAGATCATTCGAAAGGCAAACTTAACCTCTTCGGAGTTGTCGCCCTGGGCATCGAATCCCACCAACGCAAGCAACGGATAGGTGATGCCGATGGCCAGCGCTCCGCCTGCCTTCGCCGTCAACGCGAGTAACGAGAAGTAGAGCCCCGTACGCTGCCCGCCGGTTTCGACGTTGTCATAGTCCACCACGTCGGCGCCCATCGAGCGGATGAGAAACTGTAAACCGGAATACGCGAGACCGGTGGTGAACAACAGCGCGACGAACAACACCACGTCACCTTCCCCGGGGAAGAAGAAAAGCGACGTCGTAAAACAAAAACACAACGAGCTGATCGCGAACGCACGGTGCTTCCCGATCTTTCGGGAGACACGCACCCACATCGGCACACCAAAGATGTGGGCCAGGAAGAACGCGATCAGTGCCAGTGAGTTGAACTGCGCGGTACCCAATAGCTCGGCTTGATAGAAGATGAACAGTCCCGACATCACAGCGCCCGGTATCGAGGCCATAGCGTCGGCCAGCAGTAGGCGCCGCATGTGTGGGTTCTGCAGCACAATGCCGAGACCCTGTACCAGGCCGATACGCGGAGCCGGCGCCGTCTTGCGTTCGCCTACGACGCTCAACGCACCGAATACACAGATCGGGGCGAAGATTATCGCCATGGTGCCGAAGAAGGTCAGCGCCTCGTGCCCCGCCGGAGGGGTACCGTTGTACTCGAGGATAGCGAGCGGCCCGAGGATGAGCAGCGATCCCATGTATCCGGCGAAGGAGTTGAACCCCGCGATACGCGATCGCTCATCGTAACGCGACGAAAGCTCCGCAGCCCAAGCGGTGTGCGAGATGGTTTTCATCGTGGTGCCCAAGTACAGCACGACCAACCAAAACCCGAGATACCAGATCGACGGCGAACCCGGAGGCATGAAAGCCTTATAGACACCCAACATCATGAACGGCAGCGCGATGACCAGCCAATGCCTGCGCCGCCCCCACCGGCTGTCGAACCGATCGCCGATGATGCCCATCACCGGATCCGTCACGATGTCAAACACGCGCACGAGCATGAACACGAAGCCCACCTCGGCGAGTCCCAGTCCCAACGTTTTCGTATAGAAAGGCGGGAGAAAGATGCTGAGCGGCAGGCTCATCCCGACGCTCGGAAAGGCAATGGATGCAAAGACGGCAAGGCGCCACGCCGGAACGCGGCCACCCGTTTCGGCTGATCGATTTAGGTTGCCGGTCGTCTCAGACATATGACCCCGCCACAAGCCACGACCGAAGCCCCCGGAATCGGTTCTCCCGGCTAACGTCGCGTTTCAATCGATTAGGTTGGTTCGGCAATAAACACCGGAATCTTACGAGACGTCTTGGCTTGATACTCGTTATAGGGCGGGTACGCTTCTGCACTGGCATCCCACAAACGCTCACGTTCTTGATCGTCCGTGATCTCCCGAACTCGCATTTTGAACACCTCGGTTTTGTCGCGTATCTCTACGTCCGGATTTGCTCTGAGGTTGTATACCCATACGGGATTCTTGGGCTGTCCGCCCATGGAACCAATCAACACGTACCCATTCCCCACCTTAATCCGCATCAGTGGAATTTTGCGTATTGCGCCAGTCTTGTTACCCACATGCGTGACGATAATGCACGGCAGCCCGGTATCCAGCAGAGTGGTACCTTCGGTGCCCCCACTACCTTCGTACAAGTTTACTTGTTCACGCACCCAATCTAACGCAGGCGGAATGAATTCAGGCATTGGATTTCCTTATTGAAATGCTAGATGTGACGTCGAGGGTAACACCATGCGCCAGCTCGAAATCGCTGAATGTCTGCTGCATGCCGGCAAGAGTCACTCACCGGCCGAAAAGAGGAGTCGGAAGAACCACGACAATAGGACTCATACATCTTGTAGACTAAGTCAATCAGGTTCGGGGGAACTGATGGCCGATAGGCTTAACTCAACAGCGACCTCCCTACTGGACAGGTAGCCATGGATATATTGAAAGCACCCTGTTCTCGCATGGTCCTGGTTTCGCTTTTACTCCTAGGCAACTTCGCCGAAGCCAAGCGCCCACCGCTGCCTCAGCCAGACCCAGGGCGCGGATCAATTGGTGTTACGATCCGTGCCGTTCCGCCAGGGAAGATTGGCAGGCTGACGGCCGTGCAGGTGCATTTCGCGAGGCCAGCGGAAGGCGAGGATGTTCTCAATTCAGAGTACGTAGTCTCTTCAAACTACTCCAACAAGAAACAGGTCTACCTCCTAAACGCCAAACCCGGACGTTACGTTGCCGTGGCAGCTAGGCTTTCAGGAGGTGGAGCCGCGACCGGTTTCAAATACGAAGCATTTTTTTCCAAGGATATGCTATCGGAAACGGAAGTGACCGTGGTTGCTGGCGAGTTGACTTTCATGGGCGAATTTTTGCTGCAAACCTCAACGAAGATGGCTGAAGCCGATCCTGTTCAGTCCTACTTTTACCGATTGATCTCACCAGAGGCGGCAAGAAAGGGATTTTTGGGGCGTGCCTTCAGCGGCCATGCCCCCTATACGGCGACCCTCAAGAACGTCGACAAGACGGTTGAGGACGAACACGAGTTTTGGTCTGTGGCGCAACGCAAGGCATTCAAGAAAGAGCCTGCCTGGCAAGCGTTCGCCCAGAGGCAGCAGAAGGCGTTGAAAACGGGATCGGTTCCGGAACAAGTGGTCTCGCAATCATCCGACGAACCGAGCATTGAAGCTGTTAGCGACGACGCGGAGATCATTGAGGCAGTCGGTGCGGCAGTTGCAGTTGCAAAGATCCATGGTTTCGAATACGACACTTCCGATTCAGAGAATGGGCGTGTGGTGGTGAAAGCACTGTGGAAGGGGCGTCCTGTTACGCTGACAATGCGTTTTTTCAGGAAAATGGGTAGTCTCTATATCGCAAGCGCGATGGAGCAACCGGGGGATGTATTGCTTGCGGGTGGTGGACAGAAAATCGAGCAGATCTTTTATCCTGACCTGCTCCAGGAGACGAACCGCCGTGGACTTACCGTCTATAGCGACCCTACGGCCCAACCATAAGGGGGCGTCGGGAACTCCGCGAGTCCGCGTCCAATCTCCCGCCTTGCCCGAGATCAAGTGATTTGCTGAACGAGACTTGACTCACGTAGAAAAAAACCCTCGGTGTGAAAAGACTCTTCCAGCTCGAGCAACTCATAGTCGAGGTGGTGGCATAGTTCATGCACCAGGGTTCGTAGAAAAGTTCGGAACGCGACGACTTGGTTACGTTTTGCCGTCCTCATCCAGACCGTAATCTCAGCGTAACAATCCCCGTCTGCAGGTTCATACAAACCATGGAGTTCTTCGGCATCGTTCACTGGGCGAGTGCTCTTCACGATGACAAGAGCCGGGTTGACGTTCAGATCTTGCGTTATTGCGTGTGCCAGGTCGGAACTGGCTTGCTGGACGCCGGCGTGATCCTCATCTGCTAGCGCGAGCCGGAGCGGACCAACCATGCGGTGAATCCTCGATGGCATCGAGAGTTCTATCGCATCGTAGCCATCACTTCTCTCATATTCCCGCTGATCGCGTTTGGAGAGGCGGTAGTAGTACTCAAACGCCACGGATGTGAATCCTAATCCCTAAGGCAAACCGCGACCAAACGGTACTGCGCGTGCACACGAAACTTCAACAGGTTGACGCCAATGACGCGACCCTGCCACGCGCTCGTGGCGAACGCCGTGATTGCTTCCTCGTCGGTCAGTGCTGCCATTTCTTCCTCTTCAAATCACCGTCTGCGATGAACTCATGGCGAGGTTTATGTGTCATCTCTGGGTCCCCCGGTGATGAACGGTACCTCTGCCCACCCTTCCTCGTACGGTGCAAACATGCGCGGACTGATGACCATGACATCGAACCGCCAGCCGGCCACCGTGCGCACGTACGTTTCGTTGTAGCGTGCTGCGAGCCACAGAGCACGCGTTTTTCTGGCCGTCTGCGTACACGGTTGCCACAGGTACCACTGGCCGGTTGCGGAGTCCCCAGACACCTCAATCAAGGGGTTGGTAACGTGGTGAATCGCAAAACTCATGATCGCGCTGGTACCGGCAAAGTGCGCGCGAATCGCTTCGCGGCCATCAAACCGGCCCATGAAAGCGCCATCCCACACCCCGTCTTCCGTAAACAATGCGGCGATGCCATCCGGGTCGTACGCGTCGTCGCAGAACGCGCAGTAGCGCGCCTTGAGCGCTTTGATGGCTTCGATATCCTCGAGTTTCTGAATGCGGTCTTCTAGCGAAAGCATCACGTGTGCCCCCGGTTGGCTCGGTTCGCCAAGATATTAGACTGGCTAGCTTGCCTGTGACAGTCGCGTGCGCAAGGGCACGAAAGACGTTTGCTTTGCGGTGGAGGCCCCAGTACCGTCAGGTCGATCAATCCACTGACGTGGGAAGGCATAGATGGCGGCAGCCGTGGCCACACCGACGACCGACCTGGACCGCGCGCGCGACGATCTCGACCGTCTGGGTTATTGCGTCGTAGAGAACGTTATGCCTGAAGGTCTGGCTGAACGTCTACGGATCCGCGTGCTCGAGCAGGCCCGCGCGGAGCTCGGCACTGGCGAGGAGAACGTGCTCGACGACAACACGCAGTGGGTTGCCAACGTCATCAACAAGGGCGCCGTGTTCCTCGAGCTGCTAACCTGTTCAGAGGCCAGCCTGGCCCTCGCACGACACGTACTGGGTCCAGGTTTCATCCTCTCCTGCGCCAACGCGCCCATCGCGGGTCCCGGCAACCGGCGTATGGAGATGCACTCCGACCAATACTGGACGCCGGCCATCCCGCCGGAGGGGTACGAGCAATTGGGCGAGCGGGGGTTCAGCAGCATGCGCACTGCAGATCGTCTGCCGCCCGCGTCGCCCGGCCATCTGTTCCCGCCGTGCATGGTAACGCTGATCTGGGCCGTCACCGACTTCACGTCTGCCAATGGTGCAACGCTGTTCGTACCCGGCAGCCACCGGTCGGGCTTGCAGCCTGAGCCATACGCCGAGTTTGACGACGCGTTGCCCGCGGAGATGCCTCAAGGCTCAGTGACGCTGTGGGACGGCCGGACCTGGCATGCCACGGGATGCAACCAGACCGCGGACGAATACCGAATCGGCGTAACCAACAATTTTGTTGCGCCGATGATCCGGCCGCTCGTCAACTACCCGTACTCGCTGCGCCCCGAGGTGGTCGAGCACCTAGACGATAGTCAGCGCCAGCTGTTGGGTTTCGCGACCTGGGGTGCCTACGGTAACGAAGGCGTGCCGAGCAAACGTATGAAGTATTTCAGGCCATCCGCGCAGCAACCGGGCGAGTTGCGGCTTGGCGAGTGTGAGACGCCGACGTAATCTGGCCGAATTTCGAGAATGATGGCGGCTTCCGGGCTCGGTTCACGTCGATTCGCTCGATAAATCGAGTGGCTGCTGCTTGGGACGTTCTCGCACATCCTCGGATTTCGTGAAAACGGCGAAATGGCGTCCCCTAGAGAGGCCAGATTAACACCTTAACTGTTTGATTTATATACGTTTATTTATCCTTACCTTTTTCTTTGTACCAATCCTTGTACCAATGGGTGTTTGGTACAAAGTGTTGAAAACTAGGCGACATCGAGTACTCGCAAACGTCTGCTCTGTTCTCGATTCTGTTGAAAAACTATTTTGGCCAGGAATTATGGTCGATTTCTTCGGAAGTTCGCGATCCACGGTGCTGTGAAACGAAGTTCGGCTCACAGAAAGTAAAACCAGAGCCTTCTCGTTCGCGAATTGATTTTGCTCTCCTAGTTTTTCAACAGCATCTTCTCCAAAACAGTCGTTCGTTACACCGCGACATTCGTCTCCTAAGTGCCCCACAGCGGCCGGTCGTCAAGCGCACTCAGTGCTTGATTCCCGCCCTGGGGCTCAGGCTCACCCAGGAGGTCCCTCATTCCCCAAGATAACCGAGACAAACCCCAATATTTCGTATGCCAGGGCTACGACCGTAGTCGGGCGGGGCTGCTCGGTCCAAGGGATGCACACGATAGGCGGTCGAGATGCCACGACGCCGAGAGCTTTCTGTAACGAAATCACCCGCGTGGAATCGCGAAGCTCCAAGTTGGCATTAGTTTTGCTTCAAAGCTAATCGGGGGCGCACGGATGTCAAAAATCACAAGAGGGAGACAAACAATGTCCAAACGAGCGATCAAATATGGCTTGATTTTGGTGGCTTCGCCGTCGACGTTCGGATGAAGAGGCTTATGAAAACGCAACCTAAATTTGTTGCCATTGCAATATTGGTATCAAGCTTATTCACGCCTGTCGATGCCCAGGAAAAAGCCTGGACTCTCGGTAGCCGAACGCTTCCAGCGCCAACCGCTGCGAGCGATGCCCTTAGAGCGTCCATCGCAGACACGCCGCAACCCAACGTGGCGGAGCACATCCGAACGACCACCTTCACGACGAAGGAGGAGTGGGTCCGGACCATCCGGGCGTTAAACGCCAGCAACATGCAGAGCGGCGAGGCCCTGAAAGAGCGTCGGTCGGTCACGATCAAAAAAGCCGAGATCGCAGCCGTCACCGTCCGCACTGTGACACCGGCCGACATCAATCCGGCAAACGAAAATCGGCTGTTCGTCCACGTGCACGGCGGCGCCTATGTGCTAAACGCCGGGAGAGCGGGCCTGAGCGAGGCGATCCTCATCGCTCATCGCGTGAAAATCCCGGTGATGTCGATCGACTACCGCATGCCGCCCGAGCATCCGTTTCCAGCCGCCATCGACGACGTGGTTGCTGTATGGCGGAGCCTACTCGACGACGACCGGCCTGCGAAGTCCATGGCGCTCG
>JAPUIA010000311.1 GCA_027297435.1 Gammaproteobacteria bacterium | reverse complement strand
CACTGGGTTTCAGATCGTCCCGTTAACGATGGGCTCGAAAGCCGTCAAGTTATCGTAGATCGCCGGGTTGTTGAGCCCCATGGTCGGATAAAGGCTGGCGAACTGGCCTTGTTCACCGTGCAACGCCATGTAGTTCAGAATGATCGCCTCAGCTAGCAGATTCACTTGGTTCGCCGCCGGCGTGGCCGCCGTCTCGACAGAGCCGTCTGGCCTCATGTAGCCGATCTGTTGGTGGATGGCTTGGATTGCCGGGGTTCCACCCATCAACGTTGGCCTACCGTTCGGGTTGTACACCAGGAAGAAAGTTGCCGCGACCGAGCTGTTGTCGCTGGTCCACTCGCCCTTGCCGCGTCCATCGACGCTGTTGTCGATGACGCCGTTGGAGGATAACGAACCGTCCGACATGACGTACATCATGAGCGGCACGCCCACCAGCGAGGCATACTGGAGACAAGCACCCATACACTGGCCGGCGCGAAAGTCCTTAACCTCGCCTTCGGCTCGCGCGCCGCCGTGGTAATCGTAACCACCCATCTCGATGGTACCCGCACCGGCGAATCCGTTGACGACCATCTTCATGACCGCTGCGGTCTTTTCGAACTCACGGGCGCTTCTGTCGCCGGCGGTGAACTCCGCCGTTGAGAAGATACCCGTCGCGCCGACGATCAATGGGTCGCCGGAGGGGTTCAAGGTTTGTGGGTTGCCGAATTTTTCGGCGAGGTCGGCGCTGTTGAGATAACCGCACCGTACCAAGTCCTTCGCCACATCGTCTGCGGTGACGACGGCTTGGCCGTTTTCCGCATCGATGAGTTTTTGATCGCTGATCCGGTAAATGGACTCCATGACGCTGACGGCGTCTGCTTGGCTGAGTACGCTCGTGAGGTCACCGACATCGACGAGCCCGGTAACGTCACTCGACTGATCCACTTTGGTCGGGCGAACGGCCAAATCGATCATCATGTCGGGTGCCATGGAGTTGCCGCCCGAGTCGGAGTTTTCCGAACCAATCAGCGTCAATATCTCTCCATCGGAACCGGCTTTGGCAATGCCGTACATCGGGTTGTGCGGATTGTTGCTCGTATCGTTGTCCGAACGAGCGGGTATGACCGCACCGTTGACGTTGGCCGCCGTCGCCGCGGAGACCTTCGTCATCATGCCTCGCAAAAACGCGCTATCTGAGTGGAACGCAAGTCCCAACGTCGTGTCGATGAAATCGTTGGTTTGCGTCGCTGGGTTGAGGATCGGCGGAATCTGATCGCCCGGCAGTCCCTGACGTTCGTAACCGGCGGTCGTTAGAAAATCCAGCTGCCCACCTTGCTGGCCCACCAGCACGTTGGAACCGGCCTGGTTCGAACCACCGGCCAGGTCGAAGGCAATAAACGGGATCTTGCCGGCGCCACCCGCGGATGAGACTCCGCACAGGTTGGTAACCAAAGCGGCCAGGTCCGGTGACAGCGCGTGCGCTTTGCCACCGATGCTCAACGATAGCGCGCTGCCAATTATTGGGGCACTACCCAGGATGAAGCCCTGTGCCAAAAATTCGCGACGCGTACGTGGCCGCGGATGGTCCGGGTGACAGATCGGATCATCGTAGTTTCGTTGCTTTCGTCTTCGCATGATAAATCCTCTGAATTACTGGACCACCATCGCGGCGCTGCCCAATACGGATGCGCACGATGCTTTCATCACTCGCTCGACTCGGTCGACTTCACAGCTACCTCCGCAGTTGACGAGCGTATCGATCAGGCTGTTGACGTGACCTTCTAGCGTGAACAGGTCAGGCTGCGTCGGAACGTTGCGACCCACCATGTTGTCGATGAGCGGATCCAACACGGCCGTTCGATCGTTGAACGCTGTTGCCAAGGGAGCTCCCCAAACGAAGTTCGGCCAGTAGCTGGCACGGAGAGTGGTGTCGTCCACCAACTCGTTGCAATACGTGATCGCGAGCTGGGTCACACCCATTTGCTGGGAGGAGATGAACCCGCCGAGGAACGTATTCACCGGCATGGCTTGCCTCACGGAACTGTACGTATTGACGACCGCCGAGTTGTTCGTCGCAATGCCGGTCATCGAGGACATCGACGCGTTGATCTCGTCAAAGTTACGTACGCCGATTGCGGGATCGCGCGGCACGTCAGGCGGTGGCGGCGGCGCTAGCGGTGTCGGCTCGGTGACGACGTTGGTCGAACCGCCGAGCACTTCGAAGGTCAGAAAGAACTCGTCGAGTTGAGGACCCTGCTCGAGCGAGACAATCGTGCCGATGGAGGACATGCGTTGCAGCCCTTCGGCAGCGTAGTCGGCATCGTTCAATGTGATGTCGACGTTTTGGAACGCTTGACCGACGGTTAGCTCGCGACCGTTGAGACCAATACGGATGCCCTGCACCGGAATACTGCCCGGCGTTGCGGCGCTGTCGAGGATCACGAAAAACGGCTCGTCAAAGAGGTAGCTGAAGGAGTCGTACTGGCTGACCTCGAAAACGACATAGGAGTCCGTGAGGCCCGTATGATCGTCTACGTTGAAGAGCAGGTAATATTTCTCGCCTACGCCGACGTCGAAGTTCTGGACGATCTGCGCGTCGGTCAACACCCGGTTGTGTATCGCGAGCAGTCGTATCGTACCTGCCCAGCGGTTGTCATTGTCGACCTCGCTTCCGAGTGCCAGCGCATAAGTATCGTTCCACTCGTTGAGGAGACCCCCGGGAACCGTATCCAAGTCGTCGGTGAACACTCCGTTCACGTAAATACGCCGGCCGGCGGAGGGATCGTAGGTCATCACGACGTGTTGCAGCGTCGCTTGCAGATCTTCATCGGCATCCGCGGTGGACAGTTGCGGTTCGCCGTTCTGATCCGTCTGATCGCTGCGGTTGAACGTGTCGTAGTTGTAGAGCGTTTGGCCCAACATGAAGTTACGCGACATCGGGCCACCGGAATAGGTGATGATGCGAGCAGGACCATCTTGGGTGACGTTACTCGGTGCGACCCACGCTTCGATCGTGTATTCGTTCGTCGACGTGATCAGGGCGTGAAGTTTGGCGCTCGCGGTGGTCGAGCCTTGGGCCTTGCCGTCGATGAATTGCACGCCCCAACCACCGACCCAGTTGTAGGTGCCTGAAAGCGTAAGGTTTACGGAGGGTTCAACGCCACTCGTATCGAATGCCACGTTGCCGCTGCCCGTCTTGAATTCGTACAGGGCGATCGCGTTGGTTTCGTGCCGGCCTCCGGCCGAGGAGATGATGCCGTCGACCAGACTGATCGCCCGACTGGTGACTAGGTTTGGATCCACTTGGGTGATCGGGATGCTCCCGATCAGGTTGTTGATCTCGGTTTCCATCTCGGCGGCATTCACCTGGCAGGTGGGGCCCCAGCAGTTGTGGAATTCAAACCCAAGGCGCAGCACGAAGCGCGAATTGGCTGCGTTGTCGAGGTCCAGCTTGCTTTGAGCCGCTTCATACGCCACTTGAACATCAGCGCTTGCGAAGTACGGCGTCTGCGGAATTGCGGCGGTATCCGTGTGGCAACCAACGCAGAACTGATCCAATAGCGGATAGACCGTCGTTGCGAAGTTGGTATTATTCACGTCGTCCGGAAAGTTACGACTGTCGCCGGGCAACGGCAGGTTGGTTGGAGCAACGAGTTGTACCTGTTTGCCGCTGCCGCCCAAGCTGTCGCCTGCCCAGTTCTCGATGTACGACTGGATGATGTCTCCGCAAGCGTTGTCGCTGGTTAGCCAGCAGTTGTGGCCGCCGCGCACCTTGGCCACCATGATCGACATGGCAGGATCGGTGAGATCCACGACCGAATTGGCCGCGTCGTAGGCGAGATTGATGTCATCGGCACGCACGAAGCGAGGCGATTGGGTTTCGTTGTGGCAACCGCCACAACGATTGTTAGGCACCAGGTTGTCCCAGACGTTCAGTTTGAATGCCTGAATGTCGGCCGTCGCCGGCGCGGGACCGTTGTAGTTACTGACGTCTGGCGGGGTTGTTTGCGGGTTTGCCGAGGTGGATGAACCACTACCGCTACCGCACCCATAGACGAGGAACAGACTCGCTAGCAGGCCAAGCGTACGTAACTGACGAATGTTCATGATTAGCTCCACCTTAGTCACCCATGCAGTAAACGGCCGACTCTGCAAAGACCTGCTTCAGATTGAAGCCGCTGGTCCGAAAAGAGGTCACCATCGCGTCGACTTGTCCTCGGTCGACACTGTCTTGCGGTGGTCGAAGGCATACGTTTGCGAATACCTTTTCTACCTGGCATTGGGCGAATGCATCACTGTTCGCGAGTTCCCGACCCATGGACTTCGCGCCCGTACCGGAACCGGGTAACCCGGAATCCCACCCAAGCAGCATGTTGGGTCCAGCTCGCCAGTAGTTGCCCCAATCGTTGGTGGTCGTGATGAAACCCTGTTCGAATGTTGCGTTGTTGTTGAAGTACTTCGAGACGACTCGGGTTCCCGTAACAGCGTCGATTTCGCCTGTGTCGTTGAAGCGGATGGCGCCGTTCATGCCATCCGGGTCGTTCACGACGTCGTAAACGTAGTCGTAGTACGCGAAGGCTTGGGCCATTGGATCCATGCCGGAGTGGCAACCGATACAGTTGTTCAAGAAGATGCGGCTGTCGCCGCCGGGGCTTCGAGAAACGTCTTGCCGAATTCGGTCGGGTACACGGGTCGTATCCTTGACCTGCTCCATGTCGTTGCACATATGGTTTTTCATCGTGAAACGAAACATGGCGCGGTTGGTACCGTCGATGAAGAACGCTTTTGCGGCAGACCGAGTGGTCATGACGCCTGCGGTCGCGCCGTCCGGTACGTCTGAAACCTGCGATTGATTGGTGCGTTGCAGATTCGCCTGTAGATCAGTGCCGGCGTTTTCCAGCGCTTCGTAATGATTGTTGTTGTTCGGGCTGTAGGCGGGAATGCCTGCGCCTGAGCCGGTATACAGGTAGTTGCCGTGCAAGAGCTCGCGAAAGTCTGCGTCATCGCGCACCATCCCGATGACCGTCGCAATGTAATCGTCCAAGGGCACGAACACGAAGTCGTCACGGTTGGTCCAAGGCGCGGCCCAGTTTTTTAGGGTTACGTTGTAAAACTCAGGCGCTTGGGTCGCGTAGATAAGTGCGGCGTTCACCGCGTTGGTCGCGTTCATCTCACTGACCATGTTGGTCAACGTCGCAGCGTCCGGCGGTACGCCGGCGATCCGGTCATAGATGCGCTTCGCTTGGTCGCGTTGCGTGGCGTAGCTGGACATGGGAGTAAGCCAAGCCATGGCAGCGATCATGCACCAGAGCAAGACACGAACCCCCGGTCGGGGCGAGTCGAATCCCCCACGGGTAGCGGCGGCTGTTGATTTCATGAACACGTTCCTCGCCTAAACACCAATTACCTTCATGTCGATGAAGGTAGGGTGCGTTCCCAATCGCCCGGTCCGTGGGCAAGTTGCGTAGATTGCGAGGTGTAGGGTCGTGGAATCGGCGTTTTCGCGCTGTGATAGGGGTCACACCGCGACAAGATATGAACAAATCGGTGATTTCCTAGGTAATTGTTGTCAACTTGTTTGCAGGTAAGGACCTGTGCGGTACGTCACGTATTGGCGGCAGGGGTTTTGAAAGAATAGCGGGTCTTGAAGTAGGCCAGTTCATTATGATATCGCGCCCGTTTTGTGTGTTGTTCGGGATCGCCGCGTGTTTTGCGCTTGTCGCCTGTGGCGGCGGCAGTTCGAGCGATTCCAGTGCGCTCGGTGGTAGCCAAGATCCGGACCCCGTGGTCCTCGACTTCCCCATCGTTTTCGTCAAACGGCCACTCGTACTGGATGCCAACGGTGATCTCATCACCTCGGCAGTCCGTGACGCCGTGCAGTTTCGTCCCGGTGCGGAGCTATTGCTACGGGATCGAGCCTCGTCGAGCGCTGCCGAGACCAACCTGACCGAGGGTATCTTCCCCGATGACGTTGACGGCAATCCGCCGCTTTACGACGTGAAAGACCTGAGCGTGTCATTCGACGGTTCGCAGCTGATATTTGCGATGCGCGCGCCCGAAGACCCCAACCTCGATGATGATGAACAGCCCACGTGGAACCTTTGGTTGCATGACCGCGGGACCGGTACGGTAACTCGTGTCATCAGCTCGGATATTACCGCCGAGGACGGCCAAGACGTCGCGCCGAGATTTCTACCGGATGGGCGTATCGTCTTCAGCTCGACGCGCCAACGCCAATCCAAGGCCATTCTCTTGGATGAAGGCAAGCCGCAATTTTCCGCGCTCGATGAAAATCGCAACGAAGAGTCTTTGACGTTGCACGTCATAGAGGCCGACGGTAGCAACCTGCATCAAATTTCTTTCAACCAAAGCTCGGATCTGGATCCGGCGGTGTTGAGCGATGGCCGCATTGTCTATAGCCGTTGGGACAACGTATCGGCCAGAGATCGCATCAGCCTGTATCAGGCCAACCCGGATGGCACGGACCAGCAGCTGCTTTACGGGGTTCACAGCCATGACACGGGTCCCAACGGGCAGAACATCGAATTTGTCGAGGCTGTGGAATTGCCGGATGGACGCCTACTCGTGATGTTGCGACCGTCCGGAGATCAGATTCGCATGGGCGCCTTCCCGGTGGCGATCGACACGCCCGCGTACGTTGAGCACGATCAACCCACATTTGCCAACCAAGGCTTGCTGAGTGATGCGCAGGAAGTGCTCATCCCGGGCGATTTGAACCTGGATGATGACACACCTGCACTACAGGGGCGCTTCGCTTCCATCTATCCGCTATATGACGGTACCAACCGCTTCGTAGTTGCGTGGAGCCAGTGCCGGTTGATCGATGAGATCACCGATCCGGCTAATCCCGTAATCGCACCCTGCACCGATACGTTTCTGAACGATCCGAACTACGTCGAAGCCGACCCGTTGTATGGAATATGGATGCGCGACGTGGAGGCGAACACGCAGCAGCCGATCGCCACGCCCAACGAAGGTGAGGTGTATTCCGAGGTCGTGGTGATGGAAGACCGGGTGGCACCGCCGGTGATACTCGACAAGACCGCAGGTATTGACCTCGACCCGGACCTCGTTTCCGAGGCGGTCGGTGTCGTGCATGTTCGAACGGTTTACG
The DNA here is from genome assembly GCA_027297435.1 of Gammaproteobacteria bacterium. GTDB lineage: Bacteria > Pseudomonadota > Gammaproteobacteria > Pseudomonadales > Azotimanducaceae > Azophilus. Next base: position 7,608 of record JAPUIA010000311.1, on the reverse strand, counting down.
ACTTCGATGGTATCTCGGTCGTCCCACTTGACGTTCTCAGTGATCCCGCACAGACGACGGGCGCCGATCGGCCAGCTCGTTTCGCGCGATTCGTCAAAGCCGTCTCGATCCCCGATGACGATATCGTCGATCTGCAGGCGAGCGACTTCGGCGTCTCAACCGCGCAGGGCATGCGGGAGATATTGGGTTATGCCCGAATCGATCCGGACGGTTCTCTGATCTCTACGGTACCGGCCAACGTCGCGTTTTGGATCGATGTATTGGACGCCAATGGACGCCGTATCACCGGGCGTCACAACAACTGGATGCAGCTCAGACCGGGCGAGGAATTCGAATGCAACGGTTGTCATACCGCAGTCAGTGAGGTGCCCCACGGACGCATGCCGGCAGAAGCCCCCTCTGCGAACGCGGGTGCAACCGTCGACGGCTTGCCGTTTCCCAACACCGAACCGGCGCTTTTCGCCAATGCCGGAGAAACCATGGCCGAGGTTTACGCGCGCATCAATGGTTTTTCGAACCCCAGCGTCGACGTCGTCTACGATGATGTGTGGACGGATCCCAACGTGAGGGCGAAAGATGCGAGTTTTGTTTTCGCGTACGCGGATCTCGCCACGCCGGCGCCAGTCGACCCCGGATGCGTTAGCAACTGGGTGGCGAGCTGTCGCATTACGATCAACTACGAGATGCACCTACATCCTCTGTGGAGCGTCGATCGTGGCGCTGACACCTGTACCGCATGCCACAACATCAATGATGCCATGGGCAATCCCATGGTGCCGGCCATGCAGCTCGATCTCTCCGATGGCCAATCGGATATCGATGCGGACCACTACAAAAGCTACCGCGAGTTGCTGAGCGCGGATAACCGCCAGATATTGGACGCCAACGGACAGCTCATCGACGAGCTGGTGCAGGCTACGGATGCCAATGGCAATCCGCTGTTTCAAACGGATGCCAACGGTAACCTCATTCTCGATCAGAACGGCCAACCGATTCCGATCTTGGTTCCCGTTACCACCGGGGCTCCAATGTCGATTGCGGGCGCCAACGCGCCTGGCAGCCAACCGTTCTTTTCGCGATTCGCGACCGGTGCGACGCACGATGGCCGGCTGACGAGTGCAGAATTGAGACTGGTGTCAGAGTGGATCGACATCGGTGGCCAGTACTATAACAACCCGTTCGACGTACCCCCTTAAGGACGAGAGGCCGGATAAGGATGATCCGCAAGATACACAACCTACTCTTTGGCTTGATTGCCTTCTGCGTGCTCGGCTCGCCGGCGTTCGCGGGTATGTTGGATGTATTCAAGCCGTATCACCCCGAGGTTTTGATATCTGATCCCTATATTGAAATGCGTACCGGTCCCGGTCGCGGGTATCCCATTTTCTACGTTGCCGGGCAGGGCGATCAGGTTAGGGTGCTCAAGCAGCGTACGGATTGGTTCAAGGTAAGCACCGACCGAGGCAAAGAAGGCTGGGTGCACCTAGATCAGATGCGCCACACCTTGAATCTGGACGGACGCCCGATCGATTTCGGCGAGATAGGTCTTGGCGAGTTCTCCAACCGGCACTGGGAGATGGGCGTCAACGGCGGTGACTTTGGCGGAGCCAGATCGATCTCCGGCTACCTTGGTTATGCCATCAACCCCTACATCACGTTCCAACTGGAAGCGACCCAGATACTGGGTAGTTTTTCCGACGGTTTCATGGGTACGGGCAACATTTTGATGCATCCGTTCCCAAAGTGGCGTGTGTCACCTTATTTCACTATCGGCAGCGGCATAATCGAAATCAAACCCCATACGACCATCGTACAAGCGGTGGATAGAAAGGACGAAATTGTGCACGCCGGGGTTGGCGCCGACATCTATCTGAGCGACAGGTTCCTGTTGCGCATGGAATACAAGCGCCACACGGTGTTGACGAGTCGGGACGACAACGAAGAGATAAACCAATGGAAAGCAGGTTTCAGCGTATTCTTTTAAGCGTGATCGCACTCATCATGTGGTCGACGACGGCATGTCCTGTCGCGTTTGCTGCAGAGCCGAGCGATCTGGAGCTTGAACCGTTGGTGGTGCGTGAGCCCGAACGGCGGCAGGTTGACGTCGACAAACTCGACAACGAAAACTTCGAAATCGGTGTGTTCGGCGGTGTCATGAGTGTCGAGGATTTCGGCAGCGACGCCGTGAAGGGTGTCAGGTTCGCCTACCACGTGACGGAAGACTTTTTCGTCGAGGCCGTCTACGGCCAGACCGAGCTGGGTCTGACCAGTTTCGAACGGTTGAGCGGCGGTTCGCCGTTGATTAGCGATCGCGACATGACGTACTACAACGTCTCGGTCGGGTGGAACCTGTTCCCGGGCGAATCGTTCATCGGCGGTCGTTGGGCCTTCAAAGGTGGTCTCTACGCGATTGCCGGAGTCGGCAGCACGCAATTCGGCGGCAATGACCTTTTCACGATCAATGCCGGTCTAGGCTACCGTTTCATCGCAACCGATTGGCTGGCTTTCCACGTCGATGTACGCGACCACATATTCGAATCCGATTTGCTGGGAACCCAGGAGACGAAGCACAACGTCGAGTTCTCCGGTGGATTGACGTTGTTCTTCTAAAGGGCGTGACATGAAGATAAAGTTGGTTTTGACCCTGGTTATGTTGAGCTTCTTCGGTGGCTGCGCGTCTATGCCATCAATGCCTTCCATGAAGATCAAGCCGTGGGTCAGTCCGTATGAACGCAACAACCTTGCGGACCCGATCATGAGCTTCAATCGGGCGCCGGTTGCTTCAGCATATCTGCATCACGTCTACCAAGCCCGTGAGGGTGCCCGCGGGGCCGAAGGTGGTTCTGGAGGCGGCTGTGGCTGCAACTAGTTCCTGTCAAAAAAATCCACAACACGAGTATTTTCGATTGGGACTCGCTCGGCGCCTTGCCGGGTTGGTATTGTCGGCGGCGGCCTTGACCGCCCACGGGGCGATCCTGCCTGAGGATCGCGCCGATGTGATGTACCACGGCTATGACGGCGGTGGCTTGGAAGTCATAGGCCCCTCCGTGCTTGTTCGCAAAAGTTACAAAGACAAGGTGTCGGTCTGGGCCAACTACTATGTCGACATGATCACCAGCGCATCGATCGATGTGGTCACCACCGCGTCCGAGTACACCGAAGAGCGCGAAGAGAAGAGCATCGGCTTCGACTATCTTCGCGGTAGAACCTTCATGGGTTTGTCTTACACCAACAGCGAAGAGAGCGACTACTCTTCCGACGCCATACGCTTCGGCATCAGCCAGGATTTTTTCGGTGATCTCACGACGCTCGGCATCAGCTACGCGCGCAGTCGGGATACCGTAACGCGTAACGGCGACGACATCTTCGAAGAAGATACAGACCGGCAGTCCTATCGCTTCGACATAACTCAGATCTTGACCAAGAATCTGGTGATCAACCTCAACTACGAAGGCATCACCGATGAAGGTTTTCTGAATAACCCCTATAGACAGGTGCGTTATGTAGATTCGGATGCTGCACGAGGCTACAGCTACGAGGCAGAGATCTACCCGCGCACCAAAACCAGCTCTGCGACAGCCATTCGAGCCATGTATTACTTGCCGTATCGCGCTTCGCTCAAGGGCGAGTATCGGTACTACACGGATACGTGGGGGATCGACGCGTTCAACGCCGAGGTCGCTTACACTCACCCTTTGGGCAAAGGCATCACATTGGAAGTCAAATACCGCTTTTATGATCAAACAGCCGCAGACTTCTACAGCGATCTATTCCCGATACAGAACGCGCAGAACTTCATGGCGCGCGACAAAGAACTCGCAAGTTATACCACCCACACGGTCGGCGCTGGCATCAGCTACGAGTTTAAACCGCGTTGGCTGCCGTTCTTTAAAAAGGCCGAAGCCAATCTGTTCGTCGACTGGATCAAGTTCGACTATGCGGATTTCCGGGATGTACGGGTCACCAGCGCGGCTCCGGGCACGGAACCCTTCTATGACTTCGACTCGATCGTGTTACGCGCCTACATCTCGTTCTGGTACTGATTGATCCCCGTTAAAAGCAATTTCCGGACGGCGTGGTAGCGGTGATACGGCGTCCCCTCGAGACGCTCATGCCCTAAATTCCAGATATAATCGCGGCGCCATGACCGTTCGCACTCGCATTGCCCCTTCGCCCACCGGCGACCCGCACGTAGGTACCGCTTACATGGCGCTCTTCAATTGGGCGTTTGCGAAGAGCCAGGGCGGCGAGTTCATCGTCCGTATCGAAGACACGGATGTCGCCCGCAGCACACCTGAATCGGAACGGATGATCTTGGAAGCGCTCAAGTGGATCGGCATTCCCTGGGATGAAGGTCCGGACATCGGCGGTCCGCATGCGCCGTACCGGCAAAGCGAGCGGAAGGATCTCTACCGGCAGCATGCCGAGCAGCTCGTAGACGCCGGTCATGCGTTTGCTTGTTTTTGTACGCCTGGGCGCCTAGATGAGGTGCGCGCCGAGCAGCGCGCCGCCGGTGACAATCCGGGTTATGACGGACGCTGCTTAGCGTTGCCGGCGGATGAGGTCGCCGACCGCATCGGCAAGGGCGAAGCTCACGTGATTCGCATGCGCATACCCGAGGAGGGAACTTGTCGATTCCACGATGAACTACGCGGCGCGATCGAAATACCCTATAGCCAGGTCGACATGCAGGTGCTGATCAAGGCTGATGGATTTGCGACCTATCACCTCGCGGTTGTAATCGACGATCATCTGATGGGCATCAGCCACATCCTGCGTGGCGAGGAGTGGATCAATTCCGTACCCAAGCACCAATTGTTGTTTGGCTACTTTGGTTGGGATATGCCGGTGATGATCCATCTGCCGCTGTTGCGCAATCCGGATCAAAGCAAACTGTCCAAGCGCAAGAACCCCACCAGCATCAACTTCTATCGTGATGCGGGTTATCTGCCGGAGGCGTTGGTGAACTATCTCGGCATGATGGGGTGGTCGATGCCCGACGAACGCGAGATGTTCGACAAAGAGGAATTCATGGCCGTGTTCGATGTGCACCGTATATCGCTTGGCGGCCCGGTATTTGATCTCGAGAAACTCAATTGGCTGAACGGACAGTACGTCCGCAAACTGGACGCCGACGATTTCATGGATCGCCTTGCACAGTGGTCGGTCAACCGTGATCGCCTAAGCGAACTGGTACCGATGATCCAAGAGCGGACCGAACACTTTGCCGACATCATTCCTCAAGTTGACTATTTATTGGGCGATCGAAGGACGTTGACGGCCGCAGACTTCGAGCACAAGAAACTGGATGCCGAAGCAGTCGGAGAGATCCTCTATTATGTGTCGCAAGATCTGGACGGCTTGCGACCCTGGGAGAGAGACGGTTTGTACGCACTTTGTCAGGAGCAAGCCGACCATATGGGGCTCAAGATGCGGGATTTTCTGTTCCCCTTGTTTGTCGCCATCAGTGGTCGTGCAATCTCGCTGCCGTTGTTTGATTCCATGATGTTTCTCGGCAGCGACATCACGCGGTTGCGGCTGCGAGAAGCGCTGAACGCAGTTGGTGTATCCAAGAAACAGACCAAACGGTTGGACAAACGCTATCGAGCGTTTCGCCGATAGGGTTTCACGAATTTATTCTCAGCACCTCGAGCAGCCCGGTCAGGATAAGGTCCGGAACCACCTCGTCGAATAGATCTTCTCGGTCGAACAGGTGCGCAAAGCCACCCGTGCCGATGACGATGGGTGGATCGCCTTCGAATACCTCTCGCGTGATGCGCTGGACCAGCTCTTTCACCATGCCGACGTTGCTCCAATAGAGCCCGCTTTGAATGCTCTCGATGGTTGAACGCCCGATAGAGGTTTTGGTCGGTTTGATTTCGACGGATGGTAGCTGGGCGGTTTTGGATTCAAGGGCTTCCATTGCGAGGCGAATACCCGGCATGATGTTGCCGCCCAAGAACTCTTGCTCTCGTGTAATCGCACAGACGGTCGTGGCGGTGCCGAAGTCGACCACGATCAGGTTGCGATTCGGGAAGAGCTTGATGGCACCGATGGCATCGGCAATGCGATCCGCACCGACCTCTTTGGGATCTTTGTATCTGATCTTCAGGCCGGTTTTGATGCCCGGACGCATGATCATCGGCTCGATGTTGAAATACTTCTGGCAGCAGGCGCGTAGGCTGTAGTTGAGATCGGGTACTACCGAGCACGCGACGACTTGCTTGATGGCGTCTGGATCGATACCGTTTTCCCGCAGCGCGCCCCTTAGAAAAATGCCAAGCTCATCCGAAGAGCTGCGTACCGTGGAGGTGCGTCTAAATTGGATCGCAAGCCTTTCGTTTTTGAAAACCCCGCAATAGATCTGCGAGTTGCCGACATCGAGCACGAGAATCATCGGACTACCTTAGTTTGCGTGTTCGACATTGTCGATCAGACGTACCGCATGATCGCCGCAATCAACGGAAGCGGCAACGAATCGGCGCCCGAGCGTCGTGACAATGTAGTCGACGTCGAATCCGACGCCCGCCATCTTGCGCGCGACTTCCGCGTCGGAGTAGAGCGAGCGCAACAGCCTGTGCAACTTTGACGCGCGCTTGCGCGCTTCGCAACTGAGCAACGCGTTGCGTGAGCTGAGGGCCAAGCCATCGCGCTCGCGGACCGTTTCACAGGCAACGATCTCAACGTCCATGAAAAACGCATCCACCATGTCTCGAACCAGCAGGAACTGCTGATAGTCTTTCTCTCCGAAGTAGGCCCGATCGGGGTGGACGATATTGAGCAGTTTCATCACGACCGTCAGTACGCCGGTAAAGTGACCTTTGCGGTGTGCGCCACACAACTCGCGGCTGAACCGGGTTTCATCGATTTGGTAGCGGAAACCGTCGGCATAGATATCGTCATAGGTTGGTGTGATGACGTAGTCGACGCCAACGGCCTCGCATGCTGCCAGGTCTTCCGCGAGCGTTCCCGGGTAGTTGGCGAGATCGCCCGCGTTGTTAAATTGTGTTGGATTGACGTAGATACTGACCACGGTTACGTCGTTGTCGGTAACGCTGCGCGTCATCAGCGACGTGTGGCCAGCGTGAATCGCGCCCATCGTAGGCACAAACCCAACGCTACCGGCTAATGATCGTCTGAGCGATCGCCATTCTGTGATGTCGCATAGAACCTTCATGCGTAAGACTCCGATCGATCGGGAAACGCCCGGGATCGGATGTCCTCATGAAATCGGTTCACCGCCTGAGTCATCATGGCGTGCCCGGCAGCATAGTGGCGCAGGAACTTAGGCTTGAATTGCGGATTCATCCCGAGCAGGTCCTGTAAGACGAGCACTTGTCCGTCGGTGTGTGGTCCGGCGCCAATACCGATGGTTGGGATGCCCAAATCCTGAGAGATGCGTCGGCCGAGCTCACTGGGCACACACTCGAGTACGACGGCAAAACACCCGGCTGCCTCGAGACGCCTGGCGGACGCCAGAATCTCTCCTGCCTGGCCTTCGTTGCGCCCTTGAACCTTGTGCCCGCCGAAAGCCTCGACGGATTGTGGCGTCAGCCCCAGGTGTCCCATCACCGGCACACCGGACTCGACGATGTGAGCCATCAGGTC
>JAPUIA010000310.1 GCA_027297435.1 Gammaproteobacteria bacterium | reverse complement strand
GACGATTTGATCGCCGTCAGACAGACGATTGAGGCTTGGCTGAACCAGCCAGGTTCCAAGTCGAAAAGCCTTGTTCGCGTCGCCCTCAGGCATGGCGGTTCCCGGTGCTGTTTAGCTATACGAAGTATAGCTGAGGCGCATCGACCCAAGTCTTTGATTTAATCGATTGTCGGACCGGTCTTCGGAAAAACTTCAGGTTTTCCAAAGCATTTTTCTGGCCAATGAGCCTATTAATGAGGCTGTCCAATATAAAGTGTGGTACGGGAAGCCACGGGTCCTCGCTTCCTCCGAGAAGCCAAGGATGACTCCCCGAAGGACCCCAAGATCGCCGGGCTGCCGATACTGCATCGACCCATTAGGTCGCAGGAGGCACCATGAATATCTTACGTTTATCAACTGTTGTGTTGACTTTTACTATCGCCGTATTTGCACTCGGCTACAATCCTGCTTTGGCGGATAAGCCCGTCAATGGCGATCATGGCAACCACGATGGCGACGGTGGCAATGACAAGACCGAAACGGAGTTCATGGTTGAGATGCAGGAGGGTGACATGGGTAATGAGAAAGGGTTGGTCACCAGCAACCTTATACCTTGTGGCGTCACGGAGGGCGAATTACACGACGGTGTTAGGTTCCCTGAGGGATGTGTGACGGTCTTCACCAATTTTCTAATCGATCCTGGTGCTCCGTTGCAACTCAGACTCTTTACATTCGGCGTGAGAGACAATAGATCAGCCGCGAGGCTCTTTTTCACCGACGGGCCAATAGCATACCCAGATAGAAACACGGGCGACGGGTATGGCCTCAACGGTTTGCCGGTGACGATTATCCGCAATGGGTCAATCACGGTCACGGTGAACACGCCGGATCTGTTCGCAATAAAGTCCCACCAGCCAAGGAAGGGAGACTTGGTGGGTCCCATCGCTATCGGGAAAATCGTTTATACACCGATAATTGAATAGCATCGCGACCTGTCCCCACAAAGCCCCGCCCATCGCGGCGGGGTTTTCCTAATGTCCGCTTCTGGCCGAAAGCGGCCCCTAATTTCACTCAATTTTTGGTGATCTGAACGTCCGCTTTCGGGAAAAGCGGACGTGCGCCCCATATATTCGTTTGATGCGCGAACACCGGGAGATTTTTGAATTCGTTGACTCAGTAGGACACTACGATTTAACGTGGTGGGCAGACATCGCCGCTTGACGCGCAGCTATTTCTTCTTCTTTTTCGCGCGCGCCCGATTCTCGCGGGCAGTCTTTATTTCATGTTGCCTTTTCGTAAGCAATTGCATGTTAGCCATGGAATCCCGACCACCGTCCTCCAAGGCAACCTTGTGGTCAACTTCCTTTCCGGCAGGGGCCCTTTTTCGTCCCAGCTTCGCCAAAAATTTCTTTCTAACTTCTGGATCGCGCTTTTTCGCCATGATTAATCCTCATCCATCAGCCAAAACACTATGACGGGCAAACTTCCCGCAGCGGTGAAAACAGCATTCGGATTCTTGACTGCACCAAGGAAAGCCAACACAGCAGATGCCAAAGTCATGGCAAGTGCTTTCAATGTAAAAGAGTTCGTTTCTAAACGGTTGACGACACCCTGAATCATCGACAGGTGCGCAACCACTCCATCATCCAATTCGCTCACGCTACAGTCCTGAATCTTGAAGGGCGAGGTAACTATACCCTCTCTGGGTTACACCCAGTTCGTAGCAGCGCCATTCTTGGTTGGTTAATCGGTTGGTTAAACCGAAAAGAGCCAACGTCGATACACGTTAACCCTTTGATCAATATGGCGTCCCCAGGGGGGTTCGAACCCCCGTTACCGCCGTGAAAGGGCGGTGTCCTAGGCCTCTAGACGATGGGGACGTAGGACCAACTCCATGACAAGTGTGGTGGAGCTAGGCGGGATCGAACCGCCGACCTCTTGCATGCCATGCAAGCGCTCTCCCAGCTGAGCTATAGCCCCACGGAGCCGCGCACTCTACGGGCGCAGCCCGGGACTGTCAAGACGTCCCGCAACCACCCCGCTTTACCTTTTAAAACAAGATCTTGTGGGCTTCGATTAGCACCTCGAGTCTGCCCTTCAGTCAGCATTCGCGGCGGCCCTTGCCGCGATCATTTCAATAGCGTGATCGAGCCGAGCGAGCACTCGCTCGCGACCGACTAACCACACCGTGACGTCGATCGGCGGTGAAACGGGCCCCCCCGTGACAGCGATGCGTATAGGTTGCCCGAGCTTCCCCAGGCTGAGCTCGAATTCGTCGGCAACATCGTCAATGGCTTCGGCGATGGCGATTTTTGACCAATCCTCGAGACCGGCCAATCGCTCTTTAGCGGCTCGTAGCGGCTTCAAAATCACGGGCCGCAAGTGTTTCTTCGCCGCCTTGGGATCGACAGCGTCGAAGTCTTCGTAGCAGTAACGAGCACTCTCGGCCATTTGCGACAGAGTCTCGGCGCGCTCGCGAAAGCCCTCGGCGATTTCCGCAGGACTCGGACCGATGGCTATGTCGAGCCCTGCGGCTTCGAGGTAAGGCACAAGTTCCTGTGCGAGGCGCTCGACCGGTGCCTCGATGATGTGCTGTTGGCTTACCCAGCGAAGCTTCTCTGCGTTGAACGACGACGCTGACTGGTTCACGTCGGCAATGTCGAAATGGCGGATCATCTCGTCAACGTTGAACACCTCTTGGTCACCGTGCGACCAGCCGAGGCGCACGAGGTAATTGAGCATCGCCTCAGGCAAGTACCCATTGTCGCGGTACGCGCGGATATCGACGGCGCCGTGGCGCTTCGAAAGTTTCGCGCCATCGGGCCCGAGGATCATCGGCAGGTGCGCGTACGCGGGCGGGGTCGCACCGAGGGCTGCGAGCATGTTCATCTGCCGCGGCGTGTTGTTGAGGTGATCGTCACCACGAATGACGTGGCTGATCTGCATGTCATGGTCGTCGATGACAACTGTGAAATTGTAGGTCGGCGCGCCATCCGAGCGGGCGATGATCAGGTCATCGAGCTCGGTATTTTGAAACACCACCCTGCCCCGCACCTGGTCCTCGACGATGACCTCGCCATCCAGCGGGTTCTTGAAGCGCACGACCGGATCGACCCCCTTCTCAGGCGTCTGGCGGTCCCGGCAACGGCCGTCATAGCGTGTTTTCTCGCCGCGCTCCTTTTGCGTGGCCCGCAGTTCATCGAGTTCATCCTTGCTGCAATAGCAATGATAGGCCTTGCCCTCGGCCAGCCACTGATCGATGACCTCCCGATAGCGGTCGAGGCGCTCGCTCTGGTAGATAGGCCCTTCATCGGCATCGAGGCCTAGCCACGCCATGCCGTCGAGAATCGCGTCCACGTTTTCTTTGGTCGAGCGCTCGCGATCTGTGTCCTCGATTCGCAAGATGAACTGGCCACCACGATGGCGAGCATACAGCCAGCAGAAGAGCGCCGTGCGGACACTACCGAGGTGAAGAACGCCTGTGGGGCTGGGGGCGAAACGGGTGCGGACGGTCATGGACGTGTCTGAGGCTGCAAACGCGCGAGAGTTTACCCGATTCGCGACGGTAGCAGGGCCTTTACGGTCAGGACGACCATAAAGGCCCTGCTACGCCCGATCAACCAATGGCAAGTGCATCGACAGGCGCGTCCCTTGCTGCGGCGCACTGTCAACGTGGACGTCACCGCCACTCATGCGCAGCGTTTCCCGAATCTGATACGCCCCAATGCCCATGCCCTCCGCGCCCTTGGTGCTGTCGAACGGCCGGAACAGGCGCTCGCGGACGAACTCGGCCTCCATGCCGCATCCCGTATCCGCAATCACGATGCAACACTCGCCATCTTCCACCGTCAGCTCGACATGAATTTCACCGTCTTCCGCCGTTGCATCCTGTGCATTGCGAATCGCATGGCAAATCGCCATCAACAAACGGTCACGGTTCGCGGTGGCGAGGGCATGACTGTCGGGCACTAACGTCGTCGGTGCGGGCGAGCGGTCCGAACACTGCGACACGGCTTGCAGCACGAGCTTGACCAGGTCGACGCGTTCGGTCGGCTGCGCGAGCGAGTGTTGCTGCAGGTGACTCATGACACGGCGCATGCGCGCGACGCTGCCCTTTACCGTCTCGATGGCGTCGTCGACAAACGCGGGATTACGCTTGTGCTTAACGGCATTCTTGACCACGAGTGTTTGCTGCGCGATCGCGTTTTTGAGATCGTGCATGACGTACGCCGTGAACCGGCTGAAAGCCTCGAACTGGCGGCTCTCGGCGAGCTGCTCGGTCGATGCTTCGCGGGCCAGGTAGCTTGCGACCTGTTGCCCGGCCGTTTTTAGCAGGTCATGGTCTTCGAAGTTCAACGAGATCGGTGACCGCGGCCCGGACAGTGCCACAAAACCAATCAGGTCCTGTTCGTGCAGCAACGGCACGACGAAAGCGGGCTCCGCCAACACGGCCTCAATATCGTTCGCCGAGTCCAACTGATACTGATCAGGGTTGCTGCGCACGTCATGAAGATCGACGATCCAGCCGGACTTGGCGAGAAAGCGAATGAACGCATGCTTTGCGGCAAGCTCACCTTCCATGGGTCTGGCGTTCCAGCCTGCAACGGGATGGTAGTCGCGTCGGTTGTCGCTGCGCAGCCAGAGGTGGCCCGCGGGCGAGTCGATGATTTGTGCCAGCGACTGAATCGCGCGCTTGCGAAGTGGCAGTCCAGAGTCGCTGACCGAGAGCGTTTCATTGAGCCGCAACCATTCGGTGCGGTAATCGTATTTCTTTTCGAAAAAGTGCTTCGTGACCAGCACGCGCATTTTCGCGCGCG
>JAPUIA010000031.1 GCA_027297435.1 Gammaproteobacteria bacterium | reverse complement strand
CGTTTCATGAGCCTTACATGGGGCAACTTTGGGGGCAACGACCGAGAAACGTGTTCTTAAAGATCAAATTTTTCAGTCGTTTAGAGTTAGGTTTCGACTGACGCCGCCTCCACCACTAAAACAAGAAGGCCCCATTGGGGCCTTTTTGTTTTACCGGCGTAGCCGGGTCAACCCGCGTCCGGTACGGACGTGGGGTCCGAGCCGGTCGTGGTGTAGCCACGAGACCGAGCAGTCGTCCTGTGATTCTTTGACATCCCGAGGCGACTGGGGGCAACATCTGGTGGCATTTAGAGCATTCGCCGGCTAGTTGCCCTCATGCCGCTGAGAGGCCGCAACGCTTTCGGTGGCTGCGTTTGACTGGGGACACATACTCCCGACCCGTGAGGAGCTCAATCGGATGCAAGGCCGGTTACGACGAGGAACAATGGCCGCGACCGTCCTGTGGGTTGTCCTTTTGCTGTCTACCGATCCCGCAAGTGCGCACGGCGAGTTGCCCCGTGCCTATGATGGGCATCCCGACCTGAGCGGAATCTGGCAGGCGATCGGCACCGCGCATTGGAACCTTCAAGATCATCAAGCGAGCGCCGGGCCGCCCAAGCTCGGCGCGATCGGTGCGACTCCCCCCGGAAGGGGCGTAGTCGAGGGTGGCGAGATTCCTTACCAGCAGTGGGCACTCGACCAGAAGCGCCAGAACTTCGAGAACCGGCTTACAGAGGATCCGGAAACGAAGTGCTACCTTCCGGGCGTGCCGCGCGCGACCTATCTGCCCTATCCGTTTCAGATCCTCCAGGGCACCAATAAGATCATGATCGTCTACGGCTTCGCGGAGACGAATCGAACCATCCACATGGACAAGGAAAATCCCGAGCCGGCGCCGCTCGATAGCTGGATGGGGCGCTCGCATGGGCGTTGGGAGGGAGAGACACTGGTGGTCGACGTCGCCGGTTTCAACGGTCAGGCTTGGTTCGATCGTGCGGGGAATTTTGCCAGTGACACGTTGCGGGTAGTCGAGCGTTACACACCGATCGGCGCGAATGCGCTGCGATACGAGGCGACGATCGAAGACCCCAACGTCTTCACCCGTACCTGGAAGATGACGATGCCCCTCTATCGGCGTCTGGAAGAGAATGCTCAGGTTCTAGAGTTCAAGTGCGTGGAGTTTTCAGAGGAACTCCTTTACGGGCATCTGCGCAAGCACCCGGCCATAACCTGGTAGGAGATACAGGCGAATGCAAAGGAAGATTCCTTCGGTTTTGATCGCGATCGCGCTGCTCGCCGCGATTCCGATCCAAGCGGCAGAACGTGCGGCCCAGACCCACCACGTTCATCTCGCTGCGTCGAACGCTACCGAGGCGGTCAAGTGGTACGTCGAGCACCTGGAATGTAAATCGATCGAAGCGCGCTCGGACGCGATCGACTGCGGAGCCGTCGAGATCGAGTTCGTCGTGCGGCCGACACTGGGCGGAAGCCAGGGCACCGGGGTGAATCACATCGGCTTCTCGTTTAAAGATCTCAACGCCAAGATGGCCGAGCTCGAGGCGGTCGGCGTGCGTGGCTCGGGCGTCAGGCTGCAGAGATTCGACGACGGTGCGACCCTTCGCCAGGTACCCGGGCTGTTCGAGCATGGGTTCATCTTCGATCCGTGGGGGACCAGGATCGAGTTGGTAGAAGATTCCGAGACTCTCGGGTTCCACCATATCCACCTTCACTCTGCAGACCCCGATGCAACCTTGGAGTGGTATAGCAAAGTGTTTGGTGGCCAGCGGGCAAAGCTTAAACGCCAACTGGACGGACTATTGTTCGGCAGGGTGTGGCTCTTGGTCGGGAGCCACCTGGAAGGTAGGCTGGCGCCGACCGACCAGCGCTCGGTCGATCACTTGGCATTCGTCGTACCGGATCTCGAAGCGGCGGTGGCGGAGATGTCCAGCGACGGCGTCGAGCTTCTGCACGAGCCGACGGTCCCGGAGAACGCTCGCGCATCCGCAAAACGTGCGTTCCTCTCGGGTCCCGACGGCGTGTTGATAGCCATCGTTGAAACGGCGTGGGCAGGTGTCGAGCCTCAGTACCGCTGGGTGGCGGAGAGCAATGCTGACGCTGAGCCCTACACAACGCCGCGCACGCCGTGGGGAGAGCCGGATCTGCAAGGCATCTGGACGGGCAATGCGGCCCACGGCATTCCGCTGGAACGCCCAGCCGAGGCAGGGGAGAACGAGGCGCTGACACCCGAAGAGGCGGCCGCGCGTCGTGAGCGAGGCACCTTGCGAAGCATCTGGGGTTACGAGCGCGAGTGGCGCGACACCACGCTCGGCTATGTGAAGTCGGCACCCTCCACCCAGGTGGCCATGGTCATCGATCCGCCGGATGGGCGGCTGCCAGCCCTGACGGCGAAGGGCCAACGGCGCGCTGCGGCCGCGCTCGATGCCCGCACCTATCGGCGTCTGGCCGAGGGTCCGGAGGACCTCAGTACTTACGTGCGCTGCATCACCCGGGGGCTGCCGGGCATGATGATGCCGGGGGTGTACAACAACGGCCTGCAGATCGTCCAGTCTCCCGGGTATGTCGCGATCCAAAAGGAGATGATTCACGAAACGCGCGTCATTCCCACCGTCGCACGTCCGCATCTCGGGCCGGACCTCAAGCAGTGGCTGGGAAGCTCTCGCGGTCGGTGGGAAGGGGACACGCTGGTGGTTGAGGTGATCGGTTTCAACGGCAGGGCTTCTTACCGAGAGTCCGATGAGAACCTGAAACTGGTCGAACGGTATCGGCGCGTGGGTTTTGATACGCTCGAATACCAGTTCACGATCGACGATCCGACGATCTGGACGAGCCCCTGGACGGGCATGTTCCGGTTCGTGAAGGACGACACCCAGTACGAACTCGTCGAATACGCCTGTCACGAGGGCAACTACGGCATGACGAACATACTGAGCGGCGCCCGTGCCAAGGAGAAGTTGGTCAACGAACCCGCCGGACAGTGAGGTGACTGCGATGCGAACGACGGTGGCCGGCCTTCTGCCAGGGATAGTGGCAAGGATAGCGGCAGTGATCGCTTTGCTGGTACTCGCGCCTTTTGCTGCGGCGCATCACGCGTTCGCGGCGGAGTTCGATGCCACCAAGCCGGTCAAGCTGCGTGGCAAGATCACCAAGATGGAGTGGATCAATCCCCACGCCTGGATGCACCTTCGGGTCGTCGACGAGGACGGCAACGTCGAAAGCTGGATGATCGAGGCCGGTCCCCCCGGGGCACTCGTGCGCCGAGGCTGGAGCAAGCATTCGGTGCGGCCTGGCACGGAAGTGCTGGTCGAGGTCTATCAGGCGACGGACGGCGCCTTGAGGGCGAATGGCCGAGATGTCACCTTCCCGGACGGTCGAAGACTCTTTGCCGGATCGTCGGGCACCGGTGCCCCGCGCGACGGTGCAGACCCGGCCGAACTGGTGCTGGAGGTGGATGAGAGTCGGCCGTAGGCCGGGTCTCAGCCGTTATTCGGCAAAGGTTGCGGCGAGCGCAGCCAGATGATCTAGACGCTCGTCATCGGTGCCTAGGTAACGCGTCAACTCGGCGCGCACTTCGGTTATAGGAAGCGTGCCGGCCGCCTGCATCTCCTCGAGATCGGCCCAGTCCTTCGTGCGGTTGAAAAAAGCTTTGAACACGGCGAGATCCCGACACGACAGAAAAGGTATCCGTCGTTGCATGAAGGTCTCCCAACGCGTCCGGTGTGCGGCTTCCTCGTGAAACTCCGTGGTGTTGAGGAATACGTCCACCGGCGTCTTGTCCCACCAAAGGCGAACCTGTCCTTCTTTGCGTAGGACGGTTACGTCCTTTTTGGCATGCTTCAAGTCGTCCGGAAGGGCGGCGAACACCTTCTGCGCGTGCTCGCCATTCGTGAACACGTTGATGTCGATATCAATCGTGGCTCGGGCTCTGCCCGTACACCATGCCAACGCAAGCGCACCGCCGAAGGCGTGTGGTAGGGCTGCCTCGGTGAGGGATTCGTGGATGGCGACGATCTTTTCCGGCAGACCCTTCACGTTGACCCGAAACGCGGGTAGCGCATGCGCCGTTCCAGCCGAGCGGGAAATTGCTCGGCCAGGTCGAGTACCTGAGCGAGTTCCTCGCCTCGGTCGAGGCCGTCTCGTTCACGCACTCTCAGCGCTAGGTGTAGGTCGACCGCGTAGCCCCCAGCTTCGAGAACGCGCATATAGGTAGCCACGCTGGGGACTTTTTTACCTTGCTCGTACGCGAGCAGCGTTGGGTGAGACGTCCCGGCGCGTTTTGCCAGTTCGCGTAGGGAAAGCCCAGCTGCCTCGCGAGCGTCGCGCAACGAAGATGCCAAACCGTGGCGATGCTGGGCGTTTGGAAAGATCACGTGGGTATTCTACTATGGTATCCAATTGGATACCATATCAAATCGGTTATCAGTTGATCGTCATGTCGCCCGCAGCAGTGATTTTCGGCGGGTTGGCGCAAACCCCGGACTGATGTACCGCGATCTTCGGGCCGTCGTCCTCGGCCACGAACACGTTGGTTGCCACCATCGTGTTGCCGGCGATGACCTCGTAGCAGACGACAGCAACTATCCCGTCCGCGACGCGTGCGCTCGTCACCCCAT
Source organism: Gammaproteobacteria bacterium (assembly GCA_027297435.1). GTDB lineage: Bacteria > Pseudomonadota > Gammaproteobacteria > Pseudomonadales > Azotimanducaceae > Azophilus. Next base: position 8,834 of record JAPUIA010000031.1, on the reverse strand, counting down.
AGAAGTCGATCGGCGGTTGGTTGGGGTTCGTGAGAATCGACTTCCAACTCTCGATGATGGCGTTCCGGTCGATCAGGGCAGGCCACCCCGGGTGCAGGCAGACGACGCCGCAGTTCGATGCCCACAGCCGTTCCATGGCAGCCAGGTCCTTCTGGGCGAACGCCAGGTAGAACGCTTCATTGGCGAATTCCGCTTCGTGGTCGTGCACGGGTGCGCGCCTCAAGCCCAAACCGGCCGCATCAGCCTGACAGCAACGTCTTCGCTTCATCGGCGACAGCCGTGCCGGCAAAAAACTCCGGGTTGGTCTCACCCCAGAAACGTACGGGATTGTCGAACACGAACGCGCGGAAGTCCTCGCCCGTGATCTTTTCGTCTTCGACGAGTTCGTAAGCCTCCGGCAACACACCGGCCATGTCCTGCACGTCGAAGTGCCCGATATCGGAGCCAAAAAGCGTGTTCAAGCGGGCACCGTAAGGGTTGTTCTTGCGATTGAAAGCCCAGGCGTTGGTCGAATCATCGGCCTCGCATCCGAAGTAGAACCGGTCGACGAAAAGCGCTTTGATATCTTCCCCGGTCTCTATCTTGCACGCGCTGAAGTCGTCGAGGTCATCGATGTGGCCTGTCGTGTCCGGCCCGTTGCGTTCGCTCAACCCGCGATCCTTGATGGCGGCTACCATCTCGGTGCCACCGTAGGCTTCGGCCAGCTCCAGCATCAGCGCGGAATCGAGATTTGCCGGATCGGTAAAATTCAGCGCTTCACGGTTACGAATCTCCCAGTGGCCCAGCAGGTCCGCATACAACAGGCACGCCCATGCGACGCCGCCTTCCAAGAACGCGAAGTTGAGTTCGGGGAAACGGCGCGTAACCCCGCCGAGGAACATCGCTTTGCACACCGCTTCGCTGGCGGCCGCAAAGTGCCCGATATGGTTGTAGACGAAGTTTGATGGCGAAAGCCTGAGCGCACGGCCGCGCGAGCCTTTGTGGAACGTCGGGGAGACGCCGAGTTCCCGGCAGCGGTTCCAGACCGGGTCATAGTCGTGCGCGCTATCCAGGCCGATCATGTCGAACCAGTAGTCGACCCCGCCGCTCGGCTCGTAGGGGCGTTCGATCATGCTGTTCATCATGATCACCTTGAAACCGAGCTCACCCACCGCGTGGTCGAGTTCGGCCAGCGCCTCTTCAGGCGAGTGCATCGGAATGACGGCCGCCGGTGTTATGCGGTCTTTGAACGGTTCGAAGCGTTCCCATTGATAGATGTTGAATGCGTGACAAGCCGCCACACGCGCCTCGTCGTCGTTCACACGTGGAATGCCCAAACCCGCCGTCGGGTAGAGAATCGAAAAATCGATGCCAAACTCATCGAGCCGCTCGTACAGCAACCTTGGCATGATCGCAGTGGCGCGATCCCGCGTATTGCGTGTGGGGGCGCCCCAGAAAGCCTCCTGTGCGAGGCCATTGTCGCGTCGTTCGGCAACCGTCATCGCCAGCGCGCCTCTAACGCGAGAACCCCCCATCTTCAATGCTCTTACAGCGGGCTCGCCACCGATACGCTCGAGCGCATCAATCAGCACCGGCGCAAACTCGAGCCAATGCCCGTCCGCGTCGATCACCGGATGACCCAGCCGGCCCCTTAACTGTGCCGCTTGCACCATGACCTGCTCCCATTCAATGCTTGCATGTTACCGTGGTAGCAAGCGCTCGTCGTTGCATGCTCGTGATGCACGCACGGTGGTACCAGCCATTGCGTCTCGACCCACATCGCCACCCGCGAACGCGATCACACAAGCCCGATGGGCGAATCGTCCGACGAGATGAATTGCACCCTTGAACCTGTAGCAGCTACAGATATTAGTATTGACCTATGAATGCAGAAATCGAGCGCTATTCGACATTGACGTGTCCCAGCTGCGCGCATGGCGAGAAGGAAGAAATGCCCACGGATGCCTGTCAGTTTTTCTATGAATGCAAGGGCTGCGGCGAGCTGCTTCGACCACTTCGAGGTGACTGCTGTGTGTTTTGCTCGTATGGCGATGTGCCTTGTCCGCCGATCCAGCAGGACCAGCAGTGCTAGCAGGTAACGGGCTATGGACGATCACGCGAAGGTAGCGAGCACCACCGGTAGCGCGATTGGCTTGAGCGCCATCGCATCTTTCATTGGGTTGTGCTGCATCGGACCGTGGGCGGTCGCTCTACTCGGCGTCTCGGGCGCAATCACCATGGCGCGCTTTGATTTCTTGCGGTCCTACATTTTGTTGACGGCGGGCGTCATTCTGGCTTCGGCATTCTGGCGCGTTTACCGGCCACAGAAAGTTTGTGATGACGGCACGTGTGCTGAGAAGCCTTCCGCTTGGTTGAAGTCATCACTGTGGATTGCCGCCGTGCTCACACTAACAGCGTTCTTCGCCGATGAGTTGCAGTGGCTTTTGATCGATCCGACACCGGAGGGTTTACGATGAGGCACCCGCTTTTGACGACACTGTTCGCGTTGATCCAGCCATTGGCGGCGCTGGCCGGCGCTTCGCCTTACGTGTTGATGGACGACGACCTGGCGGCGTTGAAGTCGGACTTCAACGCCGCCGTCGATCAGGTGCGGCTGGTCTTTATCGTCGGTCCCACCTGAGGCGTTTGTCTCCGGGGTCTGGCAGACCTCAATCGTGATCTCCTAGACGGCAACGACAACCCGAACCTGCGCACGCTGATACCCCACGTCCCGACCTTGGGGGCCAGCAAAGACGATGTCGCAGAGGCTGCCGCGCTGGTGACCGGAGGCAACGCGACCCACTACTGGGAGGATAGCGGCATCGTCGGTAGGCTGTATGAGAAGACGCTGGGTCTTGACGGCATTTATGCCTGGGATGTCTGGCTGGTCTACAAACCTGGCGTCCGATGGGATGCAGCCGAACCGCCCAAGCCTGACTTTGCGATGCATCAGTTGGGACGGAGAGTCGACGAGATCATGCCGCGCCTCGAGAGCAAGCGATTCGCGGAAGTCGTCAATGTTTACCTCGCGGAACTGAAGGCTTCACAATGACACGCCGCAATCAGTTGAGACGATGGAGTAAGAGATGACCGATCTAATTCTAAAGCGATTGCTGATGATCCACGTGGTCATCGCTGTTCTGTCGAACGCGTTGCTCGCACATGGCGAAGCAGCCGAAGTGGCGATGTCCAAGGTAACCATCGTCGTCGACGGGATGATGAAAAGTAAAAGCGGCGCAACGTGAATGAGCTGACCGGATGCGGTCTCAGCTGCTCTGTCAGAGCTAGCCGGTGTCAAGAACGTCGAGGTCAATCTCGAAACAGATGAGTTCACGGTCACGTATGATGCGAAGATCGCGGACAGCGACCAGTTCCATGCAGCCATTGTCGAGTTGGGTTACCAACCGACTCTCGTCCAAAGCCGAATCCACCTGGGTCCTTCGATATCGGGGGGACAAATCCCCGAACCTGTGGCGTCAGCCGTCGGCCAGGCGCAAGCGACCGGCAAGCTCTTGTTCATCGATTTCACCGCCGAATGGTGTGGTGCTTGTCAGAAAATGGAGGCAACCACGTTCAAAGACCCGACGGTGATAAGCGCACTCCAACGGTATCTGTTCATCAAGGTAGACGCCGACCTGTACCCCTCGGCGGCACAACACTTCAAGGTCGTGGGTATGCCGACGTTGGTCGTGCTGGGGTCATCGGGTCAGGAACTGTACCGTCAAGTGGGTCCGATCGGTGCTGCGGAACTCACCCAGAAATTGTTGTCCTTGCCTGGTGGTTAGAGCAGATCGGTGGGCGTTTTCCTGCGTTACGCGAACAGTTTGTTCTCCATCCAATCAAGCGGCGTAAAAAGCAGGCACGCGAGATGTGTGTGTTTCCTGAGCAGCAGCCCCGGACTGGCCATGACTTCGAATCCGGCATCACCGTTCATGCTATCGATGAGCAGGCGTACCAACGTATCCCACACTGGCAATCTGCCCGATTCCACCACCGAAAACGAACAGCAAAGCTACCGGTAGCACCGCAACGACCGCGCCCAACCACCGATTGATATTCGCGCCATCGATCCAGTGCTTGCCACCGAAGCGTGGAGCGAATGCGATCGCGAGCGGCAGGTGCTCAAACTTTGCGGCGAGGGGTGGAGCAACGCTCGGATTGCCGAGGAGCTGGGTCTGCATGAGGGTACGGTACGCAACTACGTGTCCGAGGCCATAAGCAAATCGGATGCGACGAATCGTGTGGACGCAGCCCGAATAGCACGAGACAAAGGTGGTTATAACCGCCTCCGCCGTCGGTCATCGTCTCGCTGGCGTTGTTGGTTGAATTACTGGAACCTACCCGGCTTCCGCTACTAAGCCTGTGCGAATGGGCCTCTTCCTGCTCAAAAGCCCCTCCCTAGCGGTATATTCCGGGTTGTCGTATGATGGTCCGCTTACTTCGCGACCACTTTCGTTGCACTCGCTGTGTGACAGCGGCGGCGCGACTCCGGTCAGCCGCCGATCCGGTCCGTGCGTTTGGGATGGATCCGCCCGATGTGCCGGAACCACAGAACTCACGAGGAGACCAGCAGTGCCACGTTCGATCAGAGATCTCATGCCAAAGGATCTCGAGTTTCAGATGTTCGTTCTCGACGAGCTAGCCGATGACTTGATCGAACAGGGCGCCGATGTCTTGAAGCTGACGATCGGCGTGAGTGAGTTGGCCATGCCGCAGAGGGTGCTCGAGCGGATGGTCGATAAGCTGAGAGATCCCCAGTTCGTACGCCGGGTGTATCCGGAAGGGCTTCCCGAGCTTCGGGAGGCTATCGCAAAATTCTACAACCGCCGCCACCGGGCAGGCGTCTCGGCCGCACACGTCATCGTCAATACCGGTAGTTCTCCCATTTTCCGCAACCTCTTTCAGCTGCTGTCCGGACCGGAATACGAGATCATGATTCCGCGACCGTATTACGCCCTGTATTTGTACTGCGCCACGTTGGCCGGGGCAAAAATCAAGTTCTACGACATCGACATCGACACCAAACGCGTCGATATGGATTCGTTTCGCCGCAACTTTTCACCGGAACGCACGTCTCTCGTGGTGATCAACTCGCCGGGCAACCCGCTGGGCAATATCGTGACGCCCGACGAGATGCGAGAGATCTATGCGATCGTCGATCGCCAAGCCTACGTTTTGAACGACGAGATTTACAACAACACCCTGTTTTATGAGCAGTTCCATTCCCCCCTGGCAATGCTGCCGGAGCAAAAAGACATCACGATCGTAACGAACAGCTTTTCCAAGGGGTACCGGATGTATACGAAGCGCATTGGCTTCGCCATTCTGCCGGAGGAGCTGCAGACCAACCTGCGGGTCATGCAACAGCACACGCTGCTTTGTACCGACCCATGCTATCAATACGGAATGATCGCCGCGCTCGGCGACGAGGAGAGTCCTGAGCAGCTCACGAACGTCTATCGGGCACGCGCCGAGTACACGGTGCAACGTCTTGCGGGTACGGGGTGCGAACCCGTCGCGGCCGAGGGTGGTTTCTACGCCATGCTCCGGTGTGGCCAGTGGAACGCTGCTCGAGGCTTTGCGTCATCGAAAGAGCTGGCTCGCGACATCCTCGAGAGAGTCCACGTCGCCGTGGTGCCCGGCACCGATTTCGGCATGCCTGACGGCCTGCGTTTGGCTTTCTGCAACGAACGCTACGACGAGGGCATCGATCGGCTACAGGCGTACTTCACTGCCACGGTCGCAGACAGGCGATCGCCTCGAATGCAGGCCGCTATGGTGAACGCGGCAGGCGCCGGCCGGTGACAAGCGATACGGTGGCCGAGCCACTCGACGTAACGCGCAGCAGCTACGCGCCGAAGGCATCCGTTCACCGCGCGGTCATTCTTGCCGCCGGCAGGGGCAGCCGCCTGCAACCACTAACCGCGGATATGCCGAAATGCCTGGTCGAAATCGGTGGCGAATCTCTGCTCGAACGGGCGCTGCAGGCACTTGCCTCTCAGGGCATCACCGAGGCGGTGATAGTGATCGGTTACAAGGGTGAGGTGGTTCGCGAATCTATCGGCGCATGCTGTGCGGGGATCGACATCCGCTACGTCGAAGCGCCCGACTATGCCACGACCAACAACATCCGCTCACTGTGGGACGCAAGAGACTACCTCGATCAGGACCTGCTGCTGCTCGAGTCCGACATCGCGTTCGATCCCGCGGTCATCGCCGCATTGCTCGAACAATCCGGCAGCAGCATTGCAGTCGCGCCGTACGATCCCGTGTTGTCCGGCACCGTGGTGCGGCGCGACTGCGATGGGCGGGTCACGAGTTTCACGCTTGGCGCCGACCAGGACAAGCAGTTCAACCTCACCGGCACCTTCAAGACCGTCAATATCTATCTGCTCCGCGAGGACTTGTTGCGGAACCAGATTCGCCCGCGCCTGTGCAGAGCCATCGAAGCGGGCCGCATGCAGGATTACTACGAGAGCATCTTCCGCGACTGTGTGGCCGATGCATCCCTCGTTGATCTGGCCGCGGTTGACGTGTCGGCCAGCCGCTGGTGTGAGATCGATAATGATCGCGATCGCGACGCGGCGGAATTTCTCTTCCTCGAGCGCCACGCGCAGTTCGATCGTGTCCAGCAGCTACACGGAGCCTACTGGCGTTATGGCTTTACCGACCACTCCTACCTATACAATATGTACTTCCCGCCTGCTGAAATGCTCGATGTCTTCCAGGACAATCTGCGTGAGATCGTCACGAATTATCCGGTCGCTCAGACCCAGCTCGCGCGCCTCGTTGCCGACTGGACCGGTGCCAACCCGGACTACCTCGTGGTGGCCAACGGCGCCGCAGAACTGATCAAGATCCTTGGCAGCCAGTTCGCGCAGCGCCTTACGATTCCTACGCCCTCGTTCAATGAATACGAGGAAGTGATCGACGAGCACCAGTTGAACCGTTTCGCGCTTGACGCGGCAACGTTCGAGTTGGATATCGACGCGTTCGCCGAGTCCGTTATTCGCTGGAGATCCGACACGGCAGTGGTCGTCACGCCGAACAACCCGACCGCCGTCTCGGTGCTGCCGAGCGACGTGCTCAGGCTTGCACGGCTCCTCCAAGATCAGGACTGCCGGTTGATCATCGATGAATCATTCATCGAGTTCTCGCGTGCCGGTATGGCCGGAAGCGTTGAAGAGATGGTCGAGGCGTTCCCCAAACTCGTCGTGATCAAGAGCATGAGCAAGGTGTTCGGAATCGCCGGCCTGCGCCTCGGCTATCTGCTCAGCGCGGACCGCGAGTTCGTGAAGGCCGTGCGCGCTCGCTTACCCATCTGGAACGTCAACGGGCTAGCCGAGGAGTTTCTGCGCACCGTCGGGCGCTATCGAAGCGAGTTCGCCGAGAGCTGCGACCTGACCCGCGCGACCTGCCACGAGCTGTACTCGGACCTCCTGGCACTTTCGGGTGTCGAGCCGATCGAGCCGGACGCGAACTTTGTCCTGTGCAGGTTGGTCGACCCTTCCGTCACCGGGCCGGAATTCGCGCGCCGCCTCTACGTCGAGCACAACATCCTGGTCAAAGATTGTGCCGCCAAGAGCATGCCTGAAGCCGATCGCTATCTGCGGATCGCGTCGCGCACCCCGGCGGAGAACCGCCTGCTCATCGAGGCGCTTGCAACGTTGTTGTAGCCAACGCCGATAGGACCAGGATGGAATCAAGCGACGCCGACAATGCCGCTCTCATGGAACACCTGGAGAGGACGATTCCCTCGATGGACCTTGGGAATGCCGAGAAGCTGCTGCGCGAAGCGAAACAGATCTTCGACGAGCACGGCGTAACCTTCTTCCTCCGGCAGGGCACCTGCCTGGGAGCAGTGAGAGATCACGCGCTGATCCCCTGGGACGACGACCTGGACCTTGGCTCGATCATCGACATGCATGGCTTCACCGAGGCGATGATCGAGCCGGCTGTCGAGTCGCTTCGGGCGATCGGGTGCTACGTCGAGGTACACCGCGAAGGCCTCTATACCTCCGTCAAGATCATGAAATACCGGATCAGGATCGATTGGCAATGCTACCGCGTAATCAAAGGAACGATTGCACACTATCCAGGCGTGCCGTTCCCGATCGGCTTGTTCACCGACCTCTGCGAGGTCGACTTCATAGGCGATGTGTATCTCGTTCCGAGTCCGCCCGAGGAATACCTGCGTTGTAAATACGGTCCCGGCTGGGGGACCCCGAAGCAAGCGGGTTACGAAAAGGATGTCCTCGACAACATGCCGGAAGGCACCGTGCCCGGCCGTGCGGGGTGGCTGAAACAGTTCCTGGCCGTGCGCTTCTCCCCAGACCGAACGGCGAGCCTGTTGGTGCTCGACCGCCACGGTGATCCGGTCCCGGACGCAAACGTGTTGATCGCGGGGCTGAATCGATCCAGAACCAATCGCCAGGGTTACGCGAAGTTCTACCTGCCCGGCCCCGACAACTACGCCGTGGCGGTCACACTCAACGGCCAGGAGGAAGTGCTCTACGAAGAGGCGATGGCCCCGGGAAAGATTTACGTCTACCGGCCGGATGCCACCAAGTCCGAGGGGCGCTACTTCGTACTCACGGAGGCGTAACGCAGCCAGGTCAGACTCCGTGTACGCGCCGGGCTTTCTTGCATTGGTGACAAAACGGTCACAAACTCCGGCGTTGATCGAAACCGGGGGAGCGTGTTTTGAGATCAACTATTGCAATCTGCCTCTGTTGGTTGACCTTGGCGGTGTCTGCTCACGGAGCCGTCACTGAGATACGCGGCACCGTATACGATGACGAAGGCGCACCTTTTACCGAGGCGCCCATCCAGCTCATCAACAGTGAGACCGGCAG
>JAPUIA010000309.1 GCA_027297435.1 Gammaproteobacteria bacterium | reverse complement strand
CCATGTTGGACACCGACGGGTTAGGAGGCGTATGGTTGCGCACCGGGGGAAGTTTGCAGTACCTGACTACCATGGCAATTAGCCATTAGAAAGGGAGCAACATCATGAGAACAATCGTAATCGGGTTGTTACTGTCGATTTCAGCCTTCGCCCAAGCGGATGTGTTAGAGGTTAACATCTGGAAATCACTGCCCGGCAAGAATCCGCTGACGTTTCAGTACGGACAAGAAATCCGTGCGATCCACGAGGAGTTGGGTGCCAACGTCCAAATAGGCGCCGACTTCGAAGGACGCATGCACTACGTCCTGACCTTCGAGAACTGGGCCGAGTGGGCCAAGTTCGGCGCCAAGGCGCAGGCCAGCGAGGAGGTAGCGGCGTTTTTCACGAACGCCAACCAGAATCCATCCGCGCAACTGGAAGACAATTATCTGCTCAATGTCGCGGCCCCAGGCGGCGATGGTAGCGTGTATCAGGTGTTCATCTGGCAACCTGAACTGGGACGCGGTGGTGACCTATTTGAGGCAGCCACGGAAGCCAAAGCCATCCACGAAAAGCGCGGCGCCAGCGTCGGCATACTGTTTGATCAACTAAACAGAATGCACTATTTGATGGGTTTCGAAAGCTGGGACGCCTGGGCCAAGTTCCAAGACACCCCGAACGAAGAGTTCGCCGAGTTCATGCAGAAGCAGAACCAGGACCCTACCGCAAGGCTGGTCAAGGTCTACACAGCCAACAACCTATGACTGCCACGAGGATGGGCAGGCCCCCGGCCCATCCTCCTCGTTACCCCAACGCACTCTGGCGCGAGTCGTCGGTCGGACTATCCGGAATGGTTCTCAGCATGCGACCGGTTAGCAGGCCGGCTGTCATGGCGCCGTTGACATTCAAGGCGGTTCTCGCCATATCGATCAACGGTTCGATCGAGATCAACAGCGCGGCGACCGTCACGGGAAACCCCATGGCCGGCAAGACGATGAACGCCGCAAAGGTCGCACCACCTCCCACGCCGGCAACGCCGAACGAGCTGATGGCAACGATGGCAACGAGACCGGTAATGAAACTGAGGCTCATGGGGTCTACCCCCATCGTCGGGGCGATCATCACCGCCAGCATCGCCGGATAGATACCGGCGCAGCCGTTCTGACCGATCGTCGCACCGAACGTGGCCGACAGGTTAGCGATCGACGTCGGTACGTTGAGCGCCTCCACCTGGGTTTCGACGTTCAGCGGAATCGTCGCCGCCGAACTGCGGGAGGTGAACGCGAAGGTCAGAACCGGCCAGACTTTTTTGAAGTAATCGACGACGTCGACCCCGGCCAAGGCCAGCAACAACGCATGCACGCCGAACATGATGACAATCGCAATGTACGACGCGGCAACGAAGGTAATCAGGTTCAGTATGTCGGCGCCGTTCGAACCGGCGATCACCTTGGTGATGAGCGCGAGAATCCCGTACGGTGTCAGCGCCATGACCAGATGCACGAGCTTCATGATGATAGCCTGGGCCGACTCTATGAAACCTGCGATCGCCTCGCCTTTCTCAGGATCTTCCTTCGCCACCGCGAGCGCCGCGATGCCGAACAAGATCCCGAACACGACCACCGCAATGATCGACGTGGGGCGCGCGCCAGTCAGATCTTCGAAGATGTTCGACGGAACGAAACGCACGAGCATGTCGGCAAGCCCCAGATTGGCCATGGACTCGTAGCGCGCCGCTAGCACGTCCGCACGAGCAAGCTCCCTCGCTCCCTGAGTGATGCCATCCGCGGTCAAGCCGAACCCGTTGGTCACGAAGATGCCAACGAGTGCCGCGATCACGGTGGTACCCAGCAAGATGCCTAGAACTGAGCCGCCGATCTTGCCGAGCGCGGCCACCTCTCGCATGCGCACCACCGCCGCGATCATCATGATCAACACGAGCGGCATGATGATCATGCGCAAGAGGTTGACGTAGCTACTGCCGATCACGTTGGTCCACTCGAGCGTGCCGCTAATCGATTCAGGGCTATCCGAGTAAACGAACTGCAACCCAAGACCGAACACCACGCCGGCGAGCAACCCGGCGAGTATTTGTTTGGACAACGTAAACGTGGGCCCGCGCAGTCTGGCGAGAAAGATGATGAGCCCCGCAAACACGACCAGGTTTATGGCTACAGTAAAGGGCATTCAAGAACCCCGCTCACGGGTGCCTAAGGTCTTGGCAACATACCCCCGTTTGCCGTCGATTCACAGGTGCAGATTGATGGCCGGCAACCGCGGCAAGCCTACAACGACTTGATGTGCCGAATGAGCTCGCCCACGTACCCCATGCGTTCATACAGTGCACGTGCGCGTTGGTTGTCGGCGAACACGTTTAGCGTGAGCGTTGCCGCGCCCGCACCCTTGGCGGCCACCTCGGCGTTGGACAGCAGGGCTGCCCCGACGCCCTGGCCTTGACTGGCCTCACTCACCACTATCGCCTCGAGGTGCGCACTCGGTTCACGACTCAACAGTTCTGGCCCGAGACTCACCAAGGTGAGTCCGATCACCTGTTCGGCATCGTCGACGGCGACATGCACTTGGCAGTTCTTAGCATCCCCGGCAAGCCATCGTTCGAGAAGCGCTTGGTCACCCTCCCAAAGATGCCGAGGCTCGCGATGGTCGGGAATATCGAAAGCGGCCAACCGCGGCAACAACGCCACCATCGCCTGACCTTCCTCGACGGCTGCCGGGCGGATGTGATACTGCAACTTGAACCTCCGAATCGAGACTTGTGCCGGCTAGTATCTCAAGCCCGTGGTCAACCCGGAATACGATTCACGAACGGCAGCTGCATCAAAGGTTGATTCAACCATCCGACGTTGCCGTGGTAGTTGAGGAACTGTCCGATGAAAATTTCCGCAACGACGGCAAACCACAACATGGCGACTATTGGATACAGCACAAGCCGTATCCGACCCACTCGCTCCGCGTGGCGGCTGGCTCTTCGGTAGACCCAGGCGGTCAAGCGTTTCACCGCGAAGAGTCCCGCGAGAAAAGCCACGCTACCTATGAAATACCAACCCCGAAGCCGACCGGCTACCTCGGCCTCGGTCACGTCGACATACTGCGTCATCTGCGGTAGAAACGCCGGCAACGAGAACAACAGGAACAGCCCAAAGCCCGCCAACGCGTACGCGAGCGGCAACAACGCTGCACTGAACGGTGCCCCCGCCCAGATCCGCAAGTTTTCGCGCACCCGGTAAACGCACCGCCAATCGAGCGTTTCGGCATGACGCGCCTGAGCGATCTGCAGGTACGGCATCAACAGCAGGAACAGCAAAACACCCGCAACGCCGATCAGGGGACCGACACCGGCCTGCTCATAGCCCTTGTTGAAGGAGTTGTCCCAGCCCGCATACCAAGCACCCGCCCATAGGATGCCGGGCAGCAGCGCAAGGCTGGAGATCGTCAATCCTCCGGCAACACCGAGCTTGACGCGTTGCCAAACCCGATCACGCAAGCTTTCGCCTAGATCGCCGCCGACCAAGTAGCGATGCATGCTGGCGTAAACGTAACCGAGCAACACGACAGACAATACGGCGGACTGCGCGGCCACAACGGCAAGCAACACGGATATGAGCCAAACGAACGGGCGCGTCACCACCCGCATGGTCGTGAGCGCACGCGCCGTCAAACCAGCACCCTACCTTCTGCCGACGGCGTCGCCATGCCCATCAGCATGCCGATGGTCGTCGTTACGTCGATCTGGTCGACGACGTGATCATACACGCGGCCCTTGGCAACCCCGGGTCCTACCAGCAGCGCCCAGATTTCGTGTGCCGAACGTGAATTGAAATGATGTTGATACGGCACGCGCATGAACGGATTGCTGTCGCGTCCGCAATCGGGTACGACGACAATCAACGTCTGGTCGCGGTAGCGCGGCAAGGCATCGATCGCCGCAACGAGTTGCGTCAACCCCCGATCGATTTCCGCAATGCCCCGGCTATAGTGGGTGGGATTGCCCCAATGCACGTAGTCCGGATCCTGGTAGTTGATCATCATCAACCGAGGTTGCAGATGCTCCAACGCCCATAGCGACAGCTGCGTCAACAACGCATCGCCTCGCGCGTTGACGAATCCCGAATCGCCAAAGTAGGCACGCCAGCGTTCCCAAAACGCTTCTAGGCGCGCGCCCTGCCCCAAGGGCTCGGTGTTTCGATTGTCGAGGCTCTCGAGTTCGGCGAGCTGTCTTCGTTTGTCTCGAAGCTGCTTCTCATCCCAGCCACCTTCGGCGATCTGATGCTCGAACAGGTATCGCTTGTAGCGGGCCAGGCTCAACGTGTGGCAACGATAATCGACGCCATACAGGTCGTGATTGCTGAACGTAAAATACTCTTCGTTCTTGCGATCCTCACCGTTGACGATCAAGCACTCATGATCCGCCACGTCGTACGACTTACGCAGATACTCGAACAATGTCGGTGCCGCGGGTTCAAAACGTTCGCCGAGAAACTTGTTGTCGACGTCCCGGTAGGCGTCGTAGCGACCGGTTAGTAGATAGAGCGTACCTTGCGCATGGCTCGTTTGCGTTACGCCCTCGAGGTTCGACACCTCCATATTCGTGAACAAGGTGCCTCGTCGGCTAAGCGACTTCAGCAGATACGGGCTATAGGTGTGCTGCGCATCTATAGTTTCGCGACGCCGAACGCCTCCCCCGAAACGGACAATGACGACGTTCGGGCCACGATAGGCGGGTCGAGCGACTGCCCGACTATACGGTGACGCCAGACCCAGGGCGCCGGCGAGCGCGCTGTTTTGCAATAGCGTTCTTCGGTTCACCATAGCCAATAGTGTCTACAAGAACGAAACGGTTTACTGCGATGGCCGCCTAAAAATGAGCAAATCGACAAGCGCGGTCCCGGCCAGCAGGATGAGGAACAGCAAAAACCTAGGGTCGCTCAGATAGATCTGGGTCTCCACCGGGTAAGCGATGGTCTTGTCCAGCGCCGCCATTTTGAAGTCATGTTTGCCTGCAAAAACCGGATTCAGCGCAATCTCGAGTATGTCCCGGCGACTGCGGTAACGCATCAACGCCGCACGGGTCCACTGCTCCGCGCCCTCGATGCCGACAATGTCCATTGAGTCAAAAACGGCGTTGCCGACAAAGGCCGGATGGCTGGCGCGTTTGAAGAGCTCCGGATACATGTGCGCCATGTAGCGACCCATCACCTGGTCGGAGGTTTCGTCAGGCGAAACACCCTCGACGGGCCTTGGAGTGTCGGCCATGTCGATTATGTTGACCATGAGGAACTGGCGACCGGTATCTTCCTCCATGAACCGGCGCATGTTGGCAATCTGTTGTGGGCTTCCCCCGTTGCGCTCCATTTGCTGAACGAACATGGCAATCTCGTCGTCCGAAAGTGGACCAGCCGTATTCGTATACCAAAAAGTAAAACTCGCATACAGGAGACCGGGTACCAACCAAAGCCAAAGACGTGTCGTCATCGGGCAACTCCATGTCGTGTGAACGAGATTGTGTTACAAACCAACGAACCGGACAAACGGAGGGCCGGTAGGTTAAGTCTGCAACATCTTGCGCGCATTCTCGGCAAACTTGTCGGCCGCTTGCTTGTCCTCGAGCAAACTCTCGTTCGCCTCGGGCACTTGCACACCTTTTTGCAGCCCGGGTTTTTCCTTCATGACGCCCATCCAGCGATCGAGATGCTCGAGTCCCTCCCGCGACACCCCCGACCATTTATAGGTTCGAACCCAGCACCAGTTGGCGATGTCGGCGATCGAGTAGTCATCGGCAAGCCACTCACTCTCGGCCAGACGGCGGTCGAGTACCTCGAACAGCCGTCGGGTCTCGTGCTGATAGCGATCGATGGCCGGTTGTATCTTCTCCGGGAAGTAGCGGAAAAAAACGTTGGCTTGACCCATCATCGGACCGATCCCGCCCATCTGGAACATCAGCCATTGCATGGTACGCGACCGTCCTTGCGTGTCTGAAGGCAGCAGCCGGCCTGTCTTCTCGGCGAGATAAATCATGATGGCGCCCGATTCGAACACCACCAGGTCGTCCGCCTCGCGATCATTGATTACCGGAATGCGACCATTGGGATTCATGGCGAGAAAAGCATCGCTTTTCTGCTCGCCGGCGCCCAGATTTATCGGGTGCACTTCGTAGTCGAGGCCAAGCTCTTCGAGCGTACAAGAAGCCTTGTGCCCATTCGGTGTTCCCGCTGTATACAAATCGATCATGCGTAGATCTCCCGTCCTCAGATTTTAATGACTTCCATTATTTCTACCGATACAATGCCCGCCCGCTGAATGTATACCGAGGACCGGCTGCGATGGAAGTGATCAACGAGGTCTGCCCGACCTGACCATGCTACAGAAACTCCTCATTACGCTGTCCATTCTTGTCGCCATTCCCATCCTGCTGTTTCTGGTTTTGGTGTTCTATCCGCGCCCCGTCGACGAAACGCCCGCCTGGGTGTTCGAAGGCGACGCGGCAACCATCGACTACTGCGATCTGCCGGTACTCGACGGATCGGGGCTCATGGCAGCCGACATTCCTCAGGGACACACACCCAACTGCGGTTGGACGAAGTTCCCCCAACCGATCTTGAAATATTGCACTGAACCGCTCTCCGAAGGTGCGGCCGACCAGCGCGGCCTTTGGCAACAGGTCGAAGGTGGCCGCATGGGTCACATCGAGCGCGTCGAGTCGTCGTCACCTCGAGCGGCTTGATTCACGATTTGACCACCGATGGCCAACTCTCTGGCGCCTCCGACGACGTCAGACCCCTGTCGATCGGTCCGTTCGACTTCTGCATTAGAACGTCAGCCACCACGGAGTGGCACGATGGCCGACTGGAGTTCTACGCGCTTGGCGGTCCTCGTGTGGTGACGAGATACCTGGACGATGGTGATCTCGTTTGGGAGTATCCCGGTATCGGAACGACGCGGATGCGACGCATCTGCAAGCTACCGCCCGGCTAATGGTCCCTATGGGCGCAATCGATCAAGACCCCGGCCTGCGACCCCAGGCGCACATCTACACGGGCTCAAAGGCGCCTTGGTTCGAGATCACCGACGATCTTCCGCAGTTCCAGGCGATGCCGGAACTCTAACGAGGCATCCAACGCAAGCCATCAGGCACCCTCGAAAGGCCAAGGCCCTTGCGGTTCTTGCGGTGCAAGCGCTTCGAGAAAAGCCATTGGCTCAGGCAGCGTTACGATGTAGACAACTTTGTCCGTCACCTCACCCTCGGCGTGCCAGGCACCTTCCGGGATGATGAGTTTGTCGCCGGCGCTCAACGCAATTCGCTCACGGTCCTCGCCCAGCACGTAGGTTTCGCCTTCCATCACATAGCCGATGATGTCTTGCTTGTGGTAGTGCAGCGGCAATTCCGGTGATGTTTCGGAAACGTATGTGGTCGGCCAGAATCCGGTCTTGGCAATGTCTTGCATTACCTCGTCGTGGGTTTTGAAGAACCCATGCTCGACGGTCATCTTGGTCATGCGCTTAGCCTCTTCATGTCTTTTGCATGTACGGAAATCAGAGCTGATTACCACCGATGAACTGCAATACCGCATCGGCGAGCGCTTTCGGAGCTTGTTCCTGCAGAAAGTGCCCAGCACCTTCGATGGTGACATGCTGCTGATTCTGCGCGCCCGGAACCGATTTCTGAAAACGGACGTGGGCGCCGGCCGTCACCGGATCGGAATCGCTGAACGCGGTGAAGAACGGTTTTTGCCAGTCCTCCAAGACCTCCCAAGCCGCTCGATTGGCTGCGATCGCAGGGTTGTCCGGCATGATCGGGACGAGGCTCGGAAATTGGCGCGCGCCCGCCATGTAAGTGTCGTCAGGAAACGGCGCATCGTACGCAACGACTTGGGCTTCCCCGAGGTCGCCGCCGGAAGAGAACTTGACCACCTCACTGACCCGAAACCCGTCGCTTTCCGCGCAGAATTTGACCCAGTGCAAAAAACCCATGCCCGAATCGTCCCCACCCATCGCCATACCCATCTCCGGTACGCTGGCGTGTACAGGAATCGATTCGTAGTACGCGCGCATGTTGTCGCTAACCTGCTGCACCTGGTCGCCCTCTACCCCTTTCGCATCCGGCAGGCCAGTGTTTGCCGCCACGATGCGTGCGAACCGTTCGGGCACTTCCGCCGCGACACGCAGCCCGATCAATCCACCCCAATCCTGACACACCATTGTGATGTCATGGAGATCCAGGTTCGCCAACAACGCCTTGAGCCAGGCAACATGATTGGCATAGGTATAGTCAGATCGTGAGACGGGTTTGTCGGACCTGCCGAAACCGATGAAATCCGGCGCGATGACTCGATAGCCCTGCTCGACGAACAGCGGAATCATCTTCCGGTACAGGTAGGACCAGGTGGGTTGACCGTGCAAGCAGAGAATCAACTCCCCACCCGTTGGTCCTTCGTCGAGATAATGCATGCGCATTTCCCCGCCGTCGTCTGTGGGAACCTGCGTGTACCGCGGTGTAAAGGGATAGCCGTCAAGGCTATCGAATCGATCGTCAGGTGTGCGTAGATATTCCATGAGTAACCTATCCTTCTAGTTGGTAATGCATCAGTCCGGCACGATGGCGAGCGTTTCCGGCGACGGCTCGGCAGCGAGCATAGCGGCGATCGTGTCGACGAGATTGTTGAAGAAGAACTCTGCCGATGGTCCTTGAAACGCACCTTTTTCCCTGGCGTGTCGGGACATCGAAAGCGTCGCAAAGCGCACGGTGTTTTCGAACCTGATGGCAAACAGCGCTTCGTTGATCGGCGGTACAAGACCCTTGAGATGGGCTTTTATTTCATCTACGCCGGTGTCTTCATACCGTGCCAAAAGCGTGGTCAATTTCTGACTCGAAAATAACACCAAGTGCGCGAAAACCGTTATGTAGTCGCGAAACCCACGGTCTCGAGCGGCCAGTTGAAACGTCGGACGCACCATGAGGTACGCGACGTTCCGCACCGACAGGTCATCGTCTACCGCCTGCAATTCAATGAGGATCTTCGCTCGTTCTTCTTGAATCTGGTGGTTGCGTTTCTCGTGCAATGCGGCGATCAGACCATCACGATTGCCGAAGTGGTACTGCAACGCCGACTCGTTTTTCTGACCTGCCTCGAGCACGATCGATCTAACCGATACGTTGGCAATACCTTGTTTGGCAAACAACCGTTCAGCAGCAAGCATCAGTTGTTCCTGCGTCTGAGCGCTGCGTGACCGATTGGCTTTCGGCGCTACCACAACCCTTCCATTTACCTTCAACGCTCTCTTCAAGTCACTCGGGATTGTATCGCGAGAAATAATGTACGTCATTATTTACTGGTTGAACGCAACGGTCCACCGCGGTAGCGTCGGTGGCTGGCAAGCTGGGATATGTCGATGAGCTTCGAATACAGTGGTCTCTTCGGTCTGTTGGTGTTGATCGCCGACGTGTACGCGATCGTCAGGACGGTTCGTTGTGAAGACGCCAGCAACCTGCAGAAGTCGCTTTGGATCGTGTTGATACTGATCCTGCCGGTCGTCGGAGTAGTGCTCTGGTTGTTCTTCGGGCCAAGGTGAGGAACGCAACCCTCACTCGGCTAGTTTAGTCGAGCATATAACCCGGTCGGGGTTATTCGTTTCCCAGAACCCAACTCATAGACTACGATCGAAACGTCGCTATCGAACGGAGAGGTCATCATGTTGAAGCTGTTCTACGCGCCGGGTACCTGTGCCCGAGCCTCGCACATCGCGCTCAGAGAAGCTGATGCCGATTTCGAACTGCAGTTGGTCGACTTTTCGACAGCGGAACAACGCGCCCCGGAATATCTTGGGATCAACCCCAAGGGTCGGGTACCGGCTTTGCAAACCGACGCCGGAATCTTGACGGAAACGCCCGCCATACTTACCTACATCGCGCAGATCTTTCCCACCGCCAACCTAGCCCCATTGAGCGATCCTTTCGAGTTCGCGCGCCTGCAGGGATTCAACAACTATCTATGCGCTACGGTGCATGTCGCACATGCCCATAGACGCCGGGGTGAGCGTTGGGCCGATGACCCGGCCGCCATTGCGGCAATGCAACGCAAGACGCCTGAGAGCGTGGCCGCCTGTTTCCAACTGATCGAAGATCACTACTTGACCACCCCGTGGGCGATGGGCAGCACCTACACCGTCGGTGATCCCTATCTTTTCACCATCACCCAATGGTTGCCGTTTCACAATATCGAACTCACCGCGTTTCCCAAGGTAGCCGATCACCATAGCCGCATGCTGGAACGGCCAGCCGTACAGGCCGCGCTGGATGCCGAACCCGCGAGAAAGGGCTAACTAGTGTGCTGTCCCGGAACTAACTTCATCAATCTGCTGGTTCTTTTTGCCCCTGCCTGCGTTGCTCCTCCTCCCGTGGGACCTACCACTGCTCGTCGTCGGCAACCTGTAGGGTTGCTGGCAGTTTGGATTCCAAACTGCGTCGCGCCCGCTTATGAGGGCGCGCCCTTGCCAGTAACAAAAATCCCTGCGCATCTTCATAAAGCTACTTCCGGGACAGCACACTAATCATTCAGGTCGATACTGCCTGTCGATTTGCTCCTGCACCGCGGCGTCGCGTTCATCGACCAGAGAACAAGCCGCCCAATCGGCTAAGTGTTTCAGCGGAAAGCGTTTGCCGGGACACGTCGTTGCGTCACCTCGCACCTGACGATGCCCGCCTAGTCGGATATCGGCGTAACGCATCTTGATCTGCATCAACAGCTCGCGAAGCGCGTCGAGTTGGCTTGGCATCGGTGTCACCTGGTCGAAATCGCCCTCCACGACGATACCGATCGATTTCGCATGTGTCCCGCGTTCCGACTCTGCCCGTAGAGAAGACACCTCACCTTCACGATCGATGGCGTAATGAAACGCCGACGCCTCACAAGCACTATGATGCAGCAGTACGAATTTCATGCGCGGCATGGTAGCAAACAATCATCGGTGCTAATTTGCTTGATGCATTAGCAGGAATCGGGCGATGGACGAACTCGGCGCACGCATCCGCAACGCATGGGAAGGTCGTATTTCGGGTTGCATGCTCGGTAAAGCCGTCGAGCGCTTTTCCACGCGCCAAGGACAACCCGCGTTGGCTGCATATCTGGCGGGTAACGATGCGCTACCCTTGCGCGACTACATCCCCTATACCCCGGATCTGCCGACGCCTCTCGACAAGCGTTGTTGTCGCGGCAATCTCACCCGAAGCGAAGCAGACGATGACATCAACTATTCGTTTCTGGCGTTACTGATGCTGGAAACCCACGGTACGAATCTCACGACGGAGAAGGTCGCAAGAACCTGGTTACAGAAGCTTCCCGTGGCGATGACGTTCACCGCTGAACGCGCGGCTTATCGCACGCTTCTCAACAAAGCCCACGAGTGGTTTCCCGAAGGTCACGCGCCGGACTTCGATCTCGGCGAGTGCTCCGACAACGATTACAACGATTGGATCGGTGCGCAGATCAGAGCAGACGTCTACG
The DNA here is from genome assembly GCA_027297435.1 of Gammaproteobacteria bacterium. Lineage (GTDB taxonomy): Bacteria > Pseudomonadota > Gammaproteobacteria > Pseudomonadales > Azotimanducaceae > Azophilus. Next base: position 6,211 of record JAPUIA010000309.1, on the reverse strand, counting down.
GTTGGGTATGCCCCGGCGATCCCGAACTTGCCGCGAAGCTAGCACGCGCGGATGCCGAGCTTTCGCATCGCGATGATGGCGTTTACGGTGCCGTGTTTGTCGCGGTACTTGGGGCTCTCATACCGAAGAGTCGGTCACTCGATGAGGCGATCGATGCAGCACTCGAACACATTCCTCCGGATTCCGGTTGTGCGGAGGCTGTTGTATTCGCGCGCAACGCCGTCACAGAAGGACGGGGCGACGCATCCATTCGCGCCCGGTATGCCGGTTATCCTGTGGTGCACACCGTCAACAACCTCGCCCTGGTGGTATGGGCACTCATCAACAACCCCGACGACTTCGGCGCGGCTATCGGCGACGTGGTCGCCGCAGGCCTCGATACCGATTGCAACGGCGCCACCGTCGGCGCGCTTTGGGCCTTGCAAGGCAAGCCAGTGCCGAGGCACTGGACCGAGCCATGGCGGGGCATTGTGAGCGTGTCGCTCGGCGGCTACTCGGAAATCAGTCTGGACGAACTCGTCGAACGTACCGTTGCCGTGGTAAGGCAGGACACATCGATTTCCCGGAGTCTCAAATGAAGACGATACTCAGCACGATTACCTTGATGATGATTCTGGGATCAGCCACGCTCGAAGCGGCGACCGATGCCGACGCCGTACGGGCCGACGTAGCATCGGCAACCCAAACCTACGTCGACCGGCTCGATGCCGAACAACGCGCGGCATCCGATGCCTACTTTGAAGGCGGGTACTGGCTGGACTTGTGGGACTGGCTCTACGTGTTGCTCATCGCATGGGTGCTATTGCGCTACGGAATATCTACCAGGATGAGAGATCTGGGGGAACGGATCAGCCGTTTCCGGTTCGTGCGTGTCGTCACGTATATCTTCCAATACACGTTGCTGATTTTCGTTGTTTCCCTACCGCTTGTGATCTACCGAGGTTTCGTTCGCGAGCACGACTATGGACTCTCGAATCTGTCCTTCGTGGATTGGTTCAATGAACGGTTGATCGGATTGGGTATCAATTTGGTACTCGGCACGTTGGCCATTGCCTTGATTTACCTCGTCATTCGTAAGGCGCCTAAAACCTGGACCCTTTGGGGATCCGTCACCGGAATCGTCATGCTCAGCTTCGTGTTCATGATATCGCCGGTTTTTATCAGCCCTTTGTTCAACGAATACACCTCGCTGGAGGAAGGGCCCCTGAAAGAAAAGATTTTGTCCCTAGCGCGCGCGAACGGGGTGCCAGCCAACGACGTTTATCAGTTCGACGCGTCGAAACAGTCAACGCGCATCAGTGCCAACGTCAGCGGGTTGTTCGGCACCACCCGAATCAGCTTGAACGACAATCTGCTTGATCGAACCAGCCCTGAGAGTATCGAGGCGGTGATGGGCCATGAGATGGGCCACTATGCGCTGAACCATAGTTACAAGATGCTCGTCTCGTTCGGAATTCTGATGGTGATCGGTTTCGCGTTCGTTCGCTGGGCGTTCGGCCGGGTGAACAGACCCGCCTGGGGAATTCGGGACGTGAGCGATATCGCCGGCCTGCCCCTCATGCTCGCCTTGTTCTCGACGTACTTGTTTTTCATCACGCCGCTAACCAACAGCATCATCCGGATCAACGAGGCCGAAGCCGATATCTATGGACTGAACGCCTCGCGCCAACCCGATGGCTTTGCCGAGGCGATTCTTGGCCTGTCGGAGTATCGAAAAATGCAGCCCGGGTACTGGGAGGAGGTCGTCTTCTTTGACCACCCCAGCGGCTACAACCGTATCTACATGACAATGCAGTGGAAAAACGAAAATCTGCAAACCACCGGTTCTCGTTAGGCAGAGTCGGCTGCGATCGCTAGACTGATCCACCTCATTCAGCGATAGAGCACACGATGACCAAGGTAGGGGTAATTCGAGAAATCTGGCGCTTCCCTGTCAAATCGATGCAGGGCGCGAAGATCGAAAGCTGCACGGTTTCAAAAATAGGTGTACTGGGCGACAGACGCTGGGCGATGCGCGACGAGCAGCGCCAAGAGATCCAGTGGGGCAAGTTGCATCCGGAGCTAATGCTATGCGAAGCGCGCTACCGCGAAGAGCCGAATAGCGATGCGATTCAGCAAGTGGACGTCACCTTCCCCGATGGTGAGACCATCGGCAGCGACGACGACCGGATACACCAGAAACTCTCGGAGCTCGTTGGCCGAGAGGCGGCGCTTTGGCCCGTGCAACCCGCCGCCAATACCGAATTCTACAAACGCTACAAGCCGGACGAGCAAGTCTTCATGGAGGAATTGGCTCAAGTATTCGCCCGCGAACCGGGTGAACCGATGCCGGACATGAGTCTGTTTCCAGAGGCGATCATGGACTACGTCTCGGTACCGGGAACCTTTTTCGACAACGAAGAACTGAACCTGGTCACCACCGCTTCCATCGCGTACATGCAATCCAAGAATCCCGACGCCAACTGGGACATTCGCCGTTTTCGACCCAATTTCTTCGTCGAAACCGTCGATGGGCTCGAGGGTCTTATCGAGAACGATTGGGCCGGTAAGACCGTCAAGATCGGTAGCGCAACGTTACAGATTACGATGCCGACACCGCGTTGCGGCATGACCGTTAGGCCTCAGGCCGAGCTTGAATCCGACAAAACGATTTTGCGCACGATCGTCAAGGAGGCCGACCAAAACCTTGGCGTCGGTGCGCACTGCATCGAAGCCGGAGAGATTCGCGTCGGCGACGCGGTCGAAGTTGTCGGCTGACCTGGAAGTTTTTTCCGACTAGGGGCGGATCACACGGGTTTCTGCAATAATGCAGATCTAACGTGCCAGAGCGTGGGTAATGAAACGAACCGCGATAGCGTTCGCGTTGCTCGCCGTTTCGGCTCCGACACACCCCGCAGAGGGAATATCCATGTGGGGTTGTTCGCCCGTAGGTGAGCGACAAAAAATCCTCTATCTCGCAGACCGGGGAACGCGGAGCTACATCAAATTCTCGGGTCAACGCATATCCGCAAAACTCGCCACCACCGAGGCTGAACAAAGATGGACCTTTGGCGCCAACGCCATCGTGCTCACTCAAGACGGCTTCGCCGACTACGTTGAACGCGGATCGGTGAAAGCAAGATTCAAGTGCGCCGAGTTGAATCGATAATCACCTAGATTTACGGGTAGGTTCGTTCCGCCTGATTTTGGCGAAGATCGCCACCGCGCTAAAGCCCGCTCACCCCATCCCGTTGATAAATAAGGATAAAGCTAGTTGGTATTATTCTTGCTGTCTAAGTTAAAGTAATCAACCAATGGGGCACATTATGCGAGACGAGACCAAGCAGCGGCTCACGAGTAGAGATATCTGGACTCGAGCACTCTACATGGTGCTCTTCGTCTTTGCGTACGGGGTTGCACGGTTCATTCTCACCTTTCTAGTGGTATTCCAATTCTTCGCCATATTGTTCACAGGTCATGCCAATGAACCTCTGCTTAGGTTGGGCAACAACCTCAGTGCCTACGTGTATCAGATACTCCAGTTCCAGACTTTCAATTCTGAAGACCACCCGTTCCCGTTCTCTTCCTGGCCGGATGATGAACCGGGCGGCGAGCGTTGGTTAGGGGACGCATCCATCGAAGAACCGGATAGTGACGACGTCGTCGTAGCAGAGCCGGAGAGTGACGCATCGGACGCGCCCTCCGATGATGACCCCGTCGTAGAACCCGATAGCGAATCCCCAAAAAAAGATTAACCAGTCGCCCAAACCGGCGCCGTCTGCGGATTGCTGACATCGTAGTCAAGCAATTCCTTGACTTTCGCGCGATCGATGCAACGAGACATCGTGCTCAGAAAAAGCGTGTACCGGCCCCGGCTAAACGGTCGAGGCCAACTGGTCAGGTCTCGGTGTCGTCGTGCTTGCTCAACCAGTCGAGCAACAATGCATTGACGGCCTGCGGCTGTTCCTGATGAAGGAAGTGCCCCGCCGCTTCGATCTGCCGGACATCGAGGCCGTTCGGAAAGTCTTCCTCGCGCATCAGGCTTTGGAAAATCTCGCTGTCGATACAGCCGTCGCGCTCGCCGGTTAGCGCCAGCGTCGGCACCGGAACCGGAAACCAAGCGTCGCGTCGCGCCTCGGTGCTCAACGGGAGTGCACGCGGGTTCAGCGCCGTACGGTAGTAGGCCAACGCCGCTTTCACCACGCCGGGTTGACGGAACGTGTCGATGACGTTTTGCATCTCGTCTTCAGGCAGTTCCCACCCCGGGCTCCAATGCCGCCACAGCATACGAACGAACTCAAAGTCCTTGCGCTGGAGATGGTAGTCGGCGATTCCGCGAAGTTGAAAGAACAGCATGTACCACGACAAACGCAGTTGTTTTGGGTGCCTGAGCGCGTCGGTCAAGAAGCGGCCCGAGTGCGGCACCGCCATCGTCGTCAGGCTTCTGAATCGCTTCGGCGCCGCGGCACCGACTGTGTAGGCAATGGCAGCACCCCAGTCGTGACCGATCAGATGCGCTTTCTCGGCGTCAAGCTCATCCAGCCAAGCGACGATGTCTTCGGCGATAACGTCAATCGCGTAAACGTTATCCTTCGGTTGGGAACTCGGTTCGTATCCACGCAGATTTACAGATACGGCCCGGTAGCCGGCTTCGGCTAGCACCGGCAGCTGGTGGCGAAAAGACCGCAGGTTGTCCGGAAAGCCGTGTAAACACAAAACCAGTGGACCGGAACCTTGAGCCAGCGCGCTGAAGGTCAACGGGCCATTGCGAAGGGTGAGGGTTTCGAGTTCGTTCATATCAAATCGCCTCCGCCTCCACCTCAGCCAAAAACGCCTGCAGTTTGCCGATCGAGGGCAACATATTCTCCCCCATGGATTGCACGATCGCCTGCATATCCGGATCGGTTGACGTCAAAGCCACGAGCAAACCTCGGAACCCGTCCAGACGCGAGGCGAGCAACCACTTCTGCAAGCCTTCGTCCTGCAACCATTGCGCCTGGTTGAGGTTATTGGCCAGTGTGGTATTCAGCCAGTCGATATGGGAATTCGGGTGCGGAACTGGCGTGCAAAGCTGGTTCTTGATGGCGTCACCTTCATAGGCCGCCTCGACGTGACCGATGAGCGCCGCGCTAAACACCTGCTGGCAGGTCCTTAGGGATTGCAGGGTGATCTTGTCACCGTCGAACGCCGGAACCGTCGGACGCCGCTCCAGACCGTCGGCCGAGCAATCGACGTGAAGTGTCGAGGTATTTGTCGGAACCGTGCCCTCGTCGAGCACAATGCAGTCGCCATCGATGCGTTGCACACGACCGAGCCGCACGATGTTGTCAATACGGCGCAGTTGTTCAAGCTCGAGCTTAGTAACGGTCGCGCACCGGTACATCGTGGGTTTGATGTTTTCGTCCAGCCTTAACAGCTGCCCACACGCATTCAATCGTTCGAACAGATCGTCGACGCAATCCGCCTCGACAATCGCTTCTATCTGTTGCGCGAAGAACCCCAGGGTGGAGTTGTCAAACAAAGCTGCGCCCGGCTGTATCATGGCGCGATCGAGTATCCAAGAGTCGCGAGGCATGATCCAAGTGATGGCGATCGGATCCACCTCGTTTTTCAACAACCAAAGGCACGCATCCATGCCGGTCTTGCCGGCGCCGATCACCACATAGCGTTGGAATTGGCCGCCGACGCGAGGTAGATGGTTTGGTGGTACGCACCTGGCTTCCTGCGACACCTCGTAGGAGGGGTCGCGCATGGAAGGCACCGTGACGTGCATGTACGTCGCATCCACCACCTTGTTGACTTTTACCTGATAGTCGCCATTTGAGACGAGCGAAACAAAACGTCCATCTCCCTGGTACTCGCACATCGGAAAGTATTGCATTCGCCCTGATGGCAAGAACTGCTGTTGCATGACCTGATCGAAGTAGGCGCACACCTCAGAATTGGTGGCGAGTTCGTAGAGACCCTTGTTCCAACCGGTCTGATCGATGGTGTCGCTTCCAAGATCGCGCGAGTTCACCCCGTAAAAAGCCGACGGTTGGTGAAGACGAACGTAGGGGTATGCATCGTTCCAGTGGCCGCCGGGTTGGTGATGTTTATCCACCATGATCACGGTCGCGTCGGTCTCGGCCATGAGCACGTCGGTGAACGCCATGCCCATGGCGCCGCCACCAATCACCAGGTAATCCGCCGAGAGACCGGTTGTTTCCATGCGCCTCCTCCAAGTTCGACA
>JAPUIA010000308.1 GCA_027297435.1 Gammaproteobacteria bacterium | reverse complement strand
GCTGGCCGCATTTCTTCGGTATCCAAAATGGGGGGTGTTAGTTGCCCTCTTTTTAAAACCGACAATTGATATGTTTTGGTGGGTGAAGGCACAAGGTTTAGTTTCGCCGTTGTTCATTGTGGGAATAGGTGTTCCCTTTCTGGCAATCGTCAGTCTCTCGAAAATCAAATATCGACATAACCGTGTCCCATTGGACAATCTGATTGTTGTTGCAATGATTAATTGAAAAAACTACCAATCAAACGGCGTCGAATTTACAGCAGATTTTGGACTTGACCGAGTGCCATAGTCAAGTGTGCTGTGTCATGCGTGTTTTCTTCTGTCTGTTTTTGCCCCGATACTTGTGCAGCAGATCTTGGCGGCGCATCACTTCTTAGGGCCTGCTTGTAGAGTAGCGCTACTCCCTTGAGGTCGCACTTGATCATCCATGGGAGGCTTATTTGACTCACGCAATACACCCTCTGCCCGGTCAGTAAGGGCAGTGGTGGAGTCCTCGAGTTTGGAAATCCCGGTGGAGCGCATTTTCGCTTCGAACTCCGCCAAGCTCCTGAGGCTAGTGACCACGTGTGGGTGCTCGGGCCCCAAGGCCTTCTGTGCGATCGCTAAGGCCCGCTTGTACAGCGGCTCCGCCTCGGCAAATCTACCCAAAGCTTTGTAAGCAAGCGCCAAGTTGTTGAGCTTGGCGGCCAAGTGCGCATCTTGGGGCTCGAATTCTTCAGCGTTTCTGCCATCCTGCGACTTTGCCGGGAAAATGCCTCCTTTTAACTTGTCTGCGGCCACTTCATTGACGAGACCGGCGCCTATTCTTTGTTCTTTTTCAGCGAACCCGTAGATGAGCGCGGTATCACACAGGAGGTTGATCAATCTCGGGATCCCCCGGCTGTGCTGGTACACCACGTCGCAGGCAGCCGCATCGAACAATGACGGATCGCCGCCGGCCACTCTTAGCCGATGCTGGATATAGTCGCACGTTTCTTCCGATCCTAGTGCTTCCAGATGGTAGTCAACGGCAATGCGCTGTGCGAACTGTTCGAGATTCGGGCTGCGCAGTATATCGCGAATCTCGGGCTGCCCAACCAAGATCAATTGCAGCACCTGGTCCTTATCAGCATTGATATTGGAAAGCGTGCGGAGCTCTTCGAGCAGTTCGCTGGCCAGGTTCTGCGCTTCGTCGATTATCAGGACCGTGCGCCGGCCTTGTGCGTACTCTTGAATCAAAAAGTTCACAAACGCTTCGTACCGTTCAGCCTTTTCCTTGTTGCGGTATTCCAGGCCGTAGGCAAGCAAGACCCATGGCATCAGTTCTCCGAAGGAACGGTGGGTATTCGAGATCAGGCCTACGGTTGTATCCTGTTCCATTTTGCTGAGCAGGTAACGGATAAGGGTGGTTTTGCCGCACCCGATCTCACCGGTGATGACAGTGATACCGGCCAGATTCATCAGTCCGGTTTCCAGCATGGTCAACGCCGTGCTGTGCGTCTCTCCCAGGTAAAGGAATTCCGGGTCGGGGAGGAGGGAGAAGGGTTTTTCCCGGAATTCGTAGAACGACTCGTACATAAGCTTTGTGTCCAGGTGAGCCCGTTAGTAGTAGTATGCTTGGCCAATATCGCCGGCTTTGTTGAGAATCGTCCCAAGTACGTTGCTACCCTGCAACATATCAAGGGTCCGTGTAATCTCTTCCCTCTGCGTTTTGCCGTCTTCCACTACCACCAGGAACGCATCGACATAAGGTGAAAACGCCAAGGCATCGTCAGCCAGAAGCATCGGCGGCAAGTCAAAAAGCACTATGCGCTTGGGATAACGTGATTTCAGCTCATCGACAAGCTTGCCCATTCTCGGTGAAGAGAGCATCTCGGACGGATTGTTCACCGGCTTGCCGCCGGGCAGAAGCACCAGTCGTTCGATTCCAGGGTGTACCAAAATTTCGGGCAACGGCGTTTCTTCGAGCAAGTAATCGGTCAAACCCCTTTCTGGTGTGAATCCAAAGCACTTATGAATGCTCGGCCGACGCAGTTCTGAATCGACAAGCAGCACCGTGTGGGTCACTTCCATGGCCAGGCTGATGGCGAGGTTCACCGCCGTCAGGGTTTTCCCTTCATCCGCAACCGGACTGGTGATCGCCAGGGTGTGCCAGCCGTTCTGGCGCAGCTGCTGCAACACCTGAGTGCGCAGCATCTTGTAGGCCGTGGAAGTGGCAGGGTCATCATCTGCAATGCCGGCAATGACGCGGTTTTTACGGACAATTTCCGGAGCGACCTGGATCATCCGCGTTTGCGTGTAGACAATTCCTGACTGAGGCGGTGGCGTCGCCGTTGTACTTAGCGCCGCTGAATGCTCGGTACTGGCCGCCGTCTGTCGTTGCCGCCGCGCGCTTTCCAATGCTTTCTTATAGCGTTCCATATTCGTATATAGATAGGTGAGCTCTTACTGTGAGATTATCAAACGCCTTTACTTCACGATCGCCAGGCACGCTACCACCATGGTGTGCCATATTGCGGGGAGCATCTGATAAGCTTGTCCCCCGGCACCCCGATGGCCAAAATCCCAAGAAGTTCGACTTTGCACCCATGAGAGCCGGTAATCTCTGCCTAGGAGGCATGTTTTTATTGCTTTCAAACAATTTCGTTATTGACAGATTATTCCTTGGGAGATAGTTGTCTAATTTCTGGTCTTTTGCCTATAGCTCGAGGCGCCGCAGTGCGGTAAACCACAATACATCCAGCGGCATGACCAGCAAATGCACAAATAATATCATCAACGGAAGACCTATGATTAGCAGCGCGGCCATCCACACCGCGCGCGTTGTTTCGCGCCGGGCATCTTCCTCGTTCTTTATATAGGGGATAACCCCCAATGGCGGCTTGTGCAGCAGGGTGGTGATACCCTTGGCGCCCCGTACGGCGTGGTCCATGGTTTCAGCGACAGCCATACTACCGATACCGCCGGCAATCGAAAAGACAAACCCGAGGAACAAAATGCCCATACGATTCGGCCTTATGGGTTGTTCCGGGAGTAGCGGTGGTTCGAGCAACGAAAAACGCTCGCCCTTGCGTTCCGTTTCGAGGGCCTCCGACAACTGAGCCTCCATCAGTTTCGCATATATTTCCTGGTATTTCGCGCTGGTGTTCTCATAGTCACGGGTCAGCACACGGTATTCACGTTCAACCTGCGGGGTCTCGAAGAGGCGCTGCTCGAGCGTGTCGAGTTTGGCCTTCAAGCCCTGGTGCTGACCCCCAAGCGCACCGAGCTCAGCGTTAGTAGCCTGCAGCTGTGCCCGGAGTTGAATGTACGCCGGGTTGTCGGGCTGGGACATAGTTGGTGACGCCTTCGGAGCCGTGGCAGCCTTCTTCAATTCGTCCTCGAGACTGGCCACAGACCTCTCAAGCTTTTCCACGTCGGGATGATCATCGGAGTATTTTTCACGTGCCACTGCCAGGTCAGCGCGCAGAGCGCCGAGCTGGGTTTTCAGTTCGCTCGTGTTATCCTTGCTGTGCACGACTTTTTTGAGCCCCTCGATTTCCCTACGCAGCTTTGCGAGGTCGGGGTAGTCGGGCCCGTACGCCGCAGATACACTGAGGTATTGCGCCTCTAGCGCTTTCAGGCGGTCTGTTGCACTGAGGCTTCGTTCGCCGCCGGCCGAGATCAGAGTCGCGTTCGGGCTGAGTTGCGCTAATTCGGACTCCAGGTAAATCTTGCGTTCTTGTAACGAACGGGCCTTACTTTCCGTCTCCCTTAGTTCGCTTTCAGTTCGCTCCATCAATTGAAGATTCAGCTGTGCCATTTCCGGAAGGCGTGCGAAGTTTTTCTGTTTGAAATCGGCAAGCTTCACCTCGAGTTCAGAGATTTTTCTGCTCAGCTTGTTCGCCTCATCGGCCAGGAACTGGGAGGCCTCCGCTGCCATCTGCGCACGTGACCTGAGGTTCTCGCTCAAGTACAACGAGGTGAGTTCGTTTGCGACCATTTGTGCACGCTCGGGCGATTCACTGTCGTAGGATAGCGTGAAGGCGATGGTCGCCTGGGTCTGTCTGCTGTTGCGCGGGTCGACCACGTTCGCGCTCGTCATGTCCAAGTTAATGTCCCCGCGCATACGCTCGAGAATCCTTTCTGTGGTCGCTTTTTGTCTCTTGTCGGCATAGAGGTTGTACTTGTTGATGACCGCG
>JAPUIA010000307.1 GCA_027297435.1 Gammaproteobacteria bacterium | reverse complement strand
AGGGCGACTTCCGCGCAGCGTTCTGCGGAAATCAACTCAAGCTCAGGTGGGGCCATCGAGGGGTCAGGTAATGCTCTGGCCAGCAAGGGTGTGTAGACAGCACCAGGCAGAAGCACATGCAAATCCAGAGGACCATCTTTTTGATCAATGTGCATCCATTCAAGCGCTACAAGAAGCGCGTGTTTAGTCGCGCCATAAAACGCCATCTTTCCGGTCTTTACGGCTTCAGGAACGCTAAGCGAATTTTCAGACGCCGTTACCATGAGGCGGCCACGTTGGCCATTTTGTTCCAGAATTTGAGTATAGGCTTGGGCGATCTTTAGGCCCGCATAAAAATTAATCTCAAACAGACGAGACAAGGCTGCGCTGCCGCTCATCTCTTCTTCGGTGACGCTGCCCCGATGCCCAATACCGGCATTCGAGCAAACAAGGTCAAGCCGGTTTGAAACAGCAAAACTTTGTTCAACCAATTTCGCTGCCGCATTAGGGTCGGCAAGATCACACTCAATTGCTAGTCCAGCGTTGCCAGTGGAAGCGGCAGTCTCTTCAGCACCAGCAATGTCCACATCCGCGCAAATGACTCGCGCTCCACGCGCACTGAATGCCGCCGCCAATGCCTCACCAATGCCAGATGCGGCGCCGGTCACCAGCACTGCTGTACCGTCATAATTGATCATATCCGTTGCAATCGTGTTAGTTATTTCGAGAGACAGTGTACCCCGTGCTGTAACCGCTCAACCTTGTCACAGCGTTTCTTCAGCTCATGGGGCGGCAAACGGGGGTATAGCAGACGCTCAGATAGGCATCGATTGCCAGGAGCGGTCATCTCAGTCATTGCAGGGGGACCCTCATTCGAGTTACTTTTTCTCTCCCATTCCTATCAGACAAACGCTAGGGGTCAGAAACCCAGGAAATTCGCAACATGATCGATGCAGACGAAACCTTTGATGGCACCTGGCCATTTCAGCCTCATTACACCAATAGCGCCGGTTTTCGGCAGCACTACGTCGACGAAGGACCTCGAGATGCAGAAGTCGTGGTCTGTCTGCACGGCGAACCGACCTGGGGATATTTATACCGCAACTTCATACCCTCACTGTCAGAGCACTATCGCGTCATCGTGCCAGATCACATGGGCTTTGGTAAAAGCGAAACGCCACAAGACAAAACCTACACGCTGCAAACGCACGTTGAAAACCTGGCCAGCTTGCTCGACGATCTAAACGTAACGGACATAACCTTCGTCTGTCAGGACTGGGGTGGACCGATGACGGGCGCCTACACGATTCGTCACCCGGATAGAGTGAAGCGAGTTGTGTTGATGAACACGCTTTTTGCCTACGGCGGGGATGCGGTGAATCCCGAACTTACGAACTGGTTCAAGTGGATCGCAAAGCATCATGACGACGGGACCTTGAACGGTATTCTTGGCGAGTTGGGCTCAACAATTCTATCGGTAATGAAAATCATTGGTTTCGAGAACTCCGCTGCAGTCAATGAAACTTGGATCAAAGCGTATTCAGCGCCCTTTCCAGATCGTGCTGCGTGTATTGGCGGCATTGAATTTCCGCTCGACGTTCACCTCGGACGCGCGTTCCCTTACATCATGGCAGGGCTCGAAACAGGCAATCTCGAAGCGGTAAAGACTAAGCCCGCGATGTTGGCAGTTGGCATGCAAGACAAAGCGATCAGACCAGAAAACGCCATTGCAGACTTCAAGGGACTATTTCCCAACGCGCCTATCAACACTTTTGATCAGGCGGGTCATTTCTGTCAGGAAGACATACCGGAAATTCTAGTCGCGTTAATCCACCAGTTTATTCAGTCGAATCCGTAGACTAGTCGGTAACCAACGAGAGGGTATGGCTGTTGTGGGTCGCAAGCAGCCGGGCCGGAAGCAGCCATCGGATTAAGTAGCGACGAAAAAGTGACACCTCGCCTTCGCAGTGTGCTCGCGTACTATGACCATCTAGCAATTTAGGCGCCAACAGGGAGTCAATCATTGGACTTGCAGGACTTAGGTAATCTCGGGGGATTGGTCGCTGCGATTGCGACGTTAGCGACGCTGGCGTACCTAGCGCTGCAGATACGCCAAAATACGCAAGCAATTCGAGGGTCAACCGTTGGCAGGTAGAAACATGGAGCCGGACAGCAGGCTGCTATTGCGGATGAACTTTCTGCGGTTCGTTTGATACCCCCCAATCACTTGTTTCTAGAACAATAGGACGAATTACGATCGGTGCGACTTTCAGCGGCTGCCGCCCGGCATGGCGTTGGTCACCTCCGATGATGTCCGCAACGCATATGACCGTGCGGAAGGTTGTCAGCCTTGTCGATCCAACCGGCCGGTGTGGTTGGCGTGCGGGAAGAATCCGACGCCACCAACCACTTCGATCACGTCATGGGCGAGGCCTAGTTCTAGTCTTCGCCACCAACCACTTGTTGGGAAAACCACAGAGAGGTGTCGCAATCCAACACTGAATTGAAGTGCCGACCAAGGGCAGGCCCACCTGCCGAAGCCTGGAAGGCAGCTATGCCAGCAGCCCACGCGCTCTGGCTCTCATTGATGGCAAACAGATACAGGTCGGCCGAATTAGGACCAGAGGTAATCGGCGTTGCAGAAATGAATGTCATCTTGTTGTAGGCACTGATGCCCCCTAGAACACCGTTGATATGGCCTTCGAGATCGGCTAGATCGGCAGCGCCAACCCCGTCTCGAAGCATACATGCGTTCGAAGAGATGAATGCTGGTCCCCCGGTCGGTTCTGCTTCACTGCCTTCAAAAATCGGTCGGGCCATCGCGATGTTGGATTCGCAAGATGCAACTGTTCCGAAGCGTGCGTTAACGCCGGCCAGTTCCGGTGCGGCGCCAAACGCTTCGCTTTCCGCCGCAAAGGCAGTCAGGTCTTCGTGCACCGTGAACCAGATGGTGTCTAGGTCGGGGCCACCCTTAAACCGCGACCAGACGTAACTGGGCGCAAGTGAGACACCGGCCTTGTCCGCCTGCTTGACCATGTAGTCACGCGCGGCCAACAGGTCGTCCATGTCTTTGCCGTCATGGTAGCTGCAGGCGAAGGTCTCCAGCAGCACCGATGGCGGGGCGTCTGCCGCCTGTGTAGCGAATCCTGAGAATGCCAATCCTAGTGCCATTAGGCACGCCAGCATCCTGATCGGTTTATTTGTTTTCACGTTGATCTCCCGTCAAACGAAATTCACATTTAGGTATTTCGACGTGAAACCAGCAACACCCGCACGTGTGCATGCTTGTGTGTCTCGATTTCAGTCTCTCCCGGCGACCGAGTTTCAGCTAAACGGCAGGAAATGACCAGCCTGCGCGACAAGGAACGTGCACACTGGTAGAGCAACACCTCCAAAGACCTGTAGGCATGCTCAACGCGTCACTGGGCATCTCGAAAACCAATGGCGATAATGTTCGCCGTAAAGAACACACGTTGATAGCCTCATGAATACAACAATTGAGCGTCGTTGCTGGTTTTGCCGAATGCAAACGTCGCTGAGATGGCTGGGTTTCCCGGTGTGCAAAATCTGCCGCGATCAGCTGTACGATTTTGTCTGGGTGAGCGCCGTACAAACGCTCGTTTGGCTTCTAGGCGGCATCGACGGCTGGTTTTTCGTCCTCGACGAAATCCTGCTCTTCGTCGTTCTGGTGGTGATCAAGCATCGCCTACCGGCGCCTTGGGATCGCGATACACCGACTTCGTGAGCCGAAACGATGAACCGGGACCTGCGGGCACCCAAACGCGACGGGTGGCGTTGCAAATCAAATCCTCCAAACTTTTTTCGCGACCTTTCTAGGGGTTGGTGCATCTATATAGATAGTCACATGAAAAACTAGGAGCACCGGAATGAAAAAGTCCCTTTTTGCCACCCTTTTTGTCGTGGTGGCCGCCACCGCTTCGGCAGACGACTCTCAATACGTATTGTCCTACACAGAAGCTGACTTCGAATCGGTAGAAACCGTGAAGGCGCTGCATCGACGGATTCGATCGCTCGCAACCAATCACTGCCCCACCTACGCTCGTTCGCGAGACCTTCGAGGTACGACCGATTGTGTGAAGGACGTTGTGACCGATTTGATCGACTCCATTGATCATCCGGTGTTGTCGGCCTACCTAGAAGGCGAGGACGAGCTTCGCATCGCGCTCGATGGGGAAACGGTCGGGCGGAGTTCGGGCTAGCGTTAGGCAACGCCTGCCGGTCATGCGACGTCGATCGTATCTCGGATAGTCATCTGCTCCTGCGGAGCAGGAGACGATTGCAACTCGCCGGCAAATTCGCGCAGTTGGTTCATCTCGGTCTGCAGGGCGCGTTGTAGAAGGTTGCTGTCCATGGCATGCAACACGAAACGCGCGCCCAACTCGATCGCCATGGTTGAGGTTTCGATGGTCTGCTGATGCACCATCACGGGCACGCCGACGGCCTCGCAACGATTGATGATGTCTTTGACGACCTCGAGGTATTTCGGATTGGCGTAGTCGTCCGGAATTCCGAGGGAGGTCGACAGGTCGTTGGGCCCGATGAACACTCCATCGATGTTCCCGACGTTTAGTATGGCATCCAGGTTTTCGACGCCCGGTTGCGATTCGATTCCGATGATCACGAAGGTGTGCTTGTGTCGTCGTTCCAGGTAGGCGCGAGACGCCTCGCTCGGCAGCGCATCTTCACGAATGGCGCGCTTGAGGTATGCGCCTTTCAACGGGTGCCATTTCGCCGTCGCGACGACGGCCTCCACTTCTTCGACCGTCTCGCAGTAAGGCACTAGAATCCCGGCGCTGCCCGCATCCAGCGCCATCGCGACCCATTCCGATTTTGGGACCGGCACGCGTACGACGGGCGTGATGTCGATCTGCCGCAACATCGTGCACAACTGCTGAATTTCTGCCCGGTCGCGTGATCCGTGTTCGGTATCGATGATCGCATAGTCGAGCGTGCTGCCAGCCAGGGCGCTGGCGAAGCGTGTCGATGCCATCGCCGACAGCATGCAGCCGAATACCCGGCCACCGTCCTTGAGCGTTTGTTTGAGGGCTACGGCATCCAGTTTTTGTTCTCCATCGTATCTCTACGTCGCGTTGGTATCCGCTTCGGTGTCGTCGCGGACTCCAAGAATTTCCGCATCGCGCATGGCCTCGATCTCGGTGTCTGTGTATCCCAGTTCGGCCAACACCTCGTCGGTGTGTTCTCCGAGGCCTGGAGACGCACGTCGCAGGTTTGACGGAGTGTCGTGAAACTGAGCGGACGGTCGTGGCTGCCGCATGGGTCCGGCGATCGGATGCTCAAACTCCCATAGCGCATCCATAGCGTCTATCTGTGGATCGTCGATGACCGCATCACGGCCATTGATGTGCGAGTAGGGAACGTCCTCCGCCTCGAGACGTTCGCAGATTTCCGACGTCGTGAATTGTTGATAGGCGTCGTTGATGATCTGTTGCCAGGCGTCCATGTTGGCAAAGCGTGCATCGATTGAATTGAAGCGTTCGTCTTCTAGTAAATTCGGCAGCTCGAGCGCGCGAAATGCACCTTCCCATTCGGCCGGTTTGACCGGCATTACGGCCACGTGTCCGTCCGCCGTTTGCCGAACGAAGATGCTGTGATCGAGATAAGGGGCGGTTTCGATATCCTCTCCCATAAACGTGAAGTTGCTCATACCGTCGGGCCAAAGGAAGAACAAGCTGGCATCCAGCATGCTGAGTTCGATGCGCTGTCCTGTGCCGGTGCGTTCGCGAGCGTACAAGGCCGCGGTAATGCTTTGCGATGCCGCTAAGGAGGTGATCTTGTCGCAGATCAGCGTGTTGATCATGTTTGGCGTGCCATCGGCGGGATTGGCTTGTATCGCCGCCATACCGGAGATGGCCTGTATCACCGCATCGTAGACGCGTCGCTTGGCGTAGGGTCCCGAGGCACCGACGCCGTTGATCGAAACGTAGATTATGCGTGGATTGTGCTCACGCACCTCCTCGAAGCTCAGACGCAAGCGCGCCATGACGTCCGGGCGAAAGTTCTCGATCAGCACGTCCGACACGGCGATGAGCTTAATCAGCGCTTCGCGTCCCGCGTCTTTGCGAATATCGAGCACGACCGATCGCTTGTTGCGATTCATCATCGCGAACGCGCCGGTCACGCGATTCCGCGCGGGCCTACCTTTGCGCATGAGGTCTCCGGCAGCGGATTCGATTTTGATGACGTCCGCGCCCTGATCGCCGAGGATCGACGTGGCGATGGGTCCGGAATAAATCGTCGTGAGATCGACAATACGCACGCCAGCGAGCGGTCCCGTGGCTGCCTGTCCAAGCTCGATGGTTTGACTCATGAGCGACTTCCTCCCTTCATGCCTGAGTGTCGCTTGATGATCTCGGCAAATCAATCCGCCCGATGAGCAGCGCTGGCCGAGATCGCTTGCTCGGCCGTCAGAAATCGGGCGCCGTGTTGCAATAGTTGATCGATGAGATTCTCGAGTACCTTCATGCGATGCCCGCGGCCAATCACAAACGGATGAAAGGTGTAGGTCACTACGCCCCAAGCATAGTGTTCGGTCATATACACAAAGTCGTCCAGCCAGTTTTCGAGCACGCCACTCGCAGCACGCAGGCCGCCGCCGCGGTAGTACTCAAAATGTGGGAAATCGTCCAGCGACCAGCTTATCGGTAGTTCCCAAAGTGCGGACTCCGATCCAAAGCGGATGGGTTGGCCGGGTTCGATCTTGTCTCCGGATCTAGCCCGATAAGGCAAGTAGTCATGGCCCATCAAGCTGCTGTCGTAGACAAAACCTTCTTCTATTAATAGGTTAACCGTATGTGGGCTTAGATCCCAGGCGGGAGATCGGTAACCGCGCGCGGGTTGGCCGGCGATACGCGCGATGGCGTCGTTGCCGCGGCGCAGCTGATCGAGTTCTTCCGCCTCGGTCAGGGATTGTGGTGATACGTGGTCGTAACCGTGGTGCGCGATCTCATGGCCGGCTTCCGCCACGGCTCGGCAAGCGCCTTCGAAGGTGTCGATGGTGATGCCGGGGACGAACCAAGTGGTTTGAATGTCGAGGTCATCGAACAGGCGCACGAGCCGGTCGGCAGCCACCACGCCAAACTCACCGCGCGATATTGGTGTGGGTGTCGTTTGACCGCTCGCCAGCCAGATTGCCACGGTGTCGAAGTCGAAGGTCAAACAGACAAGGTGATCGCTCACGTCGAATAGGTTCTGTGCTGGATGATCTCGGGGCCCTCACGATCGGGCAGGGGCGTGTTCTTGTGCGTCCTCCCCGGACCGGCCATGATGATCGCAGTTTTCGGGCGTTGCAAATGGTGACAAAATTGGCACCAAGAGCACTCGAACAGCTTAGGGAGCCTACCGTGGCTTACGATATCCGCGCCGAATGGGCGAAGCGCAGCTGGTGGATGAACTTGATCTTTATGTTTTGTCTTTACATGACGTTCATCTATATGCCGTATGACGTATTCTGGAAACCGGTCGCGGTCGACGAAGAGGTTTGGTTCGGATTCGTCCTGCACGGCTGGTGGGCCAAGGCGACCGAACCGCTGCATTGGCTCATCTACGGCGCCGGCGCGTACGGATTTTGGAAGATGGCGCGGTGGATGTGGCCCTGGGCGGCGGTCTATACCGCGCAGATAGCGATTGGGATGCTAGTGTGGAGTCTGGTCGATTCACGTGGGTCAGGACCAATGTTCGGACTGCTTGCGGCCGCCGTATTCTTGGTGCCGACGGTGGGCCTGTGGCGGGCGAAGGGAACGTTTCAAGGAGAACAAGTGCAATGAACAAGTTGACGGGTTTGCATCATATGGCGATTTGCACATCCAACATGAAAGCGCAGATCGAGTTTTTTACCGACGTGTTAGGCATGGAACTGGTGGCGCTCTATTGGATGCACGGCGTGGAGAAGACGTGGCACGGGTTTCTGCGTATGAACGACGAGAGTTGTGTGGCATTCGTGCAAAACGAAAAGATTGGCGGCATTCAGTCCGAGCTTGGCGTGACGCATTCCGGCAACCCCGGGGCGCCGTGCGCCGGCGGGGTGATGCAACACGTCGCATTCCGTGTCGACGACGATACAGAGTTGATGGCCATGCGCGATCGTATTCGCTCGCGAGACGTTCCGGTCATGGGACCGATAGACCACGGATTTTGTAAATCTATCTACTTTGCAGGGCCGGAAAACCTCTCGCTGGAACTGTCCTACTCGAACGAAGCCATCAACGCCGATGCGTGGATCGACCCGGAGGTTGCGGCGCTTGCTGG
>JAPUIA010000306.1 GCA_027297435.1 Gammaproteobacteria bacterium | reverse complement strand
GTGGGAAGGTCGGTCGTCGTAATGCCGAAGACGAGCCGGTTCAGCAGCCGGGACAGCCCAACAGCGCCCGCGGTGCCTAATGCGATGCCGATCAGTGCCAGCAACGCTCCTTGCCGCACGACCATGCCAACGACCTGGCCTGAACGAGCTCCCAATGCCAGTCGAATACCAAGCTCGCGCTGTCGCTGACCGACCGTGTAGAGGGTCGATCCGTAAATCCCTCCGGCGGCCAGGAGAATTGCGAGGGTGGCGAAGGTCAACAACAGGGTGGAGAGCACTCTTGGCCCAGTCATCGAGGTCGCGATACGCTGCCGCATCGTGACTATTTCATCTACCGGCAGATCGGGCTCCACTGCCCAAACGGCTTGTCGCAACGCATGTGCGACGGCGGTCGGTTCTGCACTGGTGCGTACCATGATGTTCAGCCTGCGAAATTCTCCACCGAAGACCTCGTAGGGTACGAACATCTCGAATTCAATGTCTTCGTCCAGACCCCAATGGTGTAGACCCGAGACCTCTCCCACGACAACGAACTCCGTGTCCCGGCCGCGGAAGGTGTGTCCCATTGGATCGATTCCCGGGAACAAGCGCTCGGCCAGTGCGTCGGAAATCACGGTAGCTACGGGCGTGGTGTTCGCGTCTGCACGTACGAACTCTCGACCGCGCAGGTTTGCCTGCAAGACGGTGAAGTAGTTGATCGAGACGGGGTGGACCATCGTCGCGCCTTCGGGTTCTTCACCCATGTCGGTCCGGAATCCGCTGGTCCTCCAGCAGCAGCGACTCGGGCCATAATACATCAGTGGCACGGTGACCCCGAAAGTCGCTTCGCGAATTCCCGGGATGCCTTCGACCTGCTCCATGACGGCCCGCGCAAACTGCTGACGCCCTTCGTCCGTGAAGGTGTCACCATTCAAGATCAGGGGCACGATCACCAGGCGCTCGGGATCGAACCCCGGATCCACGCGGATCCGATGCAAAAAGCTATTGAACAGCAATCCCGCTCCGACGAGCAGGATCAATGCGAGGGCGATTTCCGCAACCACCAACGTGCTGCGGACTCTGTTGCGACCGCCACCGGGCGTGGCCGACGACTCCTTGAGCGCCTGGGTCACATCGGTGCGCGAAGCCTGCCAGGCCGGAAAGAGACCAAACGCCACGCCAGTAAGGGTCGAGACGGCTAGCGCGAATCCGAGCACGCGCAAATCGATGCCCACTTCGTCCATCCGTGGGATATTGAGACCGGCGTTGAGTGTTTCGAATCCGCGGACGCCCAAGAAAGCAAACGCCACTCCGAGCGTCCCGCCCACCAATGCCAGAACGACGCTTTCGGTGAGGAGCTGGGTGACGAGGCGCCCGCGCCCCGCGCCCAATGCCGCGCGCAAAGCCATCTCTCGTTCGCGATCGGTACCGCGTGCAAGGAACAAGTTGGCTACGTTGGCGCACGCGATGACCAGCATCAATCCAACCGCGCCAAGCAGAATGAACAGCATCCCACCGTGACGCTCCACCAGGGCTTCTCGAAGCGGCGAAACGGTCATGGGCCTCGTAGAACCGTCCCGTCGCCGGTACTGGTCCGGGAACTCCTCGGCCAACGCTTCGGCCACCAGGCTCAACTCCGCATGCGCGGTCTCGAGGGTAACGTCGGGTTTGAGACGCGCAACGACCCCGAGGATATAGAGCCCGCGGTCTTGGATGTCGGGCCGCGTCACATCTAACGGCAGCCACACGTCCGTATTGGATCGTACGATGCCCTGGGGTAACACGAATATCGGATCGAGCACACCCACGACTATCAGCGATGCACCACCCAGCGTAACCGCCGTCCCGAGGATTGACTCGTCGCCACCAAATCGTCGTTGCCACAAACCGTGGTCGAGCACCACCACACGGGGTTGGTCTTGGAAGTCGTCGTTCGTGAATAGTCGGCCGATGAAAGGCTCGGCGCCGAAGAGGGTGAAAAATTCTCGACTGACCAATGCCCCGTCCAACTTCTCCGGCTCGCCGGCCTTGGTGAGATCGATGTCACGGTCCCAAGCACCTCCCATCGATGCAAAGGATTGGGTGCGGTCTTGCCAATCTCTGAAGAGGGGGGGTGAATGGGATGGGTTATCGAAGTACACCAGCCGTCCGGACTCGGGGTAGGGCAGTTGCTTGAGGACGACGCCGTCGACCACGCTGTAGATGGTCGTGGTTGCCCCGACGCCCAGCGCGATGATGGCCACTGCGGTCACGGCAAATCCCGGGGTCTTGACGTAGGAACGGATTGCTAGGTGAGCGTCCTGCGCGATGCGGGCGATCAATTCGCGGACCCCAAGCGTGCGTCGGCCGATCGGATCGTGGGAAGAGCTGGCCGAGCTATCCTGGATCAGGCTCAGTCGCTCGCGAATGCCGCACCCTGCGAGCCGGAACGCGGACCGTGCCCACAATGCGGCAACTGCCTGCATCCGACCGCGCGCGTAAGACTCGCGGCACAGGTCCCGATACGATTCGATGATGTCCTGCTCAAACGCCGAACGAAAGTCTCGGGGCAACATCCACAACAACCTGCGGTACATCGCCTCGGAAAACGCGATACCACGTTGTCCGGGCATCATGCCGGCCGCTCATCTTCGGAAATGAGATTGCGCGACCGCGCCAGGGTAGCCAACCGATCCAACCGGGTGGCCTCGGCCTTCACCACGCGGCGTCCGAGCTTCGTGATGGCGTAGTAACGCCGGCGTTCGTCGCCCGCGTGGGGAGCGCGTCGACGCTCGGATTCCATTACGAACCCTTCCTTCATCAACCGTTTCATTGAGCGATACAGGTTCGCCGGGTCGAGTAGCACGTCTCCACCGGTTTGGTTCTCTACGTCTTTGATCAACCCATACCCGTGCCGCTCGCCTGCGGTCAACGAGAAGAGAATGAGATAGTCACGCGGGTTGAGTGGGAGGTGCGAAGCGATGTCCGAGTCCACGGTCGGCTCCAGGAATGGCTGTGGCTCGAAACTATCAGTCAATCGACTATCGGTCAAGTGACAGATAGTATTCTAGAGGTTTACGAGGTCGCGCGGTCAGGTTGTTTGAGGCACTTGCAATGCAAACAGTCCTATCTTGGAGGCGCACCCGGCATGTGAGGTACGTCACAATAACGTCGTAATACCTTCAACCTACTGAAGGTATCCTGCGACCGCGCATGGTCTTGCCCGAATTCCCGAATGTGAGGTTAACC
>JAPUIA010000305.1 GCA_027297435.1 Gammaproteobacteria bacterium | reverse complement strand
GCAAAGAGGGATCGTATTTTGCCGCCTGGAACTTCACCTATAAAAGCGCCATGGGCGTGATGCTGTTGCTGACCGGATTTGTTCTCCAGTTTGCCGGCTTCGTGCCAAACGAGCCCCAGACCATGCAAGTGCAACTTGCCATGGTCTCGCTATACGGGCTGCTGCCGTTGGTTTGCTATCTGATCGGCGCCGCGCTTTTCAGTCGTTTCAAGCTAGACGAAACAGCCCATCGAGAAATTCGCGCGGCGCTGGATGCCCGAAGTCTGGGGTCGGAGGGAAGTTTGGGGTCTGACCCAGGGTCTGACCCCAAACTTCAACGCCCTTGAAAGTTGCCTGGACGCCTTTCGGCCACGGCGCGCACGCAGCGCGCCCGGCCATCAACGCCCTTGAAAGTTGCCTGGACGCCTTTCGGCCACGGCGCGCACGCCTTCCTTATGATCTTCCGTCTTTTGCAGTCGATGCTGCTCGACAAACTCATGATCCGTCTGTTTTTTCACCGCGTCAGCGATACCTTGGCGCATCGTCGCGCGCACCGACATGATGGCAAGCGGTGCATTCTCGGCGATCTCGGATGCGAGCTTCAACGCTTCTTCGCGCAACGTGTCTCGATCGGTGAGCACGTCGGCCAAACCCCACTGGTAGGCGAGTTCTCCGGTCACGCGTTGCCCGGTGAGGAACATCAGGTTGGCTTTCTGCTGACCGATCAGCTTGGGCAGCGTGTAGGTGAGCCCAAAGCCGGGGTGAAAACCGAGCTTCACGAAATTGGCGGCAAACCGTGCTTCGGGACAAACCACCCGGAAATCCGGCATCACAGCGAGCCCGAATCCGCCGCCCACGGCGGCGCCTTGGATGGCGGCGATCACCGGTTTCTTGCAGGCGAACAGCCTCACGGCCGCACTGTAGAGCGGATTACCGTCCGATTCGGTACGGGTTTCACGTTGGGTCCGTTCCGAGCGGTCGCCGAAGTTGGCCCCGGCACAGAAATGCTTGCCGTCAGAGGCGAGCACCAATGCGCGTACCTGCATGTCATCGTCCAGGGCCTCGAAAGCGTCGCCCATGTCGTTGATCAGCGCGGTGTCGAAGAAGTTGTTGGGTGGCCGTTGTATCTCGAGTAGTGCTACGTGATCGGCCGGCCGCGTAACCTCGATGTCCCCATACTTCATACCGCTCCTCTCTCAAATGTTCGAATGCACAGATATTTGACCATGGGATGAGTTTTTGCAACGCTCAACGGGTGGATTGGGGAAACGCATGTTGAGTTGGCAGATCGGCGACGTACGCATCACGCAAATCGTGGAACTCACGACCGCCTCGTTGGGCCCGTACCTGCTGCCGCAGGCGACGCCCGACGTGCTCCGGGCGATGTCTTGGCTGAGTCCTTTTGTCGATGATGAGCACAAGATCGTCTTGTCGATACACTCGCTGGTGATCCAATCGCAGGATCAGACACTCATGGTGGATACCTGCATCGGCAACGACAAGCAGCGCACGTATCCGCGCTGGAACAAGATGCAGAGTGATTTTCTCGAGAGGTTCAGTACGGCCGGTTTCCAGGTCGAACAGGTCGACACCGTGCTCTGCACGCACATGCACGTAGACCATGTCGGTTGGAATACGCGCTGGGTGGACGGAAGTTGGCAACCGACGTTCGCCAACGCTCGTTACCTTTTTGCCGAGGACGAATGGGCCTATTGGCGGGAAGAAACACAGGAATTCGGACCGGTGATTGAGGATTCAGTACAGCCGATTTTCGATGCAGGCCTTGCCGATTTGGTCGGGCCCAGTCACCGGGTGAACGATGAAGTGTGGTTCGAGCCGACCCCGGGGCATACCCCAGGACATGTTAGCGTGCACATCGCTTCCCGCGGCGAGGAGGCGATCATCACGGGTGACATGATCCATCACCCTTGCCAGATGGCGCATCCCGAGTGGTCATCAACGGCCGATTACGATCAAGCCGCAAGCGCGGCAACCCGCGAAGAATTCCTGGACCGCTATGCCGACCGACCGGTCTTGATCATCGGCACGCATTTCGCTGCGCCAACCGCCGGGCGCGTCGTTCGAGACGGACAAACGTATCGCCTCGACTACTAGCCCGGATTATTCCTAGCCGCTCGGCCTCCTCGGAACCGGCTTGACTGGCTGTGCTAGCATGGCGGGTTTCCATTCGGAAGACTTTTTGGCCGCTCGCGACATCTTTACCGCTCTGCAAGTACGGGATTTCCGGTGGTTGTGGATCGGTAGCCTGGGTTCGTCGTTCGCGATGAACATGCAGATCATCGCGCGAGGCTGGTTGGTCTACACGCTCACCTCGTCCGCCTTGGACCTGGCATGGGTAACTTTGTCGTTCATGGTTCCGCAAGTAGCGTTTTCATTGTGGGGCGGCGTGATGGCCGATCGTATCCCGAAGAAACGCATCATCGTGCTCGCGCAAAGCATGAATTGTATCGCCACGATCGTGTTCGGTCTCATCATCTTTACCGACCGTATCGAATTCTGGGACTTCATCTGGTTCGGATTCTTCAACGGCACGGTGCTTGCGCTGTCCATGCCCGCGAGACAAGCGTTCGTGCCCGAACTTATACCGGAACGGCTGATCTTTACCGCCATGGCGCTCACCACGACCAGTTGGAACCTCTCGCGCATCGTCGGGCCGGCCTTTGCCGGATTCATGATCGCCTTCGTTGCTGCAGGCGATACCTCGTCGACCTACGGGGTGGGGATCGTCTATTTCATTATCGCCAGCCTCTACTTCGTTTCCGCGGCGACCATGTTGTTGGTGTCCGCCCGGGGCATGGTGAAAGAACCGGATGATAAGAGTGCGCTCACCGATGTGGCGGATGGATTGCGTTACGTATGGAGCAATCCGCCGGTATTCGGCCTCATTCTGTTGTCCGTTGTGCCGTTTCTTTTCGGCATGCCGTTGAATACCTTGTTACCAGCGTTCAATGAAGACATTCTCGGCGGCGGACCGGAAGATCTCGGCTTGCTCATGTCGTCGATGGGTGTGGGAGCGATCATCGGTTCGCTGATGTTAGCGGCGATGGGCGAATTGCGCCACAAGGGCGCTTGGTTGATTGCGACCTGTGTGGGATGGGGAGCCTTTACGATTGCGGTGGGGTGGGCGCAGACGATCTACTTTGCTGCGGCCATGGTCGGTTGCATTGGTTGGCTCAGTTCCTGGAACATGTCGCTCAATCGAGGACTCTTGCAGCTACAGATAGACTCGCACATGCGTGGTCGCATCATGAGCATCGACATGATGTCCCACGGTCTGATGCCGTTGGGCGTCATCCCGATCAGCATCATCGCCGAGCGCTACGACGTCGCCACCGCATTGATGGTCGCGGGCGCTGCGTTCGTGACCGCGATATTGCTGATGACGGTGCTGTCCCAATCGGTACGGCGGGTCGAAGAAGGTTTGGAAGTACGGGTGTAAGCGTCCGTTCCATTCTGCGGTAAAAGCGCGATAATCCGGGCTAGGGAGGATGCCATATGCCGGGACCGCTCGATGGTGTCAGAATTGTCGACCTGACAACCATGATATCCGGACCGTTTGCCACGATGATGCTCGGCGACCAGGGCGCTGACGTTATCAAGGTCGAATCTCCGGGGACCGGAGACCTGTTGCGTTACTTCGGGACGACGCGCGGCGGTTTGGCTGCGATATTTACCACCAGCAATCGCAACAAACGATCCGTCGTACTAAACCTCAAGGAGCCGCGCGGGGTTGAGATCGTGTGTCGGCTTGTCGAAGGCGCGGACGTGTTCGTTCAGAACTTTCGGCCCGGTGCCGCCGAGCGTATGGGCATAGGCGAGGCGGTGCTTCGAGAGGTGCAGCCGGATCTGGTGTACGTGTCGATCAGCGGGTTTGGCGAGACGGGACCGTATTCGCACCAAAGGGTCTACGATCCGGTCATTCAGGCACTTTCCGGACTTGCGTCGACCCAAGGCGATCCGGGCACCGGCCGACCTGCCATGGTTCGCACCATCCTGCCAGACAAGTTGACCTCCGTGACAGCGGCACAGGCCATCTCCGCGGCTCTGTTTGCGCGGGAGCGGACGGGCAAAGGCCAGCACGTGCGGCTCGCGATGCTCGATAGCGTAGTCGCGTGGCTTTGGCCGGACGGGATGATGAATCACACATACCTCGGTGACGACGTCACGGTGACGCCACCCGTTTCGACCTTGAATCTCGTATTCGAAACGGTGGACGGGTACGTGACGGCGGGTGCCTTGTCGGATGCCGAGTGGCATGGCATGTGTCGAGCGCTAGAGCGCGAAGATCTCTTGAGCGATCCACGGTTCGGCTCCGTTGCGGAACGCAGCAAGAACTTTGGTGCGCTCATCGAGGCAGCGGATGGTGCGATGAAGAAGAAGACGAGCGCGGAGATGCTCGCTCGGCTCGATGCGGAGGACGTGCCCAATGCGACGATCCTATCGCGAGATGAGATGGTCACCAGTCCACAGGTGGAAGCCAACGAACTGGTCGTAGAATACACGCACCCGCATGCGGGCCCGATGCGCGAACCGCGACCGGCAGCCAGGTTCGACGTCACGCCGTCCTCGATTCGCCGCCCGGCGCCCAGTTTGGGTGAACATACCGACGAAGTACTGAAAGAGATCGGGGTGGAAGATATCGAGGCCCTGCGCAGCGCCGGAGTCATTCAATAGCGCGTCGTATTAAGAACCGTTTGCGAAGAATTAACTGCTTGTTAGA
Source organism: Gammaproteobacteria bacterium (assembly GCA_027297435.1). Lineage (GTDB taxonomy): Bacteria > Pseudomonadota > Gammaproteobacteria > Pseudomonadales > Azotimanducaceae > Azophilus. The sequence goes on along the minus strand of JAPUIA010000305.1, from coordinate 134 downwards.
TCACGTGTGTGTTTCCAATCTTCATACGGCGACGCTAAGCTGGTTTTTGGGGATCGACAAAAGGACGGGAACGATTGTGAAGAAACTAATAGCAGTGTTACTGGTCGGCGCTGTGCTGACGCCATTTCAGGCGA
>JAPUIA010000304.1 GCA_027297435.1 Gammaproteobacteria bacterium | reverse complement strand
CTCACGCCTTTCCTGCAAAAAATTGGACGTGAGGACGCGCAAGCCTTGCGAGAAAGGGTGGCGCGCGAGGTGAATACCACGTTTGCGAGCAGCTACACCAAAGAAGTTTCGCTGGCGGAAGCGTTGCAGTTGGACGCGATTACCGTATACACCAAACAAGCGACCGGCGAGAAGTACCTGATCAACCCCAACAAGGCCTAACAGGCTCGAGTTGGGGGACCAAACGGATGATCGCTAGGGCCATGCGTTTGCTGATGGGACTCGCGGCGTTGTTGCTGCTCGGCTGTTCTGCGCCTGAGACAATCAATGTTGCGACCCAGACCCCCCGCGAGGGTTACGGACGGCCGGATTTGAACGGCATCTGGCAGGCTCTCGGTTCTGCCCATTGGGATATCGAGGCCCACGCCGCCCGGGCCGGTCCCATCGTGGCGATGGGCGCGTTAGGCGCGATTTCGGCCGGCTTGAGTGTCGTAGACGGCGGCGAGATTCCCTATCAAACCTGGGCAAGGGCGCGCCAGCAAGAAAACCTCGCGGATTGGTTGGCCCGTGATCCGGCCGTCAAATGTTTCCTGCCGGGCGTGCCTAGGGCCACCTACATGCCGTTCCCGTTTCAGATCGTCCAGGGAGACGAACACGTTCTGATTACGTATGAATTTGCCAGCGCCACCCGCATGGTCTATCTGAATCGCCCGGACTTCGAGCATCCCTTCGAGGCCTGGATGGGCCACTCGCGCGGGCATTGGGAGGGCGAAACGTTGGTCATAGACGTGACGAGTCATGTGCCGGATACGTGGTTCGATAGCTCCGGCAACTTTCATAGCGAAGTGCTTCGGGTCGAGGAGCGCTTCACCAGAGTCAGCGACAACGTGTTGCGCTACGAGGCGACGATCGAGGATTCGAAGGTTTTTACCCAACCTTGGACGATTCGCTTGCTGCTCTATCGGCGGCTGGAACCGAACGCGCAGCTTTTGGAGTTCAAGTGTGTCGAGTTCGCCGAAGAACTCATGTATGGCCACTTGGTCAAGCAGTCCGGGGATTAAAGGGCACGCCTAAAAGGATTCCTGGGTAGGAGCGGCTTTAGCCGCGAAGCGAGGGCGCGTCCTTAGGACGCGACGCCGAGCGGTTTCGATACCGGGCATGGCGTTGCCACGCCCTTCGCTGCTAAAGCCACCCCTACCAGGTTTTTCGAGGACACCTTGCGAAGGTTGGCGCTAGCGCTCGGTGGGATCAGCGCCGTCCTTGGGGGCGCCGGTGCCGGAGGATCCCATGAACAACTTGCGTCCGTCGGGGAAGGTCATATCCCGGCCGTTGGCTTTACAGGACGGTTTACAGCGTTTGTCTTTGCTTTGAAAGCCATGCACGATGATCACCGTTCCGACCTTCAAGGAGTCACGCTTGATCCCGGCGCGCATCAGCGCGTTGGGGGTACCGCCCTCGACCATCCAATCCACCGTTGTACCGTCGTCCTGGACGGCCGCCACGTGAAACCAGGCGTGCGGGTTGATCCACTGCAGGCGCGTAATCTTGCCCTTTAATTGCACGGGCGTATTGGAGTCGAATTCCGCGGAAAAGGCGTGGTGGGCGCTAGCGGGAAGCGATCCGCAAATGGCAGCGGCCGCCGCGAGTATTGCGAACCATCGAATCACTCGTTGCCTCCCCCTGCCGCTTGCTCTTCTTGCCGATGACCGGCAAGCATCCCTTCCATGGCGTAGTTTCCTTCATGGCAGGCGTACTCGAAGATGTCGTCTTCGGATTGGGTCAACAACACCACAGCCGTCCAAGGTTTGGTCCAAGTCGTAGGGTCGTCGACGGTGACCGCCCACTCTAGCGTGTCCGGTGCGATACGCGTGAAGCGCTCGGTCAGATGCAGATTTTCGCCGGACTCGAAAAATGAGCTGTTCGGAGAGAAATTCCGTGTTTCCACCACGAGCGTATCGCCTTCCCAGTGCCCGCGTGGGTCGCCGATCCACTGGCGAATGGCCGAGTCCAATGCCGGGCGATCATCTACCGGAATGATGCGAGATTCGTGAATCATCTCCTGGGTGATGACCACGTGTGTGGCGTTCTGCACGATTTGGAAATAGCCGTTGTAGCCCGCCATCACAAACGGTACGCCGTAGGTGATGCACCGGTCCGAGTTGAGGCGGTCCGTGTAGGAGTCCGCAGGATGGGCCTCTCGATAGGCGGCGAGTGCCTCGGCGCGCTTCGCGGCTTCCGGGGTCAGAGGCGGTTTTTTCCCGTCCGGGGGGTCGACGATCAACGACGTGCGATTGTCGAAGTCGCGGTCGACCACCCAGAAGTGATTGTAGTTGCCGGTCGTCGGGTCGTAAGACTCGTGTTCTTCGTCGTTGGCGAGAACCGATTTGTACACGTCGTCGGCGAACGCAGCATCGCCCTCTCCGTTAAAAATCTCGGCGTTCCGGCGTTTGAATTCTGCGACCTCTTCGTCGGTCAATTGGTCCCTGCCTTCGAGCGCGTCAGGCCTCTCCAGTGGTGTCGCGCTGTTGTTTGCCCACACCCCCTGCAAGTCCGGCGCGCCGTTCGGCGTCCGGGGCGGCTGCCAAGTTTCGTCGGCGGCTTGAACGGCCAATGAGGTAGCGAGTGCGACCAACAGCGTGAAGCAAGACCGAAGTTTTAGAACTCTCACTTGATGCCTCCCAGAATTTGAGGTGCGACCTAGTATACCGAGTTTGCGATGTTGCGACTCTATGGCTCGACCGGGCTAGAGGCCGGGCCCTGGAACAATGCGTGAGCCGTCGGAGAATCGCGAGAATCGAAACCGGGTCAGGTCGTGAGCGGACGGACGACCCTGCACGAGATCGGCCATGATGCGACCGGCGCCAAGCCCGATGCCGAATCCGTGACCGCTGAATCCTGTGGCGAGGAACAATCCGGGATACCCATCGATAGCATCCATGACCGGGACGACGTCCGGCGTGACGTCGATCATGCCGGCCCAGGCCTCCTCGAACTCGATACCTGCCAGCGAGGGTAAACGTCGGGCGAGACCGGCGCGCATCTTCGCAAGCGCTCTCGCGGAAGGTGCGGGGTTCAGAACCCGGTTGATCTCGAACGGCGTGATGTCTTCGGCGCCCCACCGACGCGTCGGCGTCATCCGCGACCACAAGCCGTCGCCGAATCGCAATCGCAGAGTTTTCCTGTTGGCGAAAAGGCTTGGAAGGAACTTTCTGAAGTAACGAAAACTATCGGCACCGACCAAGTGTTCGTTTTCTCCGTATGCGGCGACCGTGTAGCCTCCGTCGGCTCGACGACGAAAGGCAAAGCCGCCGGCAGAAGCGTTGCCGGCGAAAACATCCGGTGCCTTGACGGTACGAGCCACCGTGGCACGAACAGTGAGTTGCGGCAGATCGACGCCAAGGTTGCCAAGCATCAGCGACGACCATGCACCTGCCGCACAGACCACGGACTGGGCGTTCACGCGTCCGTGTTCCGTTACTACGCCGGCAACGCGGCCAGCCTGTACGTCGATCGTGCGAACGGCACAGTCTTCGCGGATTTTGGCACCGAGTCGCTGTGCGGCGCGGGCGATTGCCGGCACGGCAACGAAGGGTTCCGCGCGTCCGTCGCTTGGCGTGTACAAGCCACCGACCCATTGGCCCGGCTTATCGGTGATCAACCGATCGACTTCACTGCCGGTCAGTAGACGCGTGTCCAATTGATGCTGTTTGGCGACGTCCAGCCACTTAGCGTGGCGTTCCAGTTCTGCCTCGTTTTCCGCAAGGTCCAAAACCCCTTGGCGCGTGAATCCGACGTCTGCACCGATCTCGGCGCCAATACTCGACCAACTATTGATGCTGTCGATGACGATGGGTAGTTCTGCGGCGTCGCGTCCCTGTTGACGTATCCAGCCCCAGTTGCGACTCGATTGCTCTCCGGCGACGCGGCCCTTTTCGCACACGAGCACGGAGACGCCGCGAGTGTTTAGAAACCACGCCGTCGCAATGCCGATGACCCCCGCACCGATCACCACGACGTCTACCGCCTCAGGCAGGGCGTCCCGAAAGGTCACCGGACTCTTGTCACTAATGATCGTTATGACGTGCTCCGGGGCTGGTTGGAGTCCTGTCCCGCACGGCCCAGCCTGTCTTCAATGGTTTTGAGGTCGTTGGGGTCCAGTTCGTCGCTGAACAGTTCAATGGCGTTCGCGATGTCGGCGGTCTCGAAGTACTGTGTTGCGCAACCGAGGTGCACGAAACCTGAGGCGTTGAACATGCCTTCTTCGAAGAACGACAGCGGAATTCGCCAGTCGTCCCTGTGGATCGTTTCTCGACAATGGCGACAGCGGGCACGACCGCTGGGCGCTTGTTCAATGCCGCCGATACGCTGCACTCGGTGATGTTCGAGTCCGAAGGCGACGATACGCCGCAATGACTCGATGTCGTCAATGTCAGGCGGCGGGTCCTGCAGCACCTCATCCAGCGACTCGGGCCGCTTGTAAGCACTACACACGAGATGGAACCAAAGAGTCATTTCGCTATCTGCGAACGGGTTGGGCAGGCGTTCGCCGAATCTGAGTTCGTCTTTCGCGATCGGTTTGCCGCAGCCACGGCACTTGGCGCGACCGCTGGCGGCAGGTTCTATTACATGAGGCATGCGCTACCGAGGGTGGTCGTGAACGACCGAACCGACGATGTAGTCGCGAAGCGATCGTTTGTGTGCGGCCAGCGCAACGAGTGGATCAATGATGAGTAGCAGTGCCACGATCGCGGCTAGGTTGAAATGGACCAATAGGGCCAACAGCAACGCCAACGGAATTGCGAACGCTCGCAGAGCATGCCGCCATAGTTCCAGGGGCGTGCCGCCACCGGTAGACACCAGCGTGAGCCCTACCAGTTTCTTGCCGAGGGTTTGACCTCTTCGCGCGAGTAGGTAGCCATGAATCGCAAAGTAGCTGACGACGAGCAACCCGAAAAGCCTCAAGACCGGTTGCGGCCAGACGTACGCTTCGGGACCCTCCATCAACCCCGTTGCTAACATGATCACCAACGCGATGGGCGGCAAGACGATATAATCGATCAGTGTCGCCAAACAGCGCCGCCGCCGAGTCGCAAGCGAGGATTCGCTAATCATCGCTAAAGTCCGTCGTCGTTGCGAGCTTGAACGCCAGTAGGGCGTTGCCACCGCGTTGTCCGAAGCTGCCATAACCGCTTTGAATGAAAAGCATGTCACCAGCGATCATCGGTCCGTGTACGTCGATTGCCCCGCCCTGGGTGGTTAGGCCGTTGACGCTCTCGAAATCGCGCCAGGTGTCGTAGCGCCACAGCACTTCGCCCGACGCCGCATCGTAGGCGTACAGCATGCCGTCCAGCGCGCCGGCGAACACCAAATCATCGGTCGCCATCAAGGCGGCGGAGAGACCGACCGCGCAAAGCTCGCGGTTCGCGCAGTTGTCGTCGATAGGCTGCGACCAGCGCGCGGCACCCGTGGCGATGTCCAAAGCGTACAGTCCCGGAGCGGGTGCCACGTCACCGGTGGGACCCGCCGCGATGTCGCTGATGGGTGCAAAAAGCAGGCCGAGTCGCTCGTTGACCGCCATGCCCCAATGCACGCCGCCGAGATAGCCCCCACGCCCGATCGTGACCTCCCACAGTCGCTCGCCGGTATCCGGATCGATGCCATAGACACCGCCGGATTTTTGCCCGGCCAACAGAATTGCCTCCCCGGCCTCGGTGCGGGCGACGATGGGTGGCGCGCCGAAATCTAAATCGGGACCTGGGTTTTCGGGACAGTTTGGGTGGCTCGGCAATACGCACGCCAAGTTGAAGGCGTCGAGTTCCGTATATTGCTGCACCCAACGGATATCACCGTTGTTCCGGTCGATGGCGATGATGGCGTCGCTCGTCGCCGAAGCCGGGCGCGAATAGTTTTCACCCGTTCCGACGTAAACCAAGCCGCGTTCGGCATCTATCGTGGGCGACGACCACACCGGTGCGCCGGATGGTCCCCACTTCTCAACGAAAATAAAGTGGCGACCGGTCACTTGAGGTTCGTCGGGGATGACATGAGTTCGCCATTGCAACGTGCCGTCGTCGGCGTTCAGAGCGACGATCGATCCACGAAACGTGCAGCAGCCATAGAACGGCACCATCGCAACACCCACCTCCCACGAAGATAGCGCTACGAAGAGTTGGCCATCAGCATAGTGCGGTGTACCCGTAACGAGGGCAAAAGGATGGTCTTTCACGTCGGTTCGCCAAACCGAATCACCGGTGGCCGCATCGACCGCGTAAGCGTGGCCGCTGGCCGTCCCAAAATAGAGCAGCACCCGACCTTCGGGCGAGCGTCCCTGGACGACGCCCGAACGAATGTTGCTTTCGGCGTCGAAGCTCCAGCGCAGACAACCGGTGTCCCGATCGAGCGCATACAGCATGCCCGATGGCGTGCCGATGAACACCGTGTCGTCCGAAACGACGGGGTAGGAGTGGGGACTCATGCTCTCGCCCAGTGCGAACACCCACTCGAGTTCGAGTGCGGTGACGTTGGCACGTGAGATGTCGGATTGGGGTTGAAACCGCGTGTTGTGTGAATCGATGCCCCAGCTTTCCGAGTAGAAATGCTGCAGGTTGGGGGGTGCCGTGCAGTCCGCGGAGGCGGCACCGGCACTCAGAATTACAATGACGATTAGGCTTGCTCGAACGTCCAATCTATCCCCCATGAAAGACGCGATTCGTAGTCTTTCACAACTGGGTTAATGCTGCACGTCCGAAAACAGGTGGGTGCGGCCGGACCTGGTTCACAGTTTCAGTATCTCTGCGGTTGGTAAACGTGGTTCGGTTGTGTGTGTGAGACACGGGTAAGTGCAAGGTTTTTGCAAAAAGGGATGATTGGCGATCCGCTCGCATGGACGATCGATTACGGATGCTCGATAAGTTCCTAGGACTTTGGACGACAGACCCAACGTTCATGATAGCCATCATTGCGATCGGTTTCGTGGGTCTGTGGTTCGGGTTGATACTGAAAGGCATCGGTGCAGGCAGACGCGAAGCGGCGTTGAAGAAAGATGTTCTCGAAGTGAAGGGTTCCATCCCACAACTCGAATCCACGATCAGAAATCGTGAGCAGGCGATTTCCCGACTCGAGATCGAAAATCAGAGCTTGAGCGAACGTACGTCTGAGCTTCAGAGGGACGTCGAGACCAAGGAAGCGCAATCGCGAACCGCCGTCCGTGAAGCGCGGGCCCTGAAAAGCGAATTGGCCGTTGTAAAAAATGTACGCGGCGCCTCGGACAACTTGCTGCTCGACGGATTCGAAGACGAGACCGACGAACCAGTAGATTCGGCAATGCAGGCTCGGCTAGATAAGACCGAGGCGCTCTATGAGAAGCTGAAAAGTGCGCTCATCAATCGCGATGAACGTATTGAGGAACTCGAGGCTGAGCTCGAGAATCCATCAGGCGAAATACCGGACGTTGCCTTGAAAAAAGAGCTTGAGGACATCAACGAGTCGACGGAAACCCTGCGCGGGACGGTTACCACGCATGAAGCGACGATAAGCCGACTGCAGACTCAGCTCAGCGAAGCGATTCAAGAGAAAGAGATGCTCTCTGACCTTGCCAGCCGCCGCAGCAGAAGCAACCGATCGCTCAAGGACGCTAGTGCCGAATTGCAGACACGCGTTCCGGAGCTTGAAGTTGAAATTGAGGCGCGTGACAAGACGATCACCGACCGCGAAGCGTCGATCAAGCGGTTGCTGAACGACCTTGAACAGGCCAACAACGATAAGGACGCCCAGCAACAGGAGATAGTGCGTTTCATCGACGAGATCAAAGCGCACCACAAAGAGTTGTTGGAGCGCCAGTCGGAATCAGCGAGTCTGCAGGCCTCGATTGACCAAAAGGATCATGAGCTAGCAAGGGTGGCGGAGGAGCGTGCCGCGCTCAACGAGGCTGTGACCAAACTACAAACCACGCTCGGTGAGCGCGACCAGACCATCGCCACTCAGAGTAACCAGATCGACAAATCAGAGGTCGAACTGGCACAGAATACGGAACTCAGAGAGGGCGCCGTTGCCGAGGTTGGCAGGGTTGCCGAACACCGTGCCAAGGAACTCGTTAATGAGATCGATGCCATGCGTGAGAGCGGCAATTCGGCGCAGCTCGAGATCAAGCGACTTCGCGCAGCGTTGGAACAAAGCGAATCCTGGGCGCTCAAGGTGAAACAGTCGTTGAGCGATCGCGAGGCCGAGCTGTCGAGACTGGAAGATGAAAGGACCAGTCTTGCCGAAGCGCGTAACGGGTTGGAGCTTAAGTTGCGCGACGCAGCACGTGTGCGCGAACAGGCCGCGCAAGCGTTACAAGACCGCGGCCAACAGGCGGCCGATGCGGACGTTCGGTTCGATGAGTTAACGGCTCGGTGTCAAGAGCAGGCTAACGTTTTGGAGCAATCGAAGGCAGCAATAAAGGCGAGCGATGATCGGGTCGCCGAATTGCTGGAGGAGCTAAAGGACTTCTCTACCAGGATGGAAGCAGAGCGCCAGGAGTTGACGCGGGTCATTGCCGAACGTGAGGAGCTCGCGCAACAGCTGTTCGACAAAGAGAACACCACCGCAAGCAATGCCTAGCGTCTACCTGGGAGGTAGGAGTCGCGATCAACCTATTGATTCGATTCCGGGTTCGGGGTACTCGGCGCCTGGATCGAAACCAAAGGTAGACGCTGTGCGGATTCTGCGTGCGGCCACGGCGCGAGATGTGCAGAGAGTGTGCTAGGTCACGGATTTAGTGGGATTGGTGCACGTATGCTGGCGGCCCGACGAGCGTATTTAGTCAGGCTGTTTGTCGCGGCAAGAGAAGGACCTCTTCATTCATGAACGTCAGAATACCGAGACTACTGCTGACCATGTTCTTAATGAGCTGGTCGTGGACTGCCGCGGCTAGGGTCACCGTAGAGGTCGTCTCGGATGGTCAGCCAGTGCAATTGCATGGTGCCGTTGTGTCGTTTCAACCGATGGATACCGAAAGAGCACCTCGTCGCGAATCTCACAGCGTGAGCATGGAGCAGATCAACCGCCAATTCCGTCCCTTTATTCTTCCGGTTCCGGTCAACACGCCCGTGCTATTTCCGAACTTGGACGAGACGGCTCACCACGTGTATTCGTTCTCGAAGATCCGCCGCTTCGAGCTGCCTTTGTACAAGGGTGAGCTGCCGGACCCCATTACGTTCGCTAACCCTGGCGTCGTGCCGCTAGGCTGTAACATCCACGATTGGATGATCGGGTACATCGTGGTTGTCGACTCGCCGTACTTTATGCAGATCGACGGTGACAGAGGCACCATTGAAACCATCCCACCCGGTCGCTATGAAGTCCAAGTTTGGCATCCGGCGCTTGATGGCAGGGAGTCGTTGCGTGAGCTGGTTGAAATCACTGCCAACCACACGAAATTCAGATTCGACCTCGAGTTTCCGCTGCTCTCCGTTGGACAACCCCCGCCCCCCGTACAACGCTTCGACGAGCGGTTGGACTACTAGGCGCCATGTTTACTCGCATTGCCTTGTTGTCGCTGGTCGTCCTCTGCCAGGTTGCCTGGGCGCAAAGCGAGACGTCCGGGTTCTCGATACGCGGCGTGACGGATGTCGGCTATGCGAATACCAGTGGTGCTAAATCGTGGCTGCGTGGTGGTTCCGGCAAACTCCGTTTCGATGAAGACGACAACGACGAGTTGCAACTCCTCGACATTGGTATCGCGATCGATTATGCCTTCGATCTGCAGTCGAAGTTTACCGTCGTCGGTCATCGCTATGATGGAGACTTCGCGCTGACCGAGGCGTTTTGGGAGTACCGACCGCTCAACGACGGTGCATGGCGCGGTCGCTACCGTGTGGGAGCTTTTCACCCTTCGTTCTCGTTGGAGAACACGGGCCCGCTTTGGACGTCGCCGTACACCGTGAAGTCTTCTGCGATCAACACGTGGTTTGGCGAGGAGATGAGAATCATCGGCGCGGAAGGCAAGTGGACCTGGATCCGAGATCCTCATAACAAGTCGAAGCATCGGTTCAGCTTGTTCGGCGCGCTTTATGCATACAACGATCCCATGGGGGCGATGATCTCATGGCGCGGCTGGTCGGTGCACGACCGACAGATTGGCCTCAACGGTACGTTCTCGATTCGAGACCTACCCATCCTGCAGATCATCGACCATAGCCCCGATTTCGAGCCTTTCATGGAGATAGATGATCGGCCGGGATTCTACGTCGGCAGTGAGTGGACCCTTGAGCGGCGATTCAGGTTACAGCTCGTACACTACGATAATCTCACCGACCACACGCTACGGCAGGCCGGACAGTACGGATGGCGTACGCGGTTCTCGCAGATAGCCTTCCACTGGCGCATGGGCAACGGTTATGAGGTCTTGGGTCAATTCCTGGCGGGCAACACGCTGATGGCCAAGGACGGACTCGACAACGATTTCGAAGCTGCATACGTGATGTTGGTCAAGAGTTGGGGGCGCCATCGACTCGCCGTACGTTGGGATGTATTTCGAGTGGTGAATCAGAGCCTCATTCTCTACGACGACAACTTCGAAGAATACGGCGACGAAGATTACGACTACGACGACGACGATTACGAATACAACTACGAAAATTACGACTACAACGACGAACTTGGCAACAGCCAGACTGTCAGCTACTCCTACCTATTCGGTGATAGTTGGAAGCTCTCGCTGGAAGCAACCAGAATTTGGTCTCGGCAGGACAGCCGCATGCACTTTGGCCAGAATCCGAGACTCGCCGAGAAGCAGGTGCTGGCGAGCGTTCGTTACTACTTCTAGTGCATTCGAGATTCGCGGTGACGTTGCATAGTCGAATCTTTGGACTGGTATTGTTGATGCTCGTTGGCTTGAGCACAGCAAGCATGTTGTTCCTTTACCAGTCCACACGTAGCAATGTGGAAATCGAAGTAGCCGATCGCCTGATGCTAGCCAAGCGCACGTTTGCGGACTCGTTCGCGAATCAACAGCGCTATCTCATCAACAGCGTCGAAACCGTCGTCAACGATTGGGCGCTACGACAAGTCATTGACCAAGGCGACAAGGCGACCGTAGAAAGCGTGCTGGTCAATCACAGCAATCGAGTCGGCGCGGATGTGGCTCTATTCATCGACAGTGATAGCCACCTGTTCGCCTCGACGTTGGACGATCATCAGGACTTGACGGCCAGCATCGAACTATTGGTCGACTCTACGCAGGCCACGTCCCATCGTTTTGCAGCGATTGACGGGCGCTTCTATCAGCTCGTGCTCACCGAGGTGCGTGCACCCGTGCCGATCGGATGGGTGGGTATGGGATTCGTCATAGATGATGCGTTGGCCGAACGCTTCAGTCGACTCGGCGACGTAGGGGTGACCTTCATCCACGAAAAAGACGGCGAGGCAGTGGTCGTCGCCAGTTCGATGGTCGACCAGGCGAGAGCCAGCTTGGCTGCCGAGGACAATAGCGAGCAGCGGGAGTTCTGGTCAGTGCGCACGTCTGAGTGGGAGGACCTCGTACTACATCATCGATTGGACAGTGGCATCTCCGGCTTGGTCGTCGTGCTACAGAAATCGCTGGATGCACCGCTCGCAAACTTCCAAAGCTGGTGGTGGAGTTTGTCGACCATTTTCGCACTCATCGCGGTGTCGGCGTTATTTTTCGCGTACCTTTTCGCGCGCGGGATCACCAAACCGCTCGACCAATTGATGGTCGCGATCAAGGACATTGCCCTCGGCGACTACTCGACGCCGATCGATATTCAGCGCAGCGACGAAATCGGCTTTCTCGCCAAGGCGTTCTCGCAGATGCAGACGGCCATCGCCGAGCGCGAGGCGGAGATCAACTATCGAGCGGACTACGATATAGCGACTCAAGTTTACAATCGTACCGGTTTTCTGCGCCACCTCGAGGCGAAGATCGCGAGCGCGATGCAGACTTCAACCCCGTTGGTGGTGGTGTGTTTCAGCATCAACCATTTCAAGGAAATCGTCGACGCGTTGGGTCATGCATGGGGCGATCGGTTGTTGAAGCAAGTTGCAGAGCGCGTCACTAGCACGGTGGGTTGTGACAGCTTGGCACACGTAGACGTCGACGAGTTTGCGTTGATCTTCGAGACGGCGAGTGTCACGAATGCCTACTTCGTCGACGATCAGCTACATCGATGTTTCGTTGCGGAATTTGATATCAGGGGTATTGCGCTGACCCTGTTTGCGGCTGTCGGTATCTCTGTGTACCCGGAGCACGCGACTGATGCGCAGAGTCTGCTTCGTCGCGCCGGGGTAGCACTCAACGTCGCCGTGCAAAAGAGGCGGCGCACGGTCGTTTACGATCCTGATCTCGATCAGAATAGCGTCAGGCGCCTGACCCTCATGAGCGAACTACCGCGCGCCATTAAGGACGATCAGATCGAGCTTCACTACCAGCCCAAGTTGCAGTACGTGGACGGTGAACCGATTGTCGCCGGCGTCGAGTGCTTGGCCCGCTGGAGCCACCCGGAACTCGGCCCGATTCCGCCCGATGACTTTATCGGCCTCGCGGAGAGAACCGGTCACATCGTGGAACTCACTAAAGATGTGTTGCGTCGAGCGCTTGAACAATGTTGTCTATGGCGTCAGCGGGGGTTGTGTTTGAGTGTCGCCGTCAACATTTCGGCGTTGGATCTGCAACAGACGGCGTTTGCGAACACGATTGAATCGTTTCTGGATCGTTATTCGCTGCCGCCCGATGTGCTTGTGTTGGAGATTACCGAAAGTGCGGCAATGCAAGACCCGGCGTCCGCGGTGATGCGACTGCAGACACTATCCGACCTGGGTGTTCGGTTGTCCATTGACGACTACGGCACGGGTTACTCGTCGCTGGCGCAGCTCAGAAAGATGCCGGTGCAGGAACTCAAAATCGACAAGAGTTTCGTCCTCGAGTTGGACCGCAACGAAGACGACAAAACCATTGTGCGCTCGACTATTGATCTTGCGCACAACATTGGTCTTGAAGTGGTTGCGGAGGGCATCGAAAGCCAACGCATTCTCTGGCAGCTCAACAAATGGGGTTGCGATCTATTGCAGGGTTTTCATATCTGCCGCCCGCTACCCCTTCGCGAGTTGGAGCAATGGATGGATACGAAATATCCGGTGAAGCGATTGGCCGTTGGCGGGGACGCTAGTCAAACAATCCTGCCGGAGATAGAACCGTTTCGCCGTAACACTCGAAAGACGTAGTAGCGATTGTTGGTACGAGGCTTCGGCTTGACCGCCTAATCTTCGCGGCATGAGCCTTGTACACACCTTTGCGGGCAATCCTCTTGACCGCGCGGACGCCGAGCGGCGTGACCCCGCGTGGCTGGCGGCGGCAGTCGCAGCTTGCATGCCATTCTCCGAAATGTTCCGCCAACGTGGCCGCATGCTAACGCCGCGTTGTTAAACGCAACCTGAATGAGAGAGATGAGTTTAGGCGGCGACTGGAGTATCGATTTCGGTTTCAGCGTCCCTGTGGTGGACTGACGCCAACATGAGATAAATGCTGGGTAGGACGAACAGCGTAAACAGCGTGCCAATGAGCATCCCCGCGACGAGCACGATGCCGATGCTGTTGCGCGCTTCTGCTCCAGCACCGTCGACTAGCACCAAAGGCAAATGACCCATGACGGTCGCGCCGGTCGTCATCAACACCGGTCGCAGCCGAGTCTCGGCCGCGGACTTGATCGCTTCAAGTTTGGACATTCCGTCTAGTTGCAGTTGCTTGGCAAACTCCACGATCAATATGGCGTTTTTGGCGATGAGGCCGACGAGTGTAATGAAACCGACCTGCGAGTAGATGTTGATCGTGGTCCAGTCGAGGAACGCGAACAGCAGCGCGCCCGATAACGCCAGGGGTGCTGAGCCAAGTAGCACGACCAATGGATCGCGGAAGCTGTTGAACTGAACGGCAAGCGCCATGAATACCAACAAGAGCGAGATACCCAGCACACCGATCAAGGTGTTGCCTTCCTGTCGCAGTTGCCGCGATTCGCCTGCGTAATCGATCGTATAACCCTGTGGTAGGACTTCGGCGGCCGCAGCTTCTAGGGCGGCGATACCCTGTTCCTTGGTTCGACCCGGGATCAAACCGCCGCGAATCTTGAAGGCGTTGTTTTGTTGGAATTTACCGAGAACTCGGGGCGCGACCGCGGTTTGCAGCTCCGCGAGCGCGCGCAGCGGAACGAGATCACCGCGCGGCGTGCGAATCTGCATGTCCAGTAGCGCGTCGGGATCAGGCCTGCCGTCGACCTCGACCATCGGAATGACGCGATACGCTTTGCCGTCGAGGTCAAAACGGTTGACGTAGTTGGCGGACAGCAACACGCTGAGTTGACGACTCACCCCGGCGAGATCCATGCCGAGGTCGGCTACGCGGTCGCGATCGAGCAGGAATCGTCCCTGTGGCAGGTCTAGATGGAGATCCGTGTCCGTAAACAGGAAAACGCCGCTGGCCAGAGCCCTGGTCATCATCTGCTGGCTGTAGGGCAACATCATCTCCGCAGTGTCGGTCGACATCACCACGATCTCGGCGTCGTAGCGTCCGGCGCTGGGCAACGCCGATGGCAGTACCGGAAATGCCGAAACCCCGGTGACCTGCGAAAGTGCCGCGAACGCTTGGGGGACGAGTTCGTGCACGGTTTGGTCCCGATCGTCGAAATCGTCGAACAGCATGCCGCTGAAGGCGTTCGAGGTGTACACCACCTGCCACATCAGCTGCGTATTGGGTAGGGTCTGCATGGCGGCCACCACGTCAGACATGTAGCGCTCGGTATAGTTTAACGACGCTTCCGGGGGTGCGGTGACGACGACGCGAATTTGGCTCTGGTCTTCCGTTGGTGCAAGTTCCTGTTGAGAAAAAAGGTAAAACGGCATGATTAATGCCGCGACGAAGAAGGCCGTAAAGAGCACCGGTCCATTGGCGGTCAGAATCGCGTCGAGAAGGCGGCGATAGCGACGCTGCGCTAACTCGAACCACCCGTTCACACGGCGTGTTATGGGTGCCTGCTTGCCTGTTTCGGGACAGACATAGGCGCTCATGATGGGCGATAAGGTCAGCGCCACGACGCCGGATATCAGGACTGCGACCGCGAGCGTGAAAGCAAACTCCTTGAAGAGTACGCCCGTCAAGCCGGTCAAGAATCCGATTGGGGCGTAAACGGCGGCCAACGTGATCGTCATCGCGATGATCGGAGTGACCAGTTGCCGGGAACTCGCAAGTGCCGCTTGCACACGGCCCATGCCGTCACGCATGTGGCGGGCGACGTTCTCGACGACGACAATGGCGTCATCGACGACCAGACCGACCGACAGCACGATCGCCAACACGGTTAGCAGGTTGAGAGAGAATCCCATGAAAGACATGGCGGCTATAGCGCCGAGCAACGATATGGGGATAGTCACGAGGGGCACCAGGGCGGTCCGTACGGAACCCATCATGGCTACCACCACCACGCCCACCAAGAGGATGGTTTCCGCGAGCGTCGTAAATATCTCGCGTAGCGCGTTGCGCATGTATTTTGTTACGTCGAAACCGACGCTGATGTGCAAGCCTTCCGGCAAGTTGGCGTTTATCTCGTCCAGCATTACGTACATGCGATCGGCGATATCGATTTCATTGGCGCCGGGTACTGGCCAAACAGATATGAAAACGGCCTCCTGCTGCGTGATGCGAGCGCTGTCAACGCCTTCCTCCTCGCCCAGTTCGACGCGAGCCACGTCCTTGATGCGAATGAAGGCGCCGTTACTCTCACGAATGACCATGCGTTCAAACTCGGCTTCCCGCTGCAAAGCGGTGTCGACCATAAGATCGATGCGTTGATCGCTGTTCTCGGTTTGTCCGATTGTGGCGATGATGTTGTTGCGCGACAGAGCTGCAGCGACGTCTTGGGCGCTCACGTTGAATGCCGCCATGCGGGTTGGATCCAGCCAGATGCGCATAGCCGGTAGACGGCCGCCTTCGAGACCGACCTTTTGCACACCCGGAATGGTGGCGAGCTGTGGGTTGACGACCCGCGATAGATAGTCCGTGACTTCGGCACGCCCCATTGAGCCCGTTAACGGCACGTCGAGGTAGAAACCCGCCTGTGGACGGTCTGCGCGCACGACCTCGACGGCTGGATCTTCGGCAGCGTCTGGTAGCTCGAAGCGAATTTGTCCGAGGCGCGTAGACAGTTCTGCCAACGCATCCGTGCTGCTCTCGTTGAGCTCCAGGAAAACCTTGACAGTGCTCAACCCAGCTTTTGTTTCGGATTCGATGTAGTCAACACCCGGGATGGTAATGGCGGCGCTCTCGATAGGATCGGTCACGAAGCCTTGCACGATCCTGGCGGACGCGCCGATATAGGGCGTCGTGATCTCGAGCGATGCGCTTTCAATTCTGGGGTACTGCAGCACTGGAAGGCTCAGTGCCGCGCGCAAGCCGATGACAACGAGAATCAGCGAGATAACCGTGGCCAACACTGGGCGGCGCACGAAAATATCCGTGAACTTGGGCACACGGGCTTGATGGGTCAACGCCACGATCTAGTCTGACCTGGTTGCAATGTTTTGCTTTGCGTCCACCAGCACGCCGTCGCGCAACTTGAACGCTCCGTCGGCTGCGACTCGCTCTCCGGGTCGTAACCCACTCGTAATCACTAACAGGTCGCCGCGCTGCGGTCCAAGCTCGACGCTGCGTCGTTCGGCTCGCTCTACTGCGCGAGCGCCTTCTTCGGCGGGACGCAGCACGTAGATATTCGCGCCGAAGGCGTCACGGCGCACCGCAGTGATGGGTACCAATGTCGCAATCTGCGTCGCACCCAGCGGTACCTCGACTGTCACCAGGGTGCCGGCGTACAGACCGATAGCGGTGTTATCGGCGAGGGCGCGAAAACGTACGCTACGCGAATCTTCGTTGACGAATGCATTGCGGGCGATGATGCGTGCCTCGAACGGCGTCGAATGCTTGCTGGTGTTGACCATTACCGTCTCTTGGCGGTCCAGATTCGCGTTTTGTTGGGGTAGGGTGAAGTCAATCCAAATGTTGTCATCGATGCCGATCAGCCGTGTGATGACCGCGCCACTGTTCAAGAACTGACCGACTTCTAGTTCGTGCAACCCGGCGTGTGCATCGAACGGCGCCCGCAGCGTTTGCTTATCGACGATCGCCTTCAGACGGCTGACTTCGGCGCGTGCCGCGTCGTATTCGGCACGTGCGCGGTCACGTGCTTCTTCCGCAGCCGCACCGGAAAGGATGAGTTTTTGATTACGCTGAAGCGCCAGACGTGCTAGCTCCGCTTCAGCGCGTGCCGCGGCGAGCTGGGCGCGTTCTTCGCTGGTGTCGAGGCGTATCAAAACTTGTCCGGCGGCCACTGTGGCACCGGGCCCAAAGCCGATTTCGACGATACGACCCGCCAATTCGTTGCTGAGTTCGACATTGCGGATGGCGACCACTTCGGCGGTTACCGACATTTTAGGTTGCCAGAGCTCTTCTATCGCGATGAACAATTCCACCGCTTCGACGCGCTCGGGGAACGCAGCGGCGAAGGCAATTCCGGCCTGGATTTGCTGGTATTTGAAATAGCTGAGGCCTGCTGCGACCGATGCGCAGGCGACGATCACCACGAGCCATCGACGAACCTTCATAGGACTCCGATGGTACTCGGCGCCTGGATCGAAACCAAAGGTGGACGCCGTGCGAATTCTGTGCACAGCCAGGACACGTGTTGCGCTGAGAGTGTTCTGCTTCACGGATTTAGCGGGTTTGGTGAACGAAGCTTCACCAACCTGCATGTACGCATGTCGATTGATCTTACGGGAGTTAGAACCATTTCGTCGTAACGCTCGACACCCTTAAGTGTGAATGTTGGTGCAAGGATGACACCATGAAGTTAATCAGTGGCCGGCGGGTCTGGTTGTTGGCCATCTCACTGATGCTTGCTGCCTGCTCGACCGTGGCCCCGACGACGCTGACGGAAATACAAAGTCGGCAGGTGCGCACGTTGACCATGGAGTGCTTCAGGCGCAACGAAGGGCTGGCGACGCTGTATGGGTCGCGGGAGGTCGTCGCCGCTTGCAAAGAAAAGGCCCGCGCGTTTGTGCGGCCCAAAGGATTCGGTTAGCCAGAAGCTAGCTAGCACTTCGGCTTGACCGCCTAATCGCGTAATCTTGGCGGTATGAGCCTTGTACACACCTTTGCGGGCAATCCGCTTGACCGCGCGGACGCCGAGCGGCGTGATGCGGCGTGGCTGGCGGCAGCAGTCGCAGCTGATAATAGCCAGTTCTTGCTGTTCGCGAAGTTGAATGTCCTTCTGAACGGAGGCATGCAACCCGAACTTGGTTGGCTGTCGACCGAGACGATAGCAAGGCTTGGCATCGAGGTCCCACCGGTGTTGTTGGGTATCGGGTCCGGGATTGCCCATTTCGCTATCGACGTTTCTGCGTTGGAAGACCCTGAGCATGCGCTAGGTCTGAACGACGATTGGCGATTTCAGGATTGTCGGATGGCCGCAATGGCGCTATCGGATACCGAAGCCGGTATCGTCGCCCAGGCCCGTTCGCAACTCGGTTGGCATCAACGCCATCAATTCTGCGGCGTGTGCGGTACGCGCACGGAGCAGCTTCGCGGTGGCCATGTCCGCAAATGCGCGGCTTGTGGGGCGGAACATTTTCCGCGTACCGATCCGGTCGCCATCATGCTCATTAGCGACGGCGACGATTGTCTGCTCGGCCAACCCAAGGGACCGCTGGTCAGGACCGGGATGTATTCCGCGCTGGCCGGGTTCATCGACCAGGGAGAGTCGATCGAAGAAGCGGTGCGAAGGGAGGTGAAGGAAGAGGCGGGCATTGACGTCGGGGCCGTGCGTTACCATTCGTCGCAACCGTGGCCATTCCCGTCTTCGCTGATGATCGGTTGCCATGGGTTAGCGACGAGTCGTGACATCACCATCGACACGGCAGAGATGGCGGACGTTCGTTGGTGTTCACGGCAATCGGTTTTGCAGGCGCTAGCGCATGACAACCCCGACTTGAAAGTACCCGGCCCTATCGCGATTGCTCATCACTTGATCAAGGCCTGGGCCACCGGAGAAGTCGACTAAGAGTTAAAGGCACCGCCAATAACCTCTCAATCGGCCGCCCTCTTTTCGGACGAGGCGATTCTCCACCTTCCTAGTAAGGCGGACCCGCGCAGACAGTATCTGGGTACGGCAAGCAGATGCTCTGGGTCATCAAGAACCGGCTTGCGAGATCGCCTTCCAATCCCACGAGACTTTGACCAGGGGGATTTGAGATTCTGTTGCATTCGCACAAATCCAGTGAAACAACTCTCCAATAGCTCAAGACATCTCAATTCCGATGTACGAGCAGCTTAGTTGACGTCAAGCCGTTTCGATGCCTAAATAGATCTGCCGTGAATCCGCACTGATATGCTGACTCACACTAATGATCGACAATATCCGATGAGGGGAAACACTTTGCGAATCATCACACTACTTTCAACTGCTCTGATCGCCTTGGCGGCCACTACGAGCGTCGCCGCCGACTTCGTTA
>JAPUIA010000303.1 GCA_027297435.1 Gammaproteobacteria bacterium | reverse complement strand
GAACGACATTCGCGCAGCGCTGGAGCGGGGAATTGCGGCAACCGAGAACGGCCAGCCGGCGCTTTTGGAGTTCATTACGGACAAGGAAATAACCATCTCCAATGAGCAGTAGCGTCAATGGACTTGGCTTCGAGCGAGTTCTATCCTGGGGGCGACTGACGATCTCGGAAAACACCATGAGAAATCTCCTTTTGATCCTGGCTTGTATGGGTCTAGGCACGGCCGTGGCAGACGTTGCGCGCGCCGCCGACGGCAAACCCGACCTCAGTGGCACTTACAACGTGGCGACGCTGACGCCGTTGGAGCGTCCCGACCGGTATCAAGGCAAGGCGACCCTGACCGACGAAGAAGCGCAGGCCGTCGCCGACTACTCACGCGCGAACTTGGCAAAGGATCAGCAGCCGAGCGACCCGAATCGCGGCGCTCCGGCCGAAGGCGGCACCAAGTTTTACATTCCCGAGATCGAACTGGCCGCGGGCGGCGTAGGTGGCTACAACTCGTTTTTCGTGGACTTGGGCGACAGCAACATCAAGATCGACGGCAAGTGGCGCACGTCGATCATCATCGATCCGCCGAACGGCAAGCTGCCGCCGATAACGGACCAGGGCAAGGCGCGCATGATGTCCAGCCGGGTCGCGATACAGAAGAATACCGGCAAGGCGTGGTGGATCGACATGGAGGTAGGTCCCTACGACCATCCTGAAATGAGGCCGTTGGGTGAACGCTGCCTTCTGGGTTTCGGATCCACCTCCGGGCCGCCAGCGTTACCCGTGATGTACAACAACCTGAAACGGATCGTCCAGACCGAAGACTACGTAATGATCCTGATCGAGATGAATCACGATGCGCGCATCATTCGCTTGAACGCCGAGCACGAACCAGCGCATATCCGCAAATGGTTAGGTGACTCGGTCGGACATTGGGATGGCGACACGTTAGTCGTCGACACGACCAACTTTCGTGAGCAGTCGGGCTTCTCGATGGCCTCCGAAGACCTGCATGTCGTCGAACGCTTTACCCGCATAGACGACGACACATTGCTGTATCAGTTTACCGTCGACGATCCGACGTGGACCGCACCGTGGAGCGGCGAGTACCCGTGGCCGGCGTCCAAAGATAAATTGTATGAATACGCTTGCCACGAGGGCAACTACGCATTGGGCGGTATCTTGCGGGGTGCCCGCGTCCTGGAGGAAGAAGCCTTGGCCGAGCGGGCCGCCGGGGGCGGGTAGCTGACACGGAGCCCCGATGCTAACCCGTAGAGGCTTCACTAGGCTTGGTGCTCTGGCCGGTTCTTCGGCCATCCTGGCAAGTCGCGGCCTAGCCGCCGCTGATGTCGTTGCCACCACGACCGCAGGAAAAGTCCGAGGGTTTACCCAAGACGGTGTCAACGTGTTCAAGGGCATTGCCTATGGGGCGCCAACCGGTGGCGCCAATCGTTGGCTACCGCCCCAGGATCCAAACCCCTGGCCGGGCGTGCGGGATGTCTTGGCCTATGGTCCGGCCGCGGAACAGATACCGAGCGCGCTCTTCAGAGACCCGATCAGAAGTGAAGACTGCTTGGTCCTGAACGTGTGGTCGCGGGGTATAAACGACGGTGGTAAGCGACCCGTGATGGTCTGGCTACACGGTGGCGGGTTCTCGACACTATCGGGCTCTAGCCCCATGTACGATGGAGTGAACCTGTGTCGACGCGGCGACGTGGTCGTCGTCACCTTGAATCATCGCTGAACGTGTTCGGTTATCTGCACCTCGGCGACCTGGCCGGCGCTGACTACGCGACGTCGGGCAACGTTGGTATGCTGGACATCGTGCACGCGTTGCGTTGGGTACGAGACAACGTCGCCGAGTTCGGCGGCGATCCCGACAGCGTAACGATATTTGGTGAATCCGGCGGTGGCCGCAAAGTCTCGACGTTACTTGCGATGCCGGACGCCAACGGATTGTTTCATCGCGCGATCATCCAAAGCGGTCCCGGCATACACCTGCAGCCTCGTGACAAGTCTCACGAGATGGCGGTTGCGCTATTCAAGAAGCTCGAACTCGAGACCAACGAACTGCACAAGTTTAAGACACTACCAGCGGAACAGATCCTGGCCGCCTACGGATTGGTCGTGCGAGAGCTCGAGCCAGACCGCCGCGCCAAAGGTCACTTCGAACAACGCGGATTCGTCCCGACGGTTGGCATCGATACCTTGCCGGGGTACGCCTTCGACCCGGTTGCGACACCGGTGTCGAAGCATGTACCCATCCTCGTCGGCAGCAATCGTCATGAACTGGCGCTGTGGTCGCGGGCCGATGCGAAACTCTATGATCGTACGCTGACCGAACCTGAGTTAGGTGATCGCGTCGAGTTCGTGGTCGGTGATTCAGCGAACCGCGTACTGGAGACCTACGCGCAGAACTTCCCAGGCAATCATCCGGCCGTGCAATGGATGTTGATGCTCTCCGATAGAACCTATCGCTTCGACTCCATCACGCTCGCGCAGCGCAAAGCACAGCAAGACAGCGCGCCCGTGTATATGTACTTCTTCACTTGGGAATCGTTAGCCGATCCTAAGCTGTTGGCCCATCACGCGCTCGAGATACCGTTTGCCTTCGATAACGCTATAAATATGTCGTCCTTCACCGGAGGCGGGCCGACCGCGGCCGCTCTCGCTGCCAATATGAGCGATGCCTGGATCGCGTTTGCCCGATCGGGCGATCCTAACAATGCAGCGTTACCTAAATGGAGCCCGTACGAACGAGGAAGCCGCTCGACCATGGTCTTCGACAACGAATGCGGTGTGGTCGATGATCCGGACAGTGTCGTTCGCCACTTGTGGGCGACTGTGTAGAAAACTAGCGGTGTCTGCTTCTCGCCGGGCTGCTAGTCATAGATTGCGCTGAGGTCGAGTTCATCGTTGTCGACGGTGGTACCTTCGAGGAGGCTAGGATCGCGGCGCAGGAGCGTTTTCATCGCCGGGCCCCACTCTTTGATGAAGTCGTCGCCGAGGTGATCGTAAATGTCGATGGTCCGCATCGCGTTACGGCAGTAGGAGGCGTGAAGCACGACCCGTACGCCGTCGATCGTGCGGGCGCAATTGCCATGCCAGACCGAGCCGCCCCACACGACAACCGACCCGGCGGGGCATTCCACCGCGATCGCGCCCTCCTTGGCGGCAGCCTCCTCGGCCGTGGGCTGGCGGCGGAGCCTGTTGCTGCCGGGGACCACCAGGGTGGCACCGCTTTCCCGGGTGAACTCGTCACATGCCCAGCAGGCGGTGAGAATGTAGTTGTGCTCCGGGAACGGAGCCGGAAG
>JAPUIA010000302.1 GCA_027297435.1 Gammaproteobacteria bacterium | reverse complement strand
TCCAACGTGAGCAGGCTCATCAAGGAGATGGAAACCTCCATTGCCCAATCTCAGGCTTTCATCCAAGAGATGCAATTCACGACGGGTTAGATAGGAGATGCCGGTATGAAAGTTGTTGCGTGGATCGTTGGGCTGGTTGTGCTGACAGTCGGGGGAGCGATCGTGTATGTCGCGCTCAACTCCGGAGCTATCATGAAGCGCGCCGTTGAGGCGATCGGCCAGGAAGTCCTTGGCACCAGTGTCGAGGTAGACGCTGTCAACCTATCCATGGCCGAAGGATCCGGAGAGATACGCGGGTTGGAGATCGGTAATCCGGTGGGCTTCGAGGGTGATTACTCGATGCGATTCAGCCTGACCAAGGTCGTGCTGGAAGCCAATGACATCAGCGAAGAGCTCGTGGTCATCAAGCAGGTGATCATCGATGGTGCGGACATCGCCGCCGAGGTGCAAGGGCAGCGATCCAATCTGCAGGCGTTGCTCGACAACGTGGCGAGCGCCACAGACCCGGACGTCACTACGGGGGTTCCGGAGCCCAAGATCATCATCGACCGATTCGATTTCACCAACGCTCGAGCGTCTGTGACTTCGGATCTCGTAGGGAACGCCGAGTTCGACGTTCCGGATGTTCATCTCACCGGTGTGGGTCGCAAGTCCGACGGCATCACGGCCGCGGAGGCTGTCGCGCAGATGTTGCGCCCCATTGCGCAGGCGGTGATCAAGCAGTTGGTCGCAGAGGGTTTGGGTGTGGACGATTTG
The DNA here is from genome assembly GCA_027297435.1 of Gammaproteobacteria bacterium. Taxonomy (GTDB): domain Bacteria; phylum Pseudomonadota; class Gammaproteobacteria; order Pseudomonadales; family Azotimanducaceae; genus Azophilus. The sequence continues at coordinate 16,268 of JAPUIA010000302.1, read as the reverse complement.
CAGGAGGCGGCGCAGCAGCGGTTGCGCGACAAGGTGGACGAGGAGATCGGTAGCGAGCTGAAGAGTATCATCGACCGCTTCGGTCACCCGGATTGATCATGGCGTTCGAGAATATCGACTATCGCGTGGATGGACCGATGGCGCTCATCACCATCGACCGCGAGGACCGGCACAACGCGATCTCCCTCGGGACGCTCGATGAACTTCAGGTTGCAGTAGCACAAGCCGCGGACGATGACTCGGTTCGAGTCATTACCATCACAGGGGCAGGTAGTGCTGCATTCGCGTCCGGTTCCGATCTCTCGGAAGTGTTACACCGGGATTTCAAGAAAGCCCTCGAGCCAATCGTACAAGGGCTCGCAGATCAGCTTGAAAGAACGCCAAAACCGACCATCGCGGCGATCAACGGCATCTGTATGGGCGGAGGTCTAGAGGTCGCTCTTGGGTGCGATCTACGCATCGCGACACCCAATGCGCGTTTTGCGACGCCTGAGGGCAAGCTCGGGATCATTCCGGGGGGCGGAGCAACCGCGCGCCTACCACGGCTTGTCGGTCGCGGGTGGGGCATGGAGATGTTGTTGATGGGCGATCCCATCGATGCTGAACGGGCACTGCAAATCGGTCTGATAACACGCATCGTGCAACCCGAGGAACTTATTCCCGAGGCTCGGCGCATGGCCGCGCATCTCGCCAGCTTTGCGCCGTTCGTGCCGCGCACCATGAAGGCGATGGTCAATTTCGGCATGGAGGCGAGTCTCGCAGGCGCGCTGATGTTGGAGAAGTACGCGCAAGGCGCACTGGTGCAGACCGATGACAAGGTCGAGGGCATAAGCGCTTTTCTCGAGAAACGCGACCCGGATTTCAAGGGCCGGTAGGCCGTCGGCGATATTGATCCTCTTGAACCCGTAGTAGATACTCGGTCCCCTTCGCATTTTCAAAGAGCCAAAGGGGGATTTAACAATGGCTGCGGACAAGTTTCCCATCGAGGCGAGTCACATCATGATGTTTGCTCGCTCGGTAGCGGACGACAATAAGATTTACTACGACGAGGATTACGCCAAAACCACCGAACCGGGCAACATCATCGCACCGCCGACCTTTGCGCAAGCGAGTGCCCAGTTCGATCCGAATTACTTTCTGCGACCGAAAATCGGTGAGCCTTGGTTCGGTTCCGGCAAGGAGGCGACCGGCATCCAGCGCGATGGTTCCGGCGGTGGCGGTGGTGGTGGCGGCGGCGGCGGCTTGCACGCCGAACAGCACTTCGAGTACCACCGGCACGTCAGTCCCGGGGATGTGCTCACCGGGGAGACCAAACCCGGTAAAACCTGGGAAAAACAGGGTAAACGCTCGGGGAAGTTGGTGTTCTCCGAAAGCATAACCGAGTATCGGGATCAGAACGGTGAGCTCGTCATCACCGCGCGCGGCGTCGGGGTTCGTACCGAGCGGCCGGTGGATCAGTAGGAGGTATCGATCATGGCATTGAAAGTAAGCGAGTTGAGCGTTGGGGACACCTACACCGAATGTCTCGTAGAGGACCTGAAACGAACGCAGATCGTCCAGTATGCGGGCGCGTCCGGGGACTACAATCCATTGCATACCGACGAGGTTTTCACCACTGAGGTTGCCAAGTACCCGTCGGTATTTGCCCACGGAATGCTCTCCATGGGAATGACCGGACGTATGATCACCAACTATGTGGGTGATGGGCGGCTGAAAAAGTACGGCGTGCGTTTTACCAGTCAGGTGTGGCCGGGAGATAGCCTAAATTCCACCGCGACGGTTGACGAGATTACCGAGGAAGACGGTGAGCCGGTGGTCAACTTGAAGGTCGAAACCACGAACCAGGACGGCATGGTGGTCATTTCAGGGTACGCGTCCGCACGCATCGACCCCTAAGAATCCGGCCGGGCCGAACCTTTTCACCTTTTGAACCTTTTTCACCTTTTGGGTTGAAAAGGTTCGGCCCGGCCGCGGGACCCACAATCATGCCCCCCACGCGGGCAGCTGGCATGGGGCGCTTCCTAACCTAGGACGCCAGATGTTTGGCTAGCGTCTCGCAAGCGTGTTCGAAGCCGGGCCGGCTCGCTTGAAACATCTGTGCGGTGGCGAAGAAATCGTGAATCAGCCCGTCGTAGCGCACGGCCTGCGCTTCGGTGCCGGCCGCTTTGAGCGTAGCGGCATACAGCTCCCCTTCGTCACGCAAGGGGTCGAATTCTGCAGTCACCACCAAAGCGGGTGGCAGGTTGGCGTGACTCGCTGCCCGTAGCGGCGACGCAAGCGGATCCTGGCGTTTGGTTTCGTCGGGGCAGTAGTAGTCCCAGAACCAGTGCATGGTCTTGGTTTCGAGGAGATAGCCTTCCGCATTGTCCACGTACGACTGTCGGGTCATGTCGGCATCGACCACCGGATATAGCAGCAGCTGAAAGTGAATGTCCGGTCCGGCTTCATCGCGCGCCTTCAAGCACATCACCGCAGCGAGATTGCCTCCGGCGCTCTCGCCACCGACCGCCAAACGACCACTGCCGTTGATCACGACCTGGTTGTCGGCCACCCAGCAGGTCGCCGCGTAGCAATCCTCCACGGCCACCGGGAAACGGTGCTCTGGCGCCATCCGGTAGTCCACCGACACCACGACGCAATTTGCAGTGTTGCAGATATCGCGGCACACGCCGTCGGCGGTATCCAGATCACCGAACACCCAGCCACCCCCATGGAAATTGACTAACACGGGGAAGGGTCCTTCGCCTTCGGGGCTGTAGATACGGATCGGTATGTCACCGTGGGGTCCAGGTACGGCCCGGTCTACGACCCCGCCGACACTGAGATCTGGATTTGCGGGGCGCATCAGGCGGTACATCTCGCGGGCCTCCTCCGGAGTCAGATCGGTGATTGCCGGACCAGGCTCCTCGGCTAGCGCGTCGAACATGGCTTGATACTCTGGTACTAACGGCATGCGCCCCCCTCATGTAGAATCTGCCGCCGATAAGTCTATAGCAGTCGTAGCAGGCATGCCCTTGGGTCCGCCTACCTCAGATTCACAGGAGAACAGAATGGCCAAGCTGGACAGCGGGCAGGACATTGCCGACGCGGTCAAGCAATTCAACATGCTTGAGAACTCGTTGCTGAAGAACCGCACGCTGACGATTTTTGGCGAGATTACCAAAGACCTGGCTCAGCGCACTGCCGAGAAGCTATTGAGCCTATCGTTCGACTCGGATGATGCGATTACGATTTTTATCGGATCCCCGGGTGGCCATGTGGAATCCGGCGATACGATCTTCGACATGATTCGCTATATCAAGCCCACGGTGCGTATCGTCGGTACCGGCTGGGTGGGCAGCATTGCCACGCACATCTACCTGGCGGCGGACAAGGACAATAGGTTTTGTTTGCCGAATACGCGATTTCTGATCCATCAACCCGCTGGCGGGTTTGGTGGTGATGCGTCAGATATCGAGATCCACGCGCGCGAGATCGTCAAAACCCGCGAGCGCATCAACGCGATCATTGCGGAGCAGACCGGACAACCGCTGGAGAAGGTTGCAGAGGATACCGATCGAGATCACTGGTTGAGTGCCGAGGAGTCTCTCGAGTACGGTCTCGTGGGCCGGATCATCTCGAACGTAGCCGAGTTGCCGACCGCATAGCGTGCCCGTCGATTAGTTGGTGAGTGTCGCCGAACCGGTCGTCCCGTTTGAAGGCGGCGTTTTGAGTGCCGCGTGGACGACTTGCGAAGATCCGGTTGCGCAGCTGGTGCTGACCCATGGCGCGGGCGCAGGTTTTCAACACAGCAGCATGGTGTCGATCGCCGAGGCCTGCGCGAAGGTCGGCATCGTCACGCTGCGCTTCAACTTTCCGTTCATTGAACGCGGGGCGTCGCGCGTGGATGCCAAGCCCGTGGCGATGCACGCGATTCGTGAAGCGGTGGCATTGGCCCGGCATACCGGCGAGGCGCTTCCGTTATTTCTCGGTGGACACAGCTTCGGTGGGCGGATGGCGTCCCACGCAGTCGTCGAGTTGGGGTTGGATGTGCGGGGGTTGGTGTTCTGTTCGTTTCCCTTGCACCCCGCCAAGAAGCCCTCTGTCGCTCGCGCAAGACATCTGCCGGACATATCGGTTCCCATGCTGTTTTTAAGCGGTACCCGCGATGCGCTCGCCGACCGACGGCTCTTGCAGCAGACGGTTCAGGGCTTGCCTCAGGCAGAGTTGCACTGGCTGGAAACGGCCGATCATTCCTACAAGATCCTGAAACGCACGCGGTCTAACCCGCTCGGTGTATTCGACGAGATGGCAAAGGTCGCCCGTCGCTTTATGGCACCACTCTTGTAGCCTCAAGGGAGCGATGATGCGGGAGCGTGCTCGCTCAGCGTTTTCTCAACCAGAACGACGCGGTCCCAATGTCGTTAACGCGTTTGGCTAGCGTGGGCAATGCGCGCTCCAGGCGTGGAGCGTCCTTTTGCAGGAGGTATTGCAGGGCGGCCACCACTTCAAAGATCGGGTTGTGCGCAAGGTATGCCTCCACGAGGTATTGCTCGTTCCAAAAGTGCATACGATCAACGAGCCATTCGTTTGGGTAGTCAAGCGGAGTAAAAATATCGTGAATGTGCACGTACACGCCCGAAGCCAGAGCAGAGAGAATTTCCAGGATGATGAACAACACGTCGCCCTGCGGTCGAATCATGTGCGATGAATCTATGAAGAGAATGTCGTTGGCAGAGAGTTGCTCGAAGTAGGCGACCCCCAACGATTGCACCGGTTCTTTTATATGCTCGATGCCCAGCGCGTTCAGCCAATCCGGATGGCGGTACGGTTCAACGCTGATCAGCTTCCCGCGGGGTTCCGGGCCGTCTTCAGCGTTTCGTAGCAACGCCATGGAGGCTAGACGAGTAGAGTGGCCACTGCCTATTTCAATGATGCGCTGCGGTTTTAGTTTGCGTATCAGCGAGTAGTAGACGTCGGCATCACCCGGCCCAAAGTACCCATTGTTCAGATAGTAGCCGTTTACACAGGCATCAGATTTATTCGCGACGAGACCTAGAACTTCAGCTGACCACTGAAATTGCTCGAGGAGATCCCATTGCGCGGCTTCCCGCCATTCGATCCCGCCAACGTCGCGAGAGGCTCTGTTGGATGCATCCAGGTGTTGCCGAGCGATGAGCGGTTCGTAGTAATGGTCGACGATGGGGAACACGCCTCTGCGTGCGTATAACTCCCTTGTCCGGGGAAGCCGGTGGATGCGGTGGTGGCGAACGCGATGCAGCCAGCGTAGAGCCAGGTCGGTGAGGGGCAGGCCCACGGTATCGATCAGGGTTCTTCGAACGGTTCGTTGCGCATTGCGCACGGCGCGCACCACACGATTGATTCTGCCGCGCAAGGGATGCGTGCTGCGTCCGGTTGGTGCATCCGAGTTCACTAGCAAGGAAGCGTCAAAGCGTCGACACGATTAGGACGATCGACCAGAAGACGGCGGCGCAAAACCCGATCAGCCACATCTCGGCCCAGGAGAGCTCTTCTTCCTCACAGTCTTCGTGTCGCATCCGTATGCCCCCATAGGGTTGTCTTGCAACGCCTGGTCGGGTTGGTGGCCGTTGTCTACTTCCTTAGACCTTTTGGGACCGGCGAATCAACCGCCTGGTCTATCCGCGATTGGTATTGCAGCGTCGATGGGTCAAACCATCGACAGGATTGAGAGGGGTCGATGCCTTTTAAGCTACACCGCAGGCTGGCGAGCCATCTTGGCTACGATTTGCAGAAGTTTAATAAGCAGCTCCTGTTGGAGACGCATCTCAGATCTCTGCTTCCGCTACTCGAGATAGACCTCGTCATCGATGTTGGCGCGAACCAAGGACAGTTTGCCCGAATGCTCCGCGACGAGGTGGGCTACGTCGGCACGATCCACTCGTTCGAGCCGTTGCCGGACGCGTATCTTGCCCTCCAGATAGCCTCACACCTGGATGCCGGGTGGCATGTGCACAACGTAGCACTCGGTGACTGTGATGCAACGTTGAACCTCAATGGTTCCCATCACTCGAAATTCAGTTCCGTTCATGATGTCAATGCGCGGGGCAGCGCGAAGTTCCGCAAGGGCATTGCCGTTGCCAGGTCAGCGTCAGCTCCTGTGCGGCGGCTAGATTCACTGATGGATGATCTGGTGCCCGATTTCGCCAAACGGCGTGCGTTCTTGAAGATGGACACCCAGGGTCACGACAAATGGGTGTTTGAGGGTCTGGGTAATCTGGCGCGGCGTTTCGTGGGTCTGCAATCCGAATTATCCGTCATGGGGATTGAGGGTGTGCCGGACTACGTCGAGATGCTTGACCTGTATCGCTCGAATGGCTTTGAACTCACCGGTGCGTACACCGTGAATCGTTGCCGGGAGACGGGTTGTATCGTCCAGATGGGTTGTGTGTTCGCTTCGTTACAACACGCCCCGTGAGTTTTCGGGAGCGATCCCCTGCTGCATTCCTCCCCCGGGTCAATCGGCGAGCGATAAACCATGTAAGGTCGCCTGCGGCTTTACGGCTCCGCTCTTGTAGCCTCTAGATAGGCGACTGGTGTCCAGGTCTCGCCGCCGTCGAACGTCCACTCCTGTCGCCACGAAAATTGGTCTGCCGTGAAGCCGTGAAAGATATTGCGTCTCTCCGGTATCACGTCTTTCAATCGCATGATGATCTCGCCGTTTACGAACGTTGCGGAAGCTTCCGAAGCTTCACGCGCGGTCGTGGATATCCAAGCCATTTCCCACTGACCGAGACCGCTGTTGTAGATCCGGATGTTGGTGCCGAAGGTTCTTGCATCGGCGGGAACCTCGATGTGCGGTGCCGGGTCGATCCAATCGTCTTGAATTGCCTGGTCGTCGAGTATGCGGTAGAAGCGCCACTCGGCCGGATGCTCGCTTACAATCCAGGTTTGACCGTCGCGTTGCAGGCGACGCGCCTCGACTAGCCAGGTGCCGAGTAGGGGTGCGAAATGGTCATGCTCGATGTTTGGTGCGGCGAGGGTCTGGTTGCCGAACAAGCACAGGCCCCAGGCCATGAGTCGAAGGATAGCAGCCATGCTACGCCCCGAACTGCTTGAGTCGTTCCTCGAGATCCGGACCACGACCCGGACTGTTTTGCCGTTCGAATTCGAGCCCATCGGCGAGCGTGTAGTTCAGACCTTGGTTGACCAACATCTTATCGGCACGAAGGGTAAACCAGGAGTTCTCGAGAAAGCTGCGGGCCATGGCAATGGTCGCATCCATGAGCTCTGCATCGGCAACGCAGCGATTAGCGAGACCGATGGCGGCAGCTTCTCGACCGTCGATGACGCGACCGCTGAACATCAACTCCTTGGCGGTGAGTAGGCCAACGCGCCTGGGCAGGCGCTGGCTCATGCCCCAGGATGGCGACATGCCCCACTTGCCGTGGGTATCGGAAAACTTGGCGTTCTCTGCTGCCACCAGTAGATCACAGGCCAATGCGAGTTCCAGAGAGCCGGTGTAGCAGTGTCCCTGTACGGCGGCGATGACCGGTTGTGGTAGACGCTCGATGGCTTCCAGCGTCTCCGCTTGGAAGTGGCGGCTGGGTGCTACCTCACCCGCCTGAATGGCTTTTAGATCGTTGCCGGCCGAGAACGAACGACCCTTGCCGCACAAGATGACGCAGCCGATGCTCTCGACATCGTCGGCGATCGCGTCGATGTGCGCGCGCAATTCGACGAACAAGTTGGGGCTGAGCGCGTTCAGCGCTTCAGGTCGATTCAACGTGAGGGTGGTGAGCCCATCTTGATCTTCGCGCAGTACCAGTTCTCCCACGGATCTTCCCCCTCGAGTTCCTTGAACTAGGATGATAAATCATCATCGAGGGTAACCGCACGTGATCTGCGCCGCGTCCAAGCGACGCGCGGCCGCTCGCTTCACAGTCCCAACACCAGCTTAGCGACGATGTTCTTCTGCACCTCGTTGGTCCCGCCGGCGATAGAGCTTGCCCGTAGATTGAAGTAGCGCGGAAACACCGCGACGCCGTCTGCCGTGCCGATGGCGGGCACGTTTTGCCCCGCCGCGCGCGCCTGGGGCTGGTCCGGGGCGATGTAGAAGCCCATCGCTTCGATTGCAAGCTCGGTCAAGCGTTGACCGATGTCTGCGCCGAAGTTTTTCATGATGGAGGATTCCGGGCCGGGTTTTTGCCCCTTCGATAGCGCCGCCATGATGCGGAATTCCGTGTACTGAATGCCCTGTAGCTGGACGTCGGCCGCATCGAGCTTGCGTTTGAAATCTGCATCATCCAGTAGTGTCTGGCCACCCTCGCGTTGCTGGTTGGCGAGCTGTCTGATACGCGTTAGCGCGGTCTGGTGTGCCGCCGAGCCTCCGCCGCCACGCTCGAACTCCAGGAGATACTTAGCCACTGTCCAGCCTTGATGAACCTGTCCGACCACGTTGGTTTTAGGTATGCGTGCGTCTTCGAAGAACACTTGGTTCACTTCGTGGGTGCCCGACGCGAACAGGATCGGTTCAACCGTAATGCCAGGAGTGTTCATATCGAGCAGCAAGAACGTAATGCCTTCCTGGGGTTTGCCGCTGTTGCTCGTTCTAACAAGGCAGAACATGCGGTTCGCGAAGTGGGCGTGGGTCGTCCAGATCTTCGAACCGTTTAGCCGGAAGTGCTCGCCGTCGCTTTCCGCCCTCAGTTTCAGTGATGCAAGGTCCGACCCCGATCCGGGTTCGGAGTAGCCTTGGCACCAGTAATCCTCGCCGGAGAGGATGCGAGGCAGGTAGGTCTGTTGCTGTTCCTCGGAGCCAAAGCCGATCAACATAGGCCCGCACATGCCCAAGCCCATGGGTGCCAGGCTCGGTGCACCGGCCAGCGTTGTCTCGGTCGACCAGATGTATTTCTGCGTCAGGTCCCAACCGGTGCCACCGTACTGCTTAGGCCAGGAGGGGGCGATCCAGCCCTTCTCGAACAAGATTTTGTGCCAGCGGATGTTGTGCTCGTAGTCGAGAAACATACCTGGGCAGAAGCGTTGAGCCGTCCGCAACTCGTCGGTAAGCGAGGCGTTGAGGAAAGCTTGGACCTCTTCGCGAAAGGCTTCGTGCGCATCACTAAACGAAATGTTCATAATCAATCCTTCCCAGCCGGAGCCGCCTTGACGGCCACCTCTAACTCGAACACATGGTCGTCTTCAGCGTCAAGCGAACGTAGCGCGGCTGCGAGTTCGAACAGGTAGTCGTCATTGCGACCGCTCGGACCCTGACAGCTGCGAATTTGCTGCACCATCTCATCAAGCGGTGCTGGCCCCAGGAAGGCATGGTTATCGAGCGGCGCGATGTAGACAAGGCCCATCGCGGTGGCGTGATTACGGAACTGAATCTCGGCCTCAAAGCGTTCGTAACCGTTCTTCTCGCGGTAGTCCAAGGCGTCGAAGGTGGCTTCGGTGATGCCTTTGTCGACCAGATAGGCCAACCCATCGCAGTGGCCGGTTTCAGCAACCAGCGTGACGACGCGTCCCGGATTGTCGGGCACGCCGCGATGGTCGTGCGAACCCTGCCAAAAACGCCTCACCCAACCGTGGAGTCGGGCGGGACGTCGTTCGATGAACTCGATGTCCGGGCGCCAGATCAGCGAACCATAGCCAAATAGCCAGACGTGCAACGGGCACCTCAATATCCTCTTGCGGCCACCCCTTTTCAGACAGGCGGTTCTCCGCGACTTTGTGTTGCGCTGACTTATTACTCGTTTGGCACTGTTTGGTCAATTTCCGTCGGGTCATCTGTTCGAGTGCCGCGAACCGCGGATTCTCACAACATCTCTCTGTTGTCCCGAGTCGTTAACTCAGAAAATCGACGGCGTGGAGGTCGATGGCTTGCTGGGCGTGACGCGACAGCATGGCGACGAACATGTCGTCACCGCGCTCGGTCCGGCCGACGATCATCGAGGCGATGACGGCCATCAGAACGCCACTGAAGCTGTAGCGGCGATAATGGTCCCAACATTCTTCGAATGTGTAGTCGCTCACACCCTTGAACTGGAGGGCGTCGTGGTAGCGGCGCACCAGCCGTTGTTCGTAGCGGCGCCGGTCTTCGGTGTTGAGTCCCGCACCCAAGAAATAGGCGAGGTCCGCCGCACCTGCGCCGATCCCGACGGTTTGCCAATCGACCACGGTGACCGGATAGGGTCCGCCGAAGAGCAGGTTGTCGAGCCGATAGTCGCCGTGCGTAACCGTGGTAGGACCTTCGTAGCCGAGCGACCAATCCTTGAAACTGTCGCCGAACCGTTCTGCCACGCGTACGTGGTCAGCCGTCAACCGATCCCGATAACGATCCACAAACGCGGGAAACAGTTGCTTATAGAGTGCTTCACCGAGTTCGGCGGCCGCCTCGTCCGTCGGGCTGATCCAATCGTAGCGATGCAACGACGGATCTGACCAGCGGGGACCGTGCAGGTTGGCGAGCTCGGTCAAAGCGGTCGCCGCGTCGCGCGCGCTGCAGCCGGTTATCTGATCGCCTTGCACCGCTGGTGCCAGATCTTCCATTAGCAGACAGAACTCGTGGGTTTCGGCGTCAATGTCGGTGAACAGCAACCTCGGTGTTTGCACGTCGAGTGTCGGTAACATTTGCTGATAGAAGCGAACTTCCTTCAGATAGGTGTTCTGCGCAATACCGGTCGTTCGGCTGACCGCGTCGTCGGACATGAACTTACCGACGATGGAGCCGGGTCCGCTGCCAGAGCCGTAGGTCAACGTGAAGCGTACGTTGTGTCCGACCTGACCCATGCCGATGGTCGTGGCGGAAAACTCGGCGACCTGGCATGCGTGTCCGGCATGGACCAAGACTTCGGTCAGCCATTCGGAGGTGACTGTTTTGGAATCGGCGACGATCTCGGGCACGTGGGCGCCTTACGTGAGGCCTTTGGACACCTCGAACGCCTTGGCGCTTGCTGCCCGTAGCTCGGCATTCAGCAGGAAGTCCGCCGCGGTCAACGCCAGCGTTTTTGCGCCATCTAGTGCGGCGGCGTCCCCCATTTCGGAGCCCGCCCACTTGGCGAACTCAGGGTTGTGTATGACGACGTTCGAAGGCGCAGCCGCCAACATGGGATGGATGGAAGGTAGCCGGTGGCTGACGTTACCCATGTCGGTGCTGCCCGCGCCGCCGAGTTCTTCCCAATCCATGAATTCACGGCCCAACGTCTCCGCGTGGCGTTGAAAATTTTCTGCCAGCGGCCAGTTGGTTTTCAGATCGAGGTAGTCGACGTTGGCCCAGTTGACCTCGACCTCGCATCCGCTGCCTTTTGCACCGGCTTCAAAACAAGCTTGCACACGGGGTTTCAATTTTGCGAGCGCTTTCTCGTTGACGGCTCTGACATAGAAGTCGCCCGCCGCGCGGTCGGGGACGATGTTGGGTGCCTGACCGCCTTCGGTCACGATACCGTGGATACGCTCGCTGTCACGAATGTGTTGGCGCAGATTGGAGATCGCCTGGTAGGCGAGCAGCAAGCCGTCGAGCGCGTTGACACCCTTGTGCGGCATGGCTGAAGCATGGGCCGAGCGGCCGTGGTAAACGACTTCCACCTCGGCAACGCAAATACAAGGCATCGAGGCGAGATTCACACCGGCGGGATGCATCATCATGGCGGCATCCACGCCGTCAAAGGCCCCCGCTCGCGCCATCAGTTCTTTGCCGCCGCCTTTCTCTTCTGCGGGCGTACCGATCAAACGTATCTTTCCGGGCAGCTGTTCCTGAACGGCCTGCAGACCTAGCGTAGCGCCGAGTGCGGCGGTCGCGATCAGGTTGTGTCCACAGCTGTGGCCGATACCAGGCAATGCGTCGTACTCGGCCAGCACGGCGACGGTAGGACCAGTTTGGTCGGCGTTGATCTGGGTTTCGAATGCCGTCTCCAGGGTAAATACGCCGGTTTCGGTCGGAAGGTCGTGGGCTTCGAGCGTGTTGCTCAAGAGTTCGCAGGCGTGACGCTCCTGGAAGGCCAGCTCCGGGTGGGCGTGGATCGAGTGCGATACGTCGAGCAGAGTCTCGGCCAGCGCATCTATACGCTCGACAATGGTTTTGTGAATGGCTTCCATGGCACGAATCCTCGGGTGGTGACGACATTATGCACTCGTTCGTGCCGGCGTTATCAGGTCTTGCTTATGGCCCGCCAGAACCTCTGATGGGCTTCGACGTTGTGCACGCGCAGGATATCGATACCTCGATCGATGAGGCGGGCAGATACCGCTAGCGTCTCGATATCCCTTTGCTGTGGCGGCAGCTTGGTCAAGGTTTTGAGGTACGACTTGCGGCTATGGCCGAACAGAATTCTACAGGGTAGCGCGGTGAACTCGTCCGCGCGTCTGATGATTTCCCAGGATTGGTGCGCCGACTTACCAAAACCGATGCCGGGATCGATGATGATGCGATCGAGAGACACGCTTTGACGTTCGAGGGACTCGAGCTTTGCGTCGCACCACTCGAGAATCAACCGTACGGGATCGGACGCCGGCGGTAGGGCGACATTGGGATCGGCGGGGATGCTCAGACTGTGCATGACCACGATGTCACAGTCGGCGTCGCCTAAGCGTTCGACCATCGCTGGATCGGACAGTCCAGTAACATCGTTGATGAGGTCGACGCCGTGTTCTAGCGCTCGAGATGCGGTTTCGACATGGCGCGTGTCGATGCTGATCTTTGGCTTGACCCGTCGGTTCCCGAACACGTCTTGCAAGCGTTGCAGCAACGGCGAGAGACGCTGCCACTCCTTCGCGGCATCGATTGGGTCTGCGCCGGGACGGGTCGACTCGGCGCCTATGTCGATGTAGTTGGCCTCTGGCACGGTCCAGTCGCTCAACCTTTCGGGATCTAGCCGCTCGGTGTCGTTGGCAAATGAGTCCGGGGTAACGTTCACCACCGCCATCCACGCGGGCAGCATTGCGGTCAACGCTCGGTGCAGTTGCAGGACGGTTTTCGCCGAACCGGGAAATTTCAGTCCGGGTGCGATTTCGGCGAGCGGTGATAGAACGAATGGACGATCCAACGCTTGGCGATGTGGAATCTGCAGGTCGTCGGTCGCCACGACTCGGTTCCCGTATAGGATGATGTCGATGTCGACGGTTCTGGGCGCCCATCGCAGTGCTTGGCAGCGCCCCAGGCGCTGTTCGATGTCTTGCGTCGCGGCAAGTAGCTCGACGGGTTCAAGGTCGGTCTTCACCTTTACGACGAGATTGCAGTAGGGCTTGTCCCAGTCGGTTGGCGCGTCGGGTGGCAACCACGCCTGGGATTCGTACGGGGTCGATATCCTTTGCAGTTCAAGCCTCGGATGTTGTTCGAGCGCCGCTAGCGCATGCTCGAGATGCTCGGCGCGGTCTCCTAGGTTCGATCCAAGACCCAGGAAGACGCTCATCGGCGACTCTTCAAAACGAAGGTCGTACCGCCCACAAGGTCTGGGATCGGTGGATGGCGTTTCTGCACCTCGACCGTGAGGTCACATTGATTGCCCGTTGTCAGGCTGGTCACCGCGTCGAAACAGACCTGGGCGAGGTGTTCGATGGTCTTGAACTCACGCGCAGCGCAAAGGCGAGCTAGAGACTCACAGACCTCGCCGTAGTCGACGGTACCGGCTATATCGTCGTCGCCGCACGTGCTCGGCTTTTGCGAAAATGCCAACGAGATCGATATGGCGACGTCTTGCGGCTGACGCCGTTCGGCCGCGCCGACACCGAGCTTTACCGCCAAGCGTAAGTCGTTGATGAAAAGTTCGGAAACGGTTCCGTCCTCGAAATCATCTGATAAATCGGCTTCTCTCGATTCGGCGTGATGGATCGTGCCGGTGCAAGGCAGATCGACTCGTTCCATACGTTGACCTTCATGCGAGGCCCACAACTCGGCGAAGGTTTTGCCTGCGGTTGGATGCACGCGATTTGGAGACATTTCGGCGAGTGGCCGCAGGCAGTACGAGGTGGTAAGGGTTTCGGGTCGTGGAATTTCGAGTCGGTCGGTGCAAAGGATCAGGTCGCCGAACAACAAAAGATCGAGATCGATGATCTGCGCCGATAGTCTCGACGTCGAGAAATCCTTGCCGATACGTAGTTCGATCTCGATCAAGTCGTGCACTACGGACGCCAAGCTCCGAGCGCTCGTGAACGCGACGACAAGGTTCAGAAAATCCTCGCCCGCGAACCCGACTGGCGCGTTGCGGTACGTGTCCGATACCTCTAGACGACCGAATCTAGCACGCATTTGACACAGTGCTTGGTCGATGTGAGCCGCTGGGTCGATGTTGCTACCAACGCCGATATACACGTCGGTCATCGTCACGCGAATCTCTTTGGGTGATCTGTCACTGGGCGTAAGTTTACCTGTATGTAGACGGAGGTTGATTTCGTGTAGCACGGGTCATGATGCATAGATTTCACTTGCGCATCGATCGCTCGAGAGACCGACGGGTCGAGATCGACCCAGGACGGGTAGATATCACCACCGGCTTGCATAGAATCAAAGACAATCTTATCGAGACTAAGGCTTCACAGAGGGAAGACGATGGCATACGAGTACGACTTGTTGAAGGTAGAGGTTGATGGCCGCATCGCGACGATCACCGTCGACAATCCACCGATCAACCTCATCACGATGCCGCTATATGCGGAACTTCGATCGCTTTCAGAGGCACTCGAACAGGACCCGGACCTGTCGGTGGTGGTGTTGAAAAGCGCCGACCCGGATTTCTTCCTGGCGCACTTCGACGTGGCAACGATCTTGGAGTTTCCAGTCGAAGGCGTCGCGACACGCAGTCCGGCGGCGAATCCCTATCACGTGATGTGTGAGCGGTTTCGTACCATGGACAAGATCACTATTGCGCAGATCGAAGGTCGGGTCGGCGGAGGGGGCAGCGAGTTGTCGGCAAGCTTCGATATGCGCTTTGGGGTGCGCGGCAAGACCATCATCAATCAGATGGAGGTGCCCATCGGCATCTTGCCCGGCGGCACCGGCACTCAGCGGTTACCGCGGCTGGTCGGGCGCGGTCGGGCGATGGAAATCATCATCGGTGGCGATGACCTCGATGCCGACACCGCGGAACGCTGGGGGTATCTGAACCGCATCTTCGACGCTGACGAGATCGGTGCTTACGTCGAGAAGCTGGCGCACCGGATTGCGGCGTTTCCCATAGAGGCCGTCAGGCTCGCCAAAGAGGCTGTCAATTGCGCCGATCTGCCGCTCGCGGAAGGGCTGGCCGAAGAAGCCTTTCTGTTCCAACGATTGCTGCGCAACGAAAGCGCGCAGACGAGCATGCGACGCTTCCTGGAACTTGGCGGTCAAACTCGGGAAGGCGAGTTGCGGGTTGGCGAGCTGAACGCGGAGATTGCTTCGTGATCACGGCCAACGGGTTGGAGTTCGATGCGGAGATGGCGGGTCATCGCCACGATCCCTTGGTGCTGATGTTGCACGGTTTCCCGCAAACCAATCACACCTGGCGACATCAGCTCGGCGGCTTGGCCGAGGCCGGCTATTTCGCCGTCGCACCCAACCAACGGGGCTACTCCGCCGGAGCCCGTCCTGCGGGCAGGGATAGCTACGCGACGAAACACTTGGTGGATGACGCACTGGCCGTGGCGGCCAGTCTCGGTCACGAAAGGTTTCATGTCGTCGGCCACGACTGGGGTGGCCAGCTCGCCTGGCTACTAGCGGCACTGCATGCAGACCGCATCTCGAGCCTGACGGTGCTGTCGCGCCCGCACCCGGCGGCCTTCGCGCAGGCGATGCGCTCGGACGCCAAGCAAGCGGAACGCTCCAAACACCATCGTGCGTTTCAAGATCCGAACACGGCGGCACGGTTGCTGGAAAACGATGCTGCCCGGCTGCGTCGCACACTGAGTGATCAAGGCGTGCCCGAGGCGGATATTGCCGCGTACCTCAGCGTGCTGAACAACCATGCGGCGCTGGATGCAGCGGTCAATTGGTACCGTGCGGCGACGACGGGGGACTCGGCACTCGCCGCACCCAACGTCCCGCCGGTGGACGTTTCGACGTTGTATATTTGGGGCGACGCCGACGCGACCGTGGGTTCGATCGCAGCACATGCGACCGGCGAGTTCGTGACCGGCGCCTATCGCTTCGAGGTGCTGCGGGATGTTGGACACTTTGTTACGGATCAAGCGGGAGAACGCGTCACGCAGTTGTTGCTAGCGCATCTGGGGTCAGAGTAAAGGGTCAGAGTTAGCGCATCTGGGGTCAGAGTAAAGGGTAAGAGTAAAAAATCTAGAATTTTTACTCTGACCCGTTACTCTGACCCCCGCACTAAACGATC
>JAPUIA010000301.1 GCA_027297435.1 Gammaproteobacteria bacterium | reverse complement strand
AGTCGAAGACGCTTTCTGGTTCGTGCAGCGTTGCATCTCTAGAGCTGACGATCTGATCGTCCTCGGATTTGACTTCGCTTGATGTGACAACACCTTCGAGGTCAATGTCGGAATCCTCATGCGACTCAACGCGCTCCACGGCTTCGGCGTCGACGCTGAATGCATCCGCATACGCGGGCTTGATTGAGATTTCACCGTTTATCAGCTGGTTTATTTTTCCCGTTATTCGATCACCGTTTTTTAGAACCAGCACGTCGGCATTGGCGGTCAGGGCCCAGAACGATGCGACGACGAGCGCGAACCGCCGGGTTGCAGATGGGCGAAATTTCATGTCGGATCCCAAGCGATGAGCGAAGCTATAGCGATGGCCTTGTGACTACGAGTGGACTTTAGATTGCCTCGACCGCTACGATGAAGTCAGCCTTGAACTTGCCGTCCCGCAGCTTTTTGGCTTCCTGGTAGCCGTCCGAGTACCAAAAATCCTTCAACGCCTGCATGGAGTCGAATTTCTCGATGGTGATCGTCGGCGGGTGGGGCCACTCGCCTTCAAGTAGCGTCGCCTCAGACCTTGCCAGGACGCTTATACCCGCTGCGCGGGCCAAGGGGCCGGCTTTTTCGCGATACGGCCCCATTCCGTCCGCGTCTAAAACCGTACCGCTGACGATGACGTATGCGGCTTTCTGCTCGTTCGCAGCGGTCACGCTTGCGCCGAGAACGACGCCGGCGATCAATACCAACAAATAACCGGTCGCCCGGTTGGTGAGCTTTTGCATATTTCCCTCATGCTAGATGTTAAATCAAGATCGTCTCTCGCTTGTACAACCAAATCGCGAGATACGTCATGGCTACGGCCAATCCGCTAGTGACCAGTGCCGAAAGCCCGATATGGGTGGCGAATACCGCTTGTCCAGCA
The DNA here is from genome assembly GCA_027297435.1 of Gammaproteobacteria bacterium. Taxonomy (GTDB): domain Bacteria; phylum Pseudomonadota; class Gammaproteobacteria; order Pseudomonadales; family Azotimanducaceae; genus Azophilus. The sequence goes on along the minus strand of JAPUIA010000301.1, from coordinate 12,946 downwards.
ATCACGTCACTGATGAGGTTCGCTTGGCTCAAACTGGGTACGAGCATCAACCAGATCGAGGTCTCGACGTTCATCAATCGCGTCAGGATCAAGGGAAAGGTCGGCACCAGAATGACGATGGTGAGGTAGGTTTGCGCTTCCTTGTAGCTTTTGGCGAACGAGGCTACGACCGCGAGCAGCCCGGCGGCAAAAACGATGAGCGGTACCGCGATGAGAAACACCGCAATGCAGTCTAAGAGCCCGATTTGTAACGACATGCCGATACGCTCCAGGGGCACGAACGGTACGGCGAGTACGAAGCTGACGAGAAACAGGAGTAAGGAAAGAGCCGAGAAAACACAGGTCGCCGTCAATTTACCCATCACCAAGGCGGCGCGCGAGATGGGTTGCGTCAGCAGCGGTTCCAGAGATCCGTGTTCCCGTTCCCCGGCCGTCGTGTCGATCGCAAGGTAGAAACCGCCCATGAAGATCACCAGTACCAAAAAGTACGGAAACATCGCAAGGATGGTTAGCGCGCGTGCGGCGGGCGACGCCGTGTCGACTTCTTGGATGACGATCGGTCGCGCGACGCTTGGATCGATGCCGCGCAACACCAGTCTCAATAGCCCCACCGTCGCGGAATAACGATTGACCATTGAGCGGGCGCGGGAAAAATTGCGTTGTGAGCGCCCAAACTCAGAGCTGTCGTATACGAGCGACAACGAGTTGACCTCGCCGCGCGTGTAGCGGTCGCCATACTCGGGCGGAATGACGAGAATCAGTTTTTCGAGACCGTCTCTCAGGGCTTGTGCCGGGTGTTCGATCTCCTTGATGGCGATGGTCGTGTTTTCTCGCCGCAAGAACTCGACGAGCTCCGGAGCATAGTTGGCGCCGGCGATGGTGATCACCAACGGTTCGTCGGACTCGCCGAGAGCGGAGCTCAGCACGAAGCTCATCAACCCGACGAAGAATGCTGGGCCCAAGACTGCCAGCGAAAACGACGAGAGGATGGTGCGGCGATCGCGAAAGTTGTCGATGCATTCCTTGCGCAGCACGGTCAGATAGGCGCTCATTCGCCAACTACCTTAACGAAGGCGTCTTCGAGATCCGCCTCGCTGGCTTTGTCGCGCAAACCTTGCAAAGTCCCATCAAACACCACCTGCCCGTGACCGATGATGACGACGTCGTCGCAGAGATTGGATACCTCCTGCATGACGTGAGATGAGAACAGTATGCAACGGCCCTCGCGCTTTAAATGTAAGATGATCTCGCGCAGCGCTCGTGTCGCCATGACATCTAACCCGTTGGTGGGCTCGTCAAGCAGTACGTGTTTCGGGTCGTGCACAAGTGCCCGCGCTAGCGCGACCTTGATGCGCTGGCCTTGCGAGAACCCCCCGACGCGGCGATCGCAAAACTCTTGCATCTCTAACAAGTCGACCAACTCGTCGATGCGCGATTCGACCTTTGCTTTGTCAAGCCCTTGCAGGTGGCCGTAGTATCGAATGTTCTCCTTTGCCGTCAAGCGTTCGTAGATGCCGGCGTTGTGAGGCAGTACGCCGATGGTAGAGCGCACGGCGAGCGGTGCGGTGCGGATATCGTGTTGACCGACGTACGCTGTGCCGGAGGTTGGATTCAACACGGTGGCCAACAATCTCAGCGTCGTCGACTTACCGGCGCCGTTCGGACCCAACAGGGCGGTAACCTTTCCGTCCGAGGCTTCGAACGAAACGTTCTTGACAGCGTGAAGGTCGCCGAAGTCCTTACATAAGCTTTCGACCCGGATCAAGGCGGAGGCCCCATCAGGTCGACGAAAAACGGGCTTGCGCCGAGGCGGTCGATGCAGCCGGCCTCCACGGTTGCGGTCGTACCCTCATCGATGAACTTGGCCACTATCCTTGGCACGCAACCGCGGGAGATGACGCCGTGGCCCTGTCCAGGGATCACGAGATGGATGCTGTTGGGAAGCGTTGCCGAGACGAGGTCGCCGTATTGCGGAGGCGTGATCGGATCCCACTCGCCCGAAAGCACCAACACCGGCTGGTCGGAATGTACAGGTTCGTGCATGTCGTCGTCGCGCACGCCTTCGGGCCAGAGGTCGCACATCGTTGCCAGGGTTTTGAGTTGTTCATCGCCAAGATAGGTCTGTTGCAGTGCTGTCCAATCGATGGCATCGAGATCGTAAAAAGGTGCATCCTCGGTACACACGACGGCGTTGTGCATGCCGTAGCTGATGGCTTCGGTGAGCCTTGTGATAATCCTGACGGCGTGTGTCGCGATAGGCAGATAGTTACCATGCTCGGCGGCTTGATTGATGATGAGCGGAATCAAAGAGGCTGTCTCTGTCGAATAGGACAATAGGCGAATCGCAAGGGCCATGTGTTGATAGAGCAAATCGAACTCGAAGGCTTCGCCCGTGATCGGGTGAAGGACCCGCACAGGGATCGGTTCGGTCTTGAGGGTTTGCGACAGGTCGACAAAGTTCGCCTCGAGGTTGGGAAACTGTTCGGTGCACTGGGTTTGCACCGCACATCGCGCAAAGATGCTGTCCAAGACGACCTGCGCATTCTCAGAAACGTTGCCGCCGAGAATGATCCCCGGTGGCAGAATGCCGTCGATGATCAGGGTGCGCACGGAACCGGGATAGCGGCGAAGGTAATGTAGAGCGACTCGCGTGCCGTAGGACACGCCGTACACGTTGAGCTGTTCGTAGCCAAGCTCGATGCGTAGCGCCTCCAGGTCGCGCACGGCAACGCTCGTGCTGTAGTAGCGTGGGTCACCGGTCAAGCGCTCGAGACACGTCTTTGTCGCCAAACGCACGGCGGCTTCGGAATAGGTATCGATCGACTCTTCGAGGTCTGGACAACGCAAGGGATTCGATTGGCCGGTACCGCGTTGGTCGAGAATCAGCACATCGCGTTCCCGCAAGATCGGCTGAAACGCGCGAGCCAAATCGGCATACATTTCGATCGACGATCCACCAGGGCCGCCGTTGATAACCGTGAACGCGTCTGGCAGGGGTTGTGGTGCCAGCGCCGGTATTCTCGCGACGGCAAGCTCGATCGTCGGACCTAAGGGATCGTCTGGATTCTCCGGTCTAACCCAGACACCACATTCGGCGTTGACCGTCCCGTAGCCACCCGCGCCCTTCAGCACGCATTCGCTCATGTCGATGGCATGGGTCGGGACAAAGCTCAACAGTGCCAGCAGCGTGAGTGCGGCTTGAATGGCTTTCATCTAGAACAAACGGGATACGCAGAATTCGGTAACGCTGTTCAATGCATCGCGATAGGCATTGTCCGGAAGCGCTTCGAGGCAGATCAGGGCCTTGTCGCGTTGTTGCACGGCGGCGCCGTGCGTGTAGTCGAGTGCGCCGCACGCTTGCACGACGGTGAGCACGTCGTTCATTCGATCTGCTGATTTGGCCGACAGGCTTTCGCGAATGGTCGAGGTTTGAGATTTCGATCCGTTGGCCAGCGCGTAGATGAGCGGTAGGGTCAGCTTTCCCTCGGCCAGGTCATCGCCGACGTTCTTACCCATAGTCGCCGAGTCTCCAGCGTAGTCGAGCCAATCGTCGACAAGTTGATATGCCAAGCCGAAGTGCAAGCCGAAGTTTTTGAGGGCTTGAACCTCGGCGCCAGACTCTCGAGCGAGTACAGCGGCCGTATGCGACGCCGCCTGGAACAAGAGTGCCGTCTTGCAACGAATGACCTCCATGTATTGGGCTTCATCGACGTCGAGGTTGCCAATACTCGCCAGCTGCAGAACCTCGCCTTCGGCGATCGTGTTCGTCGCATCCGACAGGATGGCCAGAATATCCATGTTGTCGAGTTCGACCATCAACTGGAACGCCCTCGAATAGAGAAAATCGCCCACGAGTACAGACGGCGCGTTGCCCCACAAGGCATTGGCCGTTGCACGCCCACGACGCAGGTCTGAACGGTCGACCACGTCGTCGTGTAAGAGTGTTGCCGTATGTAGAAACTCGATCACCACTGCCAGCTCGATGTGGTGCGAGCTGTCGTAGCCGAGGCAACGGGCGCCCAGTAGGACGAGTAAAGGACGCAGTCGCTTGCCGCCACTTTCGACGATGTAGCGGCCGATTTCCTCGACTAGCTCGACGTCGGAAGTCAGTTGGTTGGGAATCAGCCGATTGACTGCTGCGAAGTCGTCCGCCACCAACGCGAATACCGGCGCCAGAGCCACGGATTTAGCGGCTGGAGCCGGATTGGCGGTTGCGATGGCGGGCGTCACTGACATAAGTTTGTTGCTGCGGTAACTCGTTGTAATTGCACACCTTTGCCTCTAGAATACGCCGCCTTCTGCGGCCCCCCGTTCGGCACCTCTCCGTGGCGCGAGAGTGGCGCGAGGTTGGGTTGCTTCTCGAGACGAACATTGTAATACAGCGCGTCTGGTACTTCAGGAGTTGAAATATGTTTGCGGTTTTCATCAGCGGTGGCAAGCAACATCGGGTAACCGAAGGCGAGGTACTGCGCTTGGAGCGTCTGGATGCAGAACCCGGCACCGAAATCATTTTCGACAAGGTGCTCATTGTGGCTGACGGTGACGACGTCAACGTGGGCCAACCGTACGTCGATGGCGGTGAGGTGCGAGGTGAAGTGGTTGCGCATGACCGCGGCAAGAAGATTCGCGTGATCAAGTTCAAGCGACGCAAGGATTACATGCGCCGGCAAGGCCACCGGCAGTGGTATACCGAAGTCAAGATCACCGGCATCAAAGCGGCCTAGGAGACAAGACGATGGCACATAAGAAAGCAGGTGGAAGTACTCGCAACGGTCGTGATTCCGAGTCCAAACGCCTAGGCGTCAAGCGCTATGCCGGACAGTTCGTCAAATCCGGCAGTATTATCGTGCGGCAACGCGGCACTAGGTTTCATCCGGGCGAAAATGTGGGCTGCGGTCGCGATCACACCCTGTTCGCAAAGGCCGACGGACACGTCAAGTTCGTAGCCAAAGGCAAGCAAAAGAGGAAATACGTCACCGTCGAACCGGCGGCTTGAGAATTATCTCTTTATCGCCCCGCTTCAGCGGGGTTTTTTCTGTAAGCCAGGTTCATGCAATTCATCGACGAAGCTACGATCCACGTTCTTGCCGGCAAAGGCGGCAACGGCTGTTTGAGCTTTCGCCGTGAAAAGAACGTGGCGAAGGGCGGCCCGGACGGTGGTGACGGTGGCGACGGCGGCGATGTGTGGTTGATCGCCGACGGGGCGTTGAACACCCTGATCGACTTCCGTTATCAACCTCGATTTTCCGCGGGTAATGGCCAGCCGGGCAGCGGGCGTAACAAAACGGGTGCTCAGGGAGCAAACAGGGCGATAAAGGTGCCAGTGGGCACTTCGGTGCTCGATGAAGACACCCAGGAAGTTCTTGGAGACTTGACCGTTGACGGGCAACGGTTGTTGGTGGTCCAAGGCGGTCGCCACGGCTTTGGCAACACCCGCTTCAAATCGAGCACCAACCGAGCGCCACGCCGTACCACGCCGGGTGAACCGGGCGAGGCCCGCGAGTTGAGTTTGCAACTGAAGTTGCTCGCGGACGTTGGCTTGCTGGGCCTACCCAATGCGGGGAAATCGACGCTCATCTCGGTTGTGTCCTCCGCGCGACCGAAGATCGCGGATTATCCGTTTACCACCTTGGTGCCGAGTTTGGGCGTTGTGCGAATCGCCACGGATGCGAGCTTCGTTATGGCGGACATCCCCGGGCTGATTGCCGGGGCGGCCCGAGGCGCGGGTCTCGGGGTGCAGTTCTTGCGCCACCTATCCCGTACGCGGCTACTATTACATCTGATCGACGTTCAGCCAGAGGACGGTTCCGACCCTGTCGACAATGCCCGGACGATCGAGGCGGAACTTAGCAGCTATAGCCCAGCACTCAGCGAGCGCCCGAACTGGTTGGTGCTCACCAAGAGTGATCGGTTGGATGAAGTCAGCCTCCAAACGCTGAGCGAGCGCGTTGTGCAGGCGTTCCCCGGTCGGCGAGTGGTCGCGATTTCTGCGCTGGGCGACGTAAGTGTAGGGACGTTGATGCAAGCGGTCATGGCGGACATTGCCCGAACCCGCGAGGTGCTTGCGAGCGATGCCGAGGCACGGATGCTCGAGGCACGATTGAGCGGGCAGATAAGTCTGGACGTTCGCGCGAGCGCTCGGGCGCACAAAGCTAACAAACGAGCGCGTCGTCAGATCGAGCGGGCGAAAGAATGAGCGAACGTCTCGACGAAGTCGAAGCACGCCGGCAGGTCGCGGCTGCCGAGCGGATCGTGATCAAGATCGGTAGTTCGCTGTTGAGCGACCCAGAAACGGGCCTGTCGCATGACAACATCACCCGCTGGTGCCGCGACATCGTCGGACTCATGAATAAGGGCAAGCAGGTGCTGCTCGTGTCGTCCGGTGCAGTGGCGGAGGGTGTCGCGCGTTTGGGCTGGAATCCTCGGCCGACCGATCTGCCGCGTTTGCAGGCGGCGGCCGCCGTCGGACAGATGGGCCTGGTGCAGGCTTATGAGACCGCATTTGCCGAACATGCGCGACACACCGCGATTGTTCTGCTCACTCACGAAGATCTCGCTGACCGGCAACGCTATCTCAATGCACGTTCGACGTTGACCCATTTGTTGGATCTCGGCGTCGTGCCGATCGTCAACGAAAATGACACCGTTGCGACCGAGGAAATTCGTTTTGGCGACAACGATACGTTGGCGGCACTTGTGACCAATTTATTGGCAGCGGATCTGCTGATCGTGTTGACCGACGTCGACGGCATCTACGATGCCGATCCACGCACAAGCCCGGCGGCACAACGCATTGCATTTGCAGAAGCGATCGACCCCGCGCTCGACAAGGTAGCGGGGCAGGTCGGTGCGCTGGGTCGCGGTGGCATGGTCACCAAGATCGGCGCGGCACGGATGGCCGCGCGTTCGGGTGCACACACGATCATCGCCGACGGACGGCAATCACATGCGCTGACCGAAATTCTCGAGGGTCGGCAGATTGGCACGCTACTGGCCGCAACGGTACACCCCCTGGATGCGCGCAAGCGCTGGATCGTGGGTCTCAAGCCAAAGGGCACCTTGGTGTTGGACGCAGGCGCGGCGCAAGCACTCAGAGAGCGTGGCGTCAGCCTGTTGCCCGTTGGTGTTGTCAGCATTGTAGGCGACTTCGTGCGAGGCGACGTGGTGCGTTGCGTCAGCGAGGACGGCACGGTCATCGCGCAAGGCTTGGTCAACTACGCGAGCCCGGAGGTCGAGAAGTTGTTTGGTGTTGCTTCCGAGCGGATCGGGGAGCGACTGGGTTACGCCGTCGAGCCAGAACTGGTGCATCGAGACAACTTGGTCGTCGTTTGAGAACCCCCTTAAAGGGCGCTGACAGTCCCTGTCAGGCGGCTGACGGCTGCTGTCAGACGCGACTTGTGACGTGCCGCCTTATTCTTGTGCATGATGCCTTTGGCGGCCATCTTATCGATGACCGGGATCGCGTCCGTCAGCGCTGCCGACGCGGACTTCGCATCTTGTTGTTCGACCGCCAGCTGCACGCGCTTGATATACGTACGCACCATTGAACGCTGGCTAGCGTTGTGCCGTCGGCGTTTTTCCGCCTGACGGGCACGTTTTCGAGCTTGCGCACTGTTAGCCAATGATGACTCCACGTCGTTGCTGGTCTGAAAGGCGCGGTAATATGCCGTCGGGGATGATGCATGTCAACTGAAACCGAGGCACGAGGCGGTGATGCGGGCGATATGGCGACGAAAGGCGCCGTGGTCGCCAGCATGACCTTCCTATCGCGTGTATCCGGGTTCGTGCGCGACGTGTTGCTTTCTCACTTTCTGGGCGCAACCGGCCTGGCAGATGCCTTTTTCGTCGCGTTTCGCATCCCCAACTTCTTTCGCCGATTGTTTGCCGAGGGGGCTTTCAATCAAGCCTTCGTACCGGTGCTGGTTCGCTACAAAAGTAAGAGTGCGGCAGAGTTGAGGCTGTTTGTCGCCGTGGTCGGCGGCAATCTCGGGCTCGTGATCGCGTTCGTGGTGTTGGTCGGCGTGGTGTTTTCCGAGGTCTTGGTCGCGCTTTTCGCTCCGGGTTTTTGGGGGGAAACCGAGCAGTTTCAGCTGGCAACCGACATGGTGCGCATCACCTTTCCGTATTTGGGTTTCATTGCGTTGACCGCATTTGCCGGGGCGGTGTTGAACACCCATCAACGTTTCGCGGTGCCCGCCTTCACGCCGGTGCTTCTCAACCTGACACTCATCGCGGCCATGTTGATCGCGGCTGCAACGACCAACAACATGGTGTTTGCGCTTGCGTGGGGCGTGTTCGCCGCGGGGGTTTTGCAGCTGCTGTTTCAGGCGCCGTGGATGGCGCGCCTCGATTTGTTGGTTGCTCCGCGTTTGAGCCGCAGCCACGAAGGTGCACGACAGGTAGGTAGGTTGCTGGTACCCGCCGTGTTGGCCGCGTCTGTCGGACAGGTGAACTCACTGATTGACACGATGTTGGCCTCGACGCTCATCACCGGCAGCATCTCGTGGTTGTATTACGCGGACCGCTTGCTGGAGCTACCGATCGGACTGATTGCGGTCGCCTTGGGCACCGTGTTGTTGCCGAACCTGTCTAGAATTGCCGATTCCGGTGACGCTCGAGCTTTCGCGGCGACCATCGACTGGGGGCTGCGTACGGGCTTGGTTCTGGCTTTGCCCGCATCCGTGTCGCTGTTCCTGTTAGCCGATTCACTCATCGCCGCCATCTTCTACCACGGCGTGCTAACTGCACTCGATGTGTCTATGGCGGCGCTGGCATTGAAAGCCTTCGCCGTGGGTGTCGTGGCGATGGTACTGGTCAAGGTGCTCGCGCCGGCGTTTTTTGCGCATCACGACACGCGAAGGCCGTTACGTTATGCGTCCGTGGCAGTTGCGACCAACGTGGTCCTCAACCTGTCATTCTTCTGGTGGTTTGGTCATGTTGGCCTCGCGTTCGCCACGACGATTGCGGCATGGGTTCATCTTTGGCTGCTTTACCGCGGCGTGCTCGAGCGAGGCTACTACCAGCCGGGAAGTGGCTTGCGCCGGAGCGGTGTGGCGAGCCTGCTGGCGGTTGTGGTGATGGGAATCGTTCTGAGTTCGGTCACACCAAGTGCCGGATTTTGGGTGCTGGTATCGACGGCCGAACGAGTCGCCTGGCTCGCCGGTCTGGTCGTTGTCGGTGGCCTGGTTTATCTGGCCACCCTATCGGTATTGGGTTTCAATCTGCGGACGCTGCGCCATCACGTATAATGCCTCGATGGAAATCGTTGTCGGCATGCACAACCTAAAACCACGACACAGGGGCAGCGTCATCACCATGGGCACCTTTGATGGTATTCACCATGGCCATCAGATGTTGTTGGCGCACTTGGCTGCCAAGGCCGAAGAACTCGGCACACAAAGTTCCTTGATCACGTTCGAACCCACGCCGCGGGAATATTTTGGCGGGTCAGAGGTGGCGCCGCGATTGACGCGATTTCGCGAGAAGATCGTGCTGTTGCAGCGCACCAAACTCGATCGAGTCATCTGCCTGCCCTTCAACAACCGCACCCGCAGCATACCGGCAGAGGCCGTGGTCAAAGACTTTTTGCACGATACGTTGGACGCCAAGTACGTTGTCGTCGGAGACGATTTCCGGTTCGGCAAGGGTGCGGTCGGCGACTACGCAATGCTGAAGGCAGCCGGTGCCACGCTCGGCTACGGCGTAAGCCATTTGCAAACGCTGACCTTCGATCACGAGCGGGTGTCCAGCTCGCGCGTGCGCAGCGCCTTGGGACAGGGAGACTTCGCGCTCGCCGAGAAGTTGTTGGGCCATGAGTATTTCATCATGGGTCGGGTGGTGTACGGCAGACAGCTCGGAAGGCAACTTGGCTCGCCGACGGCGAATATTCGTCTGCAGCGCTATCGCGCGGCGTTAGAAGGTGTTTATGTGGTGACCGTCGATGAGGGTCTGGACCGGCCTTACTATGGGATCGCCAATATCGGCATTCGGCCTACGGTCGACGGCAAGGAACCGCTGCTCGAGGTGCACATATTCGACTTCGATGCCGATATTTATGGCGAGCTGCTGACGGTGACGTTCAAGCATAAGATTCGCGAGGAGCACACCTTCGAATCGTTGGACGCGCTCAAGGCCCAGATTGGCTACGACATCGAAGCGGCCAAGGCTTGGTTCGAGTATGAATAGTTTGAGTACCGGCAGATCATGAGCAAGTGGTTGTCCGTTGCCGGTTTTATCGTGGTCTTCGATCAACTCAGCAAATGGGTCGTGACGCAGAACTTGGTGCTCGGCGAGCGCGTGGACCTGCTACCGATCTTCAGTTGGGTGCGGTGGCACAATGATGGTGCGGCGTTCTCGATCTTGTCAGGGGGCAGCGGGTGGCAGCTATGGTTCTTCGTGACTCTAGCGATCGGTTTTGCCGGTTTCATCCTCTATGAATTGCGACGCCTGCCAGCAGGGCATTGGGTGATGGGCTTCGCCTACGGGCTCATCATGGGCGGCGCGTTGGGCAACATGATCGATCGCATAGCCACGGGCTATGTCGTCGATTTCGTGCTCGTCCATTACGGTGACTACTACTTTCCAGCGTTCAACGTGGCCGACTCGTCGCTTACCATCGGTGCGGCCGTTTGGATCGGTTGCATGATCCAGGAAGCGCGGGCCTCGCGGGCCAATGCCTGAGATTATCGCGTCGAGCAACGCTCACGCTTCGAGCGGCGCGCATCGTGTGGCGCTCGGCAGCAGGGTGCGACTGCACTTTTCAATTCTGCTTGCAAGTGGGGAAGAGATCGACACGACTCGTCGCGGTAAACCGGCTGACTTCGTCATGGGGGACGGCAACTTGTTGCCCGGCTTCGAGGCCGCACTGCTCGGTATGCGGGCTGGCGACGACGCGCAGATCGCCTTGGCGCCGCTACAGGCTTTCGGTGAGTACAACGAGGCCAATGTTCGACGATTGCCACGCGATCAGTTCGAGGACTTCAACCTCGAGGAGGGGCTTATCGTGTCGTTTGCGGGTCCCGGTGGCGAACTACCCGGCGTGGTAAAGAAAGTTTACGAAAGCTCCGTCCTCATCGACTTCAATCACCCATTGGCCGGCCGAGATGTGGTATTCGACGTCTCGTTGCTGCGAGTCGAACCCGGGGACGGTTCTTAAGCCGCACAGTTCGTCGCAACAATAGTACCGCTTAGCCCTGGACCATGGAGATTGGGGCTTCATGCGCCCTAGGATAGGCTAGCCACGTCACAGGAAGCGTCGTCCCATGGGCCACAAAACCGGATTCACCCTCATCGAACTGCTGATTGCACTGGTGATCCTGGCGATCATTTCCGCCATTGCCGTGCCTTTATACACGTCCTATTCGTTGAGGACGTATCGCAATGAGGCTCAAGGCGATCTGTTGGGCTGCGCTCAAGGTCTTGAGCGGTTTGCCAGCATCAATTTCACCTATCAAAACACGGCCGATACCGATGCTGACGGTATTGGCGACGCAGACGCCGGGCCGATCGCGGCAGAGATATGTCAAACCCGGTCGGTTGACCAGAATCGCTACACCATCACCGTGGTAGCGACCGCTGCGGGTTATACGTTGACCGCGGACCCCCAGGCGGGGCCGACGGTGGCGGACGGCTTCATGACCCTAGACGATGGTGGCAATCGCAATTGGGATAAGGACGACAACAACGTTATCGGCGCTGGAGAGGACAATTGGAACTATTAGGACTGATTCGGCGTGTCCGACCATTCATCCCAACCATTCATCCCCAGAAAGCGGTCCGCCCATCGGCTCGCTAGTTCATGTTTGCTGATGTTTTCATACACTGGATGGTCTATGCGTAAATCATCGATGCAACCAACCCAACGATTCGCAGGTGGCTTTACCATCATCGAACTCATGGTATCGCTAGCCATCGCGGCGGTCCTCATTGGAATTGCGCTGCCCGCTTTCAACGGGTTTATCGCGCAACGCACGTTGACCACCCAGGTGAACGATTTCGTGTTGGCCTTGAAGTACGCACGCAGCGAAGCGTCGCGGTTGGGTGGCACGGTCAGCGTGCAGGCGATCGACGCGACAGCCAACGGCAACGAATGGGGTCCGGGCTACTGCGTTGTGGCCGGCAACCCAGGCAATTGCAACCCGCCGGTACTGCGCGCGTTTGCGCCGTTAGCCGACGCTACCTTGGACGGTACGGGTGGCTTTGACGGCGTTGCAACCCTCACGTTCAACAGCCGGGGTCTGTTGACCAACGGGGTTGCCGGTGCCGTACAACTCTGCACGACGGACGTCAACCAAGATCCTGGGCGTTCGGTTGGGCTCAACCTCATTGGCCGCACCACAATGGCGCAGTTGGACTGTCATCCATGATCAAGCACAAACACAGGCGCATCGGTGGGTTTTCCATGATCGAGTTGCTCGTTGCCGTTTTGGTGATGGGCATCGGTGTTCTTGGCATCACCGGGTTACAGGTGGCCAGTATGCAGAACAACCGCGAGGCACTGCTGCGCGGCGAAGCCGCCCAGATGGCCTACACCATGCTCGACCGCATTCGGGCCAATCGCCAAGGGGGCGCCGGAGTTGTCGGTCTGGCCTACGGCGGCCTGAATATCGGTGACGCTCCTCCTAATACCAACGATTGCCAAGCCAATAACTGCAGCCAAGTGCAAATGATGGCCTTCGACCAGGCGGTTTGGAAATGCTCGCTCGGATCTTACGATGCCGATGCGGGTTGCATAGCGCTGCGTGCGGGTAACGTACTGCCGCCCCCCAACCAACAACCGGGCTTGCCGCAAGGCGATGGATCGATTTCGGTCAACGGTGCAACCGGTGTCATCACCGTCACCGTGCAGTGGATGGGTTCGAACAACCAACTGCAAGTATTTTCACTCGAGAGCCAAGGGTGATTGGACGTATGAGTAATCGCAAACGCAACTTTCGTCGCGGCCACG
>JAPUIA010000300.1 GCA_027297435.1 Gammaproteobacteria bacterium | reverse complement strand
GGGCTGGACACAAGCTCGGGATCGATGCCACTCGCGCCTGGCCCGGAGAAGAAGTGCGCGGCGTGCCCGTGGGGGGCGGATCGCGCCGGCGTGATTCGTCACAGCTCGCTATGGAGTTGAACAAAGTCATCGGACGGGCCGATATCGTCGACGCCGCTGCCCCGCCGTTCGGTCGCGGGCGATGCGTCTTTGTTGCGATCAGTAAGACGCTGCCGGGACAGGGAATCTCGGCGATTGAGACGGTGTGGCAAGCATGTGACGCTGATTTTGTTATCGCGGTCAATGACTCGATCAACGTTCAAGACTGGGAGCAAGTGCTCTTTCACTTCTGCGCGAACACCGACCCCGGCCGAGATATGGTCGCGCGCGATCATCGCATCGGGTTCGACGCGACGAAGAAGCTGCCCGGTGATGAGCGCAATGACCAACGCGTGCGGGACTATCCGCCATACATCCAGATGTGTGACGAGATCAAGCAGCGCGTGGACGAGCAGTGGGCGGAGTACGGATTCGCAGTGGAACACGGTGCGGGAATGAGCGTTTAGCGGGTGACGCGCAGCGTCCCGAACCGCCGACCGCACGATCCAAGACTTATGAAACACCGCGGGCCGCCGCCGTGTTTACAGCGCCGTTTATGATGGCGGCACGGCCGTCTCGGCCGGGCGAATCAGGTTCACCGAGACGCCTGTCCCACCGAATTCAAGGCTCATTGTGCACGGCGCTCTTCGTTCTTCCGGATAGAATGGTTCGCCGTGCCGGTGTCGTGGACCAACCTCTTCCGCATTGTGTTCGTGCTATTGATGGCTGGGCACGTCTTGGTCATGTACTCGCTTGCACGAACACAACAGCACGGCTTTGGGTTCGATTTTGAGACAGCGATCCTCTCGACATTGTTCGCGCTCCTGATGCTGCTTCCGTTGGCGCCGGCGATCGCTTTATCTGATCTGCCCGAGGCATATAGCCGTACGGCGCGGCGACGCCGTTTTAAGAACGGCCTGTGCCCGACTTGCCGCTATCCGGTCGCTCCCTCCGGCGGTGATATCTGCCAGGAATGCGGTATGCGCATGATTGAGCCTGATCCCTATCGATTCACTTGGTCGATGGCGAGGCGGTTTGCCTTTTTCGCACTGATCGCTTGGATTGCCGGGTCTATTGCGAGTGAGGGCTGGTTGATTGCGGACGAAGCCGCGTTCCGCAAGGAGGCTGAAGGTGAGGCTCTCAAAGGTCGGGGCAGTTTGCTGCGCGATCGCCGTTGGCCTGGGAATGGCTACCTTGCTTGGGATGTTGATCAGGGGTATTTCACTGCACAGGGTGGTACGTTTAGTATCCAATACTCGTTACCCCCGGCGCCGACCAATGCGGAATCCGAGTAGGAGATTGACGGAGTTGATCGTCACACTGATTCCAAGGCGAAGATTCGTCACGCGATGTCTGGCCATTGTGGTGTTCGCCATGACAACCGTCGTGTCGCGCCATGCTTCCGCTGACGAATTGGCTGATCAAATCCGCGGGCAGATCACGGCCACGCTGGATGCACTTGAACAATCCGGAGACTTCGAGCAAGCACAGGCGGTGCTGCAGCGGCAGTTCGATCGGGTCATCGCTGCCGTAGATCGTAAGGACAGGCAGTTGTATCGCGATGCTGCCCTTGCGCTGCGAATGGTTCGCCAATTGAAGCAGACGGACGAAGCGGTTCGCGTGGAGCTGTTGAAGTATCTGCAAGACAACGAGGCGCTGGCTTGGACCCTGGCGTTTCTCATCAAGCCCGATCGCGACGATCCGGTCAAGGTCTATGCCTTATTGAATGAGCTGCGCAAACACCGCGCGGAGAGGCTTGACGACTACGCGAATCTTGTCGCCGCGATCTGTGTCGTGCACGAGGATCCGTTTCGGCGTCGCGTGAACGAGAACGTGGGGCAGTCACCCGACGCCCTGGCAATTTTTGACTACTTCGTCGCCAACGAGAAGCGCATGCTCTTTGGCATTCGCGACGTCCCGGCCGAGCTGTTGATCTATGTCGTCGATACCACGGCCAGCGTGGCGGAGATGACGTGGGCGTTGAGCCGATATGCCGGCGATCCCGCGGTGGGGGCTCGATTCTTTGATATTGAGTACGACCTGGATCACTTTCGGCGGGGTCAGCCGAAGAAGGTGACCCTTGCCGGCTATAACCTGCCGAACATTCTTCGGTACGGCGGGGTGTGCGCGGATCAGGCGTACTACGCGATGTCGGTGGGCAAGTCGATCGGCGTGCCGACCGCCTACGCCTCGGGTCGCGCCAGCACGGTCAGCCACGCGTGGGTCGGGTTCCTCCAGGCGCGCGGCCCAAACGCCTGGTGGAACTTCGACATGGGGCGCTACGCGGAATATCAAGGCGTGCGCGGCAACGTTGTCGATCCACAGATTCGTCGCCGCATCCCCGACAGTTTTATCTCGCTCCTGGCGGAGCTGGCTCGAACCTCGCGCGCCGATCGACAAGCGGCGGCCGCCTACACCGACGCCGCCCTACGCCTCTTGAGCGCTTCGCAGGTGCGTGAAGAACCAACCGGCGGTTTTCTTGGAGATGCACCGAGACCGGCGCGAGCAGTCGATGATCTTGACGTCGAAACGATCCTCGAATTGATCGAAACTGGGCTGCGCATCTCGCCCGGTCATGCCCCGGCCTGGATGGTTGTCCGCGACCTCGCCGAAAACGGGCATCTGACGCTCACGCAAAAGAAAAACTGGTCGACCGTGCTTCATCGACTGTGCGGGTCGCGCTATCCGGACTTCTATCTGACGATCCTTCGGCCGATGATCGAGAGTATCGACGATACGACAGAGCAAAACGCATTTTGGAACAAGGCATTCGCGCTGTTCGCGGATCGTCACGATCTTGCTGCGGAAGTGCGTCTGGCACAGGGGCGGATGTGGCAGAACGCCGGGGAGGCAACCAAAGCGGGCGCGTGTTACGAGGATGTCATCCTCCGCTACGCTAATGCCGGGCCGTTCGTAGTGACGGCGCTGCGGCGAGCCGAGAAGATTCTGCGCGAGGCCGCCCAGGGGCGCAAGATCCTGATGCTCTACGACCGGGCGTTCAATAGCATCAACAAACCCAAGAACATGGGCGGGCCGTTCTTCCGCCAAAGCAACTTCTATCGCGTTGGCAAGATGTACGCCGATCGCCTCGACGAGGCTGGCCTAC
>JAPUIA010000030.1 GCA_027297435.1 Gammaproteobacteria bacterium | reverse complement strand
CGCCACTCACCATTGACGTAATAGCCGACCCGACCGTCGATCTCCTTGAACGGTTCGACATAGGGGTTCTGGTCATCAAACATCATGCCGGGTTGTATCTGTGGCAGCGGCGGCAGTGGCAGTTTGTCGCTAAAGCGGCTCTGGCGGTCATGCACGGACCAGCCCTTCCACGCAAGCAAAGAACCCGCCGGATCGTTGGCGACGAATGCCGCGACACTCGCAGAGAACGCATGGGCGCCACCGAGGCTTTCCGGCTTGCGGCTAACCGTCAATTCCGCACCGATGGTTCGCAGCTCTTCTGCAACCCAGGTATTAATCGCCGACGAATTCTGCGTGTAACGATTACTCCAGCCGGGGTCAACGTTCTCCAGCGAGATGCGCGGGTAAAACGCACCAACCTTCACGCGATAGCGTGTTGCAGACTTCGGCATGGGGCGCCATTCGACGTATGCCTCGGTGAAGTCGATGGTGTTACCGAGGTCATCGTCATATCCTTCGAGCACCATGTGTACATTGATTGTGTCGCCAAATCTTCCCCGGTAATCGACAAATGCCCGGTTGAAAACCGCGCCGTCGTTGTCATACCTGAGCTTGCCCACGAATCCATCCGTCCACGACGGGTAACCAGACGTTTTCAAGAATCCAAACTCGACTCCGTACCTTATTTCGTAGCCGCTGGTGTTATCGGTTGCCATTGCACTCCATGGCAACCCGACCAAGGCGATCACGGCTACTAGTATTCGTCCCATGACATGGACTCCGATCGATCGATATGCGCCGGACGCAGTTTCTTCTCTAACGCAAAGATCATTTCGCCCGGCGCGTCGCCGGGCAGCGTTTGCACAAGATGCCCTTTCGCATCGCGAATTCGTGGGCTCCAGATGTTGACCGTGTAGCTGTGCGCTGAGTCATCAATAGTGAGTTTTACACCGCCATCGTAATTCGTTTTCGCAAACTCATCGGTATCCACAACGACGATGTATCCGAGCATGCCGTCATGGATGTTGCAGCCTAGCGTAACGATTCCGTCGTGATCGAGAACGACCGGTTCGGGAGGCGTTCCTTTGTATAGCGGAAGAACGAATCTATTCAGTTTCGAAAATGAATAAACATGATGGGCTACGACATCGCTATTCGGAAAAGAGACAGCCGCACCCTTTTGAACGACGAGGATGTGCGGAACGAAGCGTTTGTCGCGCTGATCCATAATCGCCGCCACTGGCTTGCTGCTGTCGACTCCGCTTTGCTGCACAAATACAGCGACCTCGGGAACCGGCTGCCCATCCGGACCAACCACGCGCACTTGTAGCGTAGCGGCAAAAGCAGGTCCAACCCAGAGTTGGGCTGCCAATAGCGCAGGCACACAGCATTTCCTGAAAATCTCGAACATTGTGGGCATCAGTCTCGAGGACACTTATGGTCGTCACCCCGAAGTCTAAGGCCGTGCAGCCCCTCGCAACCGTGACCCAGTGCACATTCCATTTGACAGAATCCACCTAAAATCCATAAGACCTTGATTTTTGCAGGCTATGCACGGATTTTGAGACCCGACCGATGATGTTTCGCACCAGTTTTCGCAGCAAGCTTATGCTGTTGACCGTCGTGCCCCTGGCGGTCGCACAGATTGTCACGCTGTTTGCGACCATGCAGACAGTCGAACACGACATCGACTCGCGCGCACGGGAGTCGCTTGTCATTGGCAGGAAAGTCGTTACCGAGTTCCTCGACGTTCGCGCCGAGCAGCTACGCACGAGCGTTGAAGTTCTGGCTGCCGACTTTGGGCTCAAGGAGGCAACTGCGACCAGTGACGCAACGACTATTCGTTCCGTCCTGGAGAATCACAGCAGGCGAGTTCGTGCCGATATGGCAATGCTGGTTGACCTTGATGGCACTACCATCGCCAGTACTCTCGGCGCCGCTGCTAGCGAATCAGACAGCATCGCAAGACTGCTTGAGGAGATCAGCAGACGACGCTTTGAGTCAACCATCGTAATAGACGACTCGGCCCACCATGTCTTTGTCGTACCCTTACGGGCCCCGGTCACGATCGGATGGGTAATCCTGGGTTTTCGAATCGACGACTCACTGATGACGCGGCTGGAAAATCTAACAGGGCTGGACGTGTCCATTGTGTTTTCGAGCGATGGTGCGCCGGCCCCGGAAATGGTCTCTGATGAGCAGTCGTTGAAGTTGCAGATGCCGTTCATCACAGGAGGCTCAACGGTTTCGGTCGTTTTGCAGCGCTCCCTGCGGGAAGCGATGTTGCCGTATGTTGAAGCCCGCCGAGGCTTAGTGATATTTGCTATTTCGCTGCTGATTTTTGTAGCGGTGGCTGCCGCCTTGTTTTCGACCAGCATCGCGAGGCCCCTGCGAACGCTTGCGGCAGCCTCACGGAAGATGATCTCCGGTAATTATGAGGGCGACGTTCACATCGCATCCGACGACGAATTCGGTGAACTGGCCTCAAGCTTCAACGCAATGCGGCTTGCCATTGCAGAACGCGAGCAACGTATTTCCCATCAAGCGCTGCACAATACTCTGACCGACCTGCCTAACGGCACAAAAACTCTGCAAATGCTCAAAGTCGCGATAGAGAATGCCACCGACAAGAATCAACGCGTGGCAGTGCTGTGCGTCCGACTCGCACGTATGGGCGAAATATCGTCAACACTCGGACACAAAGCAACCGACGAATTGATCGCTCAGGCCGCCAGACATTTACGAGCCAACCTTGAATCCGGGGACTTGCTTGGCCACACGGGAACGAATGAATTTGTACTCATATTACCTGGCCTGGAAGCGGAGGATGCCCTCTCGCGCGTCGAGCGTATTGAGCAAATCCTGGGATCCAGTGTAACACTGAACAATATTGATGTTGCGTTACAAACGGAAGTCGGGATTGCGGAATTTCCCAGACACGCAATCGCCGCTGCCGAACTTCTTCGTTACGCAGCCATTGCCTGTACTGACGCGGAAGCCGATAACGAGCGCGTACGAATATATCGGTCCGGCCGCGAGGAAGAGTTCGTACGCCGCCTACGCGTCGTTAGTGACCTTCGCGCCGCGTTGCGTCGTAAGGAAATCCAGGTGTGGTATCAACCCAAGGTCTGCCTGCAAAAAGGCGGCGTAAGTGGAGCCGAGGCGCTGGTTCGGTGGGAACACCCTGAGCTGGGTTTCCTCTACCCCGACGACTTCATACCGGCGGCTGAGCAATCCGGCACGGTTGTGCATCTGACGCGCTTCGTCCTGACCGAGGCGGTAAGACAATGCAAGCAATGGTCGGACGAGGGCCTCGATCTAAACGTGTCGGTCAATCTGAGTGTTCGTGATTTGCTGGATGAATACCTGCCGTATCACGTACTTCAGATTCTCAAGGACCACGAACTAGAACCCGAGCAGTTGACGCTGGAGGTCACCGAAAGCTCAATCATGAGGAATGTTGCTCACTCCGTGCTTGTGCTCGAATGCTTGCG
>JAPUIA010000003.1 GCA_027297435.1 Gammaproteobacteria bacterium | reverse complement strand
ACCGGTTAGTTTTCGATTTATGAGCTCGACACCACCGATCTCGATGATCTTGTGCCCTTGTTGCGGTTCGAGTCCTGTGGTTTCAGTATCGAGTACGATTTGACGCATGTATCTTCCTCGTTGCGTCACTGGCTTTGCATCGCATCGATCGCATCGTTGGCAGCTTGATCGACCCGCTCGTTTTCAGGATGCCCGCTATGCCCTTTCACCCAATGCCAGCTCACCTGGTGTTGGCGCACCACACTGTCCAGACGTTGCCACAGATCTTGGTTTTTGACCGGTTGTTTCTGCGACGTGCGCCAGCCATTGGCTCGCCAACCTTCGATCCACTGAGTGATGCCTTGCCTGACGTATTGCGAGTCGGTCGTCAGATCGACGCGGCTCGACTTACGCAACTGTTCTAGGCCGGCAATCGCTGCCATCAATTCCATGCGGTTGTTGGTGGTGTCGGGTTCCGCTCCGGATATGAGTTTCTCGCTGGTTCCAACGCGGAGCAGCGCGGCCCAGCCACCGGGACCCGGGTTGCGACGACAGGCACCATCGGTAAAAATCTCAACGACTGCGCTCAATGGGATTCCATGCTGCCAATTTTGGATAGGCGACCGGCGCCAACTTCGTCTTCGCGAGCCGAGGTTTGCGCCAATCCCAGCGGACGCCATGCGCCTGCTTGACCGCCGATAATACGTACACGCCGCCGATCGGTGGTTGCGCGTCGCTGAGCAAGCGGCCGACTCGGGTCGAATCTCCTCGCCCAACCGCCACCGGTGGGCCGTAAGCCAAGTGAACGACGGGGCCGTCTAGCTCAAAACCCAACAGGGTGAGCCAGTCTTTTAGGCGGATGGGGTTGACGAACTTCATGTGGGAAAACAGGTCTTGGCGTACCCGGCCGTAGAGACGCCTCAAACCCCAAAGGCTCAAGCTGTTGAACGCACAGATCACCAACCGCCCACCGGGTGCAAGGACCCTACCGACCTCGCGCAGCGCTTGGCGCGGGTCTTCCTCGATTTCCAAGCTATGGTGCAACACGAAGCCATCGGCCACGTGGTGGGGCAACGCCAGCGAGTTGAGGCTACTGTGAAAGGTCGAGAGATCCGGATGGGCCGGACTGAAAGGCGCCGCAATGTAAAAACAGTTGCGAACCATGCAGCGGCTCACCGTGGCTGCGGATGCTGGACTTTGTCCAGACCAAACCAGGGTGTCTCCGTGAAAGCGGCGAACCAGTTCGTTTAGGTGCGGTTGTTCCTCAATTAGAAGCCGCTTCCCAACGGTTGTGTGAAGCCAGTCAAGATGTGGGTCTGGCGAGTTTGCCAACGGTACTGCAATCGGTGCAAAGTAGTCTTCATTCTAACGATTGACTTAGGAAAAGTATGCCTCGGTCTGCGTACAAGGATTCGTATGCCTCTTAGCACGGCCAGACTACAACCGATCTCAAAAATGCCGTCCTGGCATTTTTTCGAGACGGTTTGCTACGCAACCCTCGCATTTTCCGTACGTATATGGTCGCGCATCCATGCGCTCCCTAGAAGTGGTCTCTTTTTGAGACCGCTTCTAGTCGCGGGCCTTCTCGCGTCGAGCGTTACCGGTTGCCAAACGGTACTCGATGAGAATCAGGTCAATGCAGATCAGCCAATCTCGACGCCCGTACCCATCCAGATACCCGTCGAGCCGCCCGAGATCTTCCCAGAAGTCTCTATCTTGGAACCTCCCGACCTCTGGCACCGTATTCGCGCGAATTTTGCACTGGATCACCATCTCGAGCAAAAACGCGTACAGGCCGAAATACGCTGGCTCAAGCGCCACCCCCAATACCTCATCAATCTCCGCCCCAGGATGGAGAAGTACCTTGCGTACATCTCCGAGCAAGTGGCCGCGCGCGGATATCCGGGCGAGATCGCCCTGCTGCCAATCGTCGAAAGCGCGCTGGACCCGT
This sequence comes from Gammaproteobacteria bacterium, assembly GCA_027297435.1. GTDB lineage: Bacteria > Pseudomonadota > Gammaproteobacteria > Pseudomonadales > Azotimanducaceae > Azophilus. Next base: position 10,342 of record JAPUIA010000003.1, on the reverse strand, counting down.
ATGCCTTCTCTCCGGGCGGCGCCGCCGGTCTCTGGCAGTTCATCCCACCTACCGCGAAACGCTTTCGGCTGCAGCGTGATTGGTGGCAAGACCAACGCCGGGATCCGATAGCGTCGACGGAGGCCGCGCTTAAATACTTACACCGACTGCACGAGCGCTTCGACGATTGGTATCTTGCGCTTGCGGGTTACAACGCCGGTGAAGGTAGTGTGATGAGAGCAAGGCGTCGTGCGCCCAAGGGTGCCAGTTTCTGGGTGCTCAAAGTGCCGAGGGAAACGAGCGCCTATGTTCCACGACTGCTCGCGATGGCCGCCGTGGTAGCCGACCCTGAGCGATATGGTCTGCGACTTCCATCGATCGGCCCCGAAATACCGTTTACGGCGCTCACGACCCACGATCAGTTCGATCTCATGAAGGCGGCTGAAGTGCTCGAATTGGACGTCGAAACGCTCTATCAATGGAATCCGTCTCTCAACCAGTGGGCGACGCCACCAAACGGCCCGCATCGCTTGCTGGTGCCAACCGAACTGATCAACGATGGACAAGCGCGACTCGATCGTGTCGCCGAGGACGAGCGCGTGCAGTGGTTGCGCGTAAAGATCGACTCCGGCGATACGCTGAGTCAAATCGCCACGCGCTACAATACCGATGTGTCTACCCTGAAACGCGTCAACAAGTTGTCCAGCCATCGAATTCGGGCTGGCAACGCGTTGTACATTCCCAAATCGAGCGCGGCTTTGCAACGCTACCCCATCGCCGTGCGTACCCAAACGGCAACCTACTCGGTGAAACCTGGCGACAGTCTTTGGAGCATCAGTCGGTCGTTCAATGTCGCGCTCAACCCGTTGATGCGGCTCAACCACGTCGGACCGAAGGACGTACTCAGAGTGGGTCAACAGATTCACATCCCGGGAACGACTCGCGATGTCATCAGAACGGTTAGGTACCGGGTTCGCAAGGGTGATTCGTTAGCGCGCATCGCATCGAAGTTTGCAGTGACTATTGCCGATATTGCCTCTTGGAATCAGCTCGACGTGAACCGCTACTTACAGCCAGGACAGGCATTGAAGCTACACGTCAACGTTGCAGCCGGCGAGGATTGAGAATCCCCGGCATAAGAGTCATGGGATCTAGGAGTCATGGGGTCGGAGTAAAAATAGAGTGCGAGCTATCACCCTGACCCCAAACTTTCAAACTTCTATTTTTACTCCGACCCTTACTCCGACCCTACTCCGACCCCAAATATCCCAAATATCCCAAATATCAGACTATCAAGGCCGCGTAATGTCTGCCTGCGCTTCCAAGGCCTTATAGACGGCCGCAAAATCTAGGCGGCTCGTCCGGGAACTGAATAGGTTACGCAGCCGTTCCACTTCAGAGTCTGTCATGGTGGACAAATCCCCGTCGACCACGCGGGTTACCGTCACAATGGCCTCGCCTGCTTCACCCATTGTCGCCTTGCCGACACTTTTATCGCCCTCTGGTGGACGCGGAAGGTCGAATGCGACGGTGAGCACCTGCGCCTGCACCGGGCTCCCGGAGCGTCCGGTAAGCTCAAATGTCTGCCATTCGAGATCGTAGGTATCGGCAACCTCAGCAACGCTCTCATCCGCCATGATCCTTGCATACGCCGCATCTCGGGCCGTACGTAGGGCGGCCTTCGCCGCCGCTTCGGTCAGTATCTCGCGAACCTCAATGCGTACCGTGTCGAGCGACTTCAACTCCGGTTGGTAGCGGTTCGTCACCCGCGCGACCACGGCCCGATTATCCCCATATTCAATCGCTACCGTATTGTTGCCGTCCAACAAAACATCGTCTTGAAACAACGCATCGCGCAGATTGGCATTCACGAACACCCGTTCTCCCGCCGTTCGAGTAACGTTTTGCACCTGCCGTTCTTGTAATCCCAATGCCAAGGTGATGCCCTCGAGATCGCTACTTTGTTCAAATGCGAGATTATCGAGTTCGCGGACGCGATCGAAAAACAACTCAACCGCGGCCGCCTGTCGTAGGCGTAGCTCTATTGCTTCTCGTTGTTCTTCGAAACTCGGATAGGCATGCATCTCGATACCGTCAAGCCGAATGAGGTGGTAGCCAAACTCGCTTCTGACCGGGTCCGACAACTGCCCTTCTTCCAACGTCCACAACGCCCGTTCGAAGTCGGGATCGAAGATGCCTTTGCCAACGCTGCCGAGCTCTCCTCCAACATCAGCCGAGCCCGGATCTTCCGAGTAATATTCGGCAAGTTCCGCGAAAGACGCACCCTTTTCGATCCGCTTTTTCAAATCGGCCAACAGCGCAATGGCGTTGTCTTCGGTGCGATCCTCATCAACTCGCAACAGGATGTGCGAGCTCTGCCGCTGTTCTCCGCCGGCAACATCCGTCTTTTCGGTCTCGTACTCCCGCAACATGGCGTCTTCTTCGATGACGATCGACTCGTCGTCAAGCAGTTGATCCGACGCCAGTTCAACGAAAGCGACATCGACGCTTTCTTCGGTCATGAACGCCAGATGGTGTTCGTCGTAGTACGTCGCAATCTCGACCTCGCCCACATCCACGCCCTCGCTAAAATGCGCAACTGTAAATGGCAGATACGCCAGGTCGCGCCGTTGCTTCATGAGCTTAGTGAGCAAACGCATTTCCCAATCGGTCAACACGCCGGTGTGGGTAATTCCACCGCGTAGCTGATCGAGGCTGAGGCTGAGTGCGACCTCCTCAAGATAGTCCGGCGGGCTGAATCCCAGCGCTTGCACGTTGCGTCGATACAGATCAGCGTTGAACACTCCGTCTACCTGAAAATTCGGGTTGCCGACGACCAACTCATCGATCTGGGATTGCGATGCCATGATGTTCAAATCGTCAACGCTTTGACGAAGCAGCGCTCGCCCAATGAGCAGCTCTAAAACGGATGCTTGCAACGACGCGGGATCGATGAGATTCGGGTCTACCTGCCCAAAGCGCACGAGCATGCGGCGCCGTTCCCGTTCCGTTTCGTTGGCGAGCATGGTTTGGGTAATAGCATCGCCGTTTACGCTTGCGATCTCGGGTTCGCCCGGGGTAAACACGAACGCCCCAAAACCAAAGAACGCCAACGCAAAAACAAGTGCGCCGACGATGATCTTGAACGCGGTACCCTGGGTTTGGTCTCGGAGTTTTTGCAGCAATGGAATCTCCTAACGTGTAGCGCTGAAAACGAAAAAAGGCGCAAGTTTTGCGCCTTTTGACCAACTGGAAAGTAACGCTTACGGGTTCAGAGCCTGCTTTAAAGCTTTTCCCGGCTTGAACGCAGGTACTTTTGCAGCTGCGATCTGAATAGGCGCGCCGGTTTGCGGATTGCGCCCTATTCTCGCCGCTCGATCTCGAACTGTAAACGTACCGAAACCTACCAAAGCCACAGGCTCAGCTTGTTTGAGAGAATTTGTTATGGCATCGAGAGTGGCGTCAAGCGCTCGGCTAGCTGCTGCCTTTGAGATGTCAGACGATGCGGCGATGCGATCGATGAGTTCAGATTTGTTCACGTATTTAGCCCCTCAAAACTGCGGCGACCGAATGGCGACCGCGGTTAGATTATTGTGATGGAAGATGTCACTGGTGAGTGTGTTGCAAGTTTATACCAACACAGCATACCTACTGCAAGCCTGAAAGCCCCTAAATATGCGGTGTTAGTGAGGGTTGACCGATTGTTCAGAATCCGTTTGCAACTCGACAACGGCTTCCGCAACAGGTTGAGTGATGTCATCTTGCAACCTCGCTTCCGGCATTCTTTCCAAAGCCAACTCTAGCACTTCGTCCATCCACTTCAGGGGGTGGATGGTGAGTTTCTCTTTAACGTTGTCTGGTATTTCCTTGAGTTCTCTCTCGTTTTCAGAAGGAATAATCACGTGGCGCACGCCGGCTCGATGTGCGGCGAGGAGCTTTTCCTTCAATCCACCGATCGGTAATATCTGCCCGCGCAGCGTAATTTCGCCCGTCATGGCAACGTCGGCACGCACCGGAATACGCGTCACCGCCGACACCACCGCGGTGCACATCCCGATACCCGCACTCGGACCGTCCTTGGGGGTCGCACCTTCGGGGATGTGAACGTGCAGATCGAACTTTTCGTGAAAATCGTCACGGATTCCGAGTACGGCGCCCCGGCTACGGACGAACGTCAGCGCCGCCTGAATGCTCTCCTGCATCACGTCACCCAACGATCCGGTCTTCATTTGTCGTCCCTTGCCGGGCACCACGACCGCTTCGATGTTCAATAGCTCGCCGCCGACTTGCGTCCACGCCAAGCCGGTGACGAGACCAACCTGATTCTTTTCCTCCGCGAGGCCGTAGCTGTACTTGCGAACACCGTTGAAGTGTTCGACTTCTTGGTCCGAGACGACTGTATCGCCAAGTTGCTTATCTAGAGCCTGCTCTTTGACGACTTTGCGTGCCATTTTAGCGATTTCACGCTCCAATCCGCGGACACCCGCCTCTTTGGTGTAATAGCGAATGAGATGCAGGATGCCAGCGTCGGTGATGGTCAGCTCATGCTCTTTGAGACCGCTTTGGCCAACTTGTTTCGGCACGAGGTAGCGTTTCGCTATGTTGAATTTTTCGTCTTCCGTGTAACCAGGCAGTCGAATGACTTCCATTCGGTCCAACAACGCCGCCGGTAACTTCATCGTGTTGGACGTACAGATAAAAAACACATCCGAAAGATCGTAGTCGACCTCGAGATAATGATCGTTGAACGTGTTGTTCTGTTCTGGATCCAATACTTCCAACAGAGCGCTCGCCGGATCACCCCGCAGGTCCATACCCATCTTGTCGACTTCATCCAGAAGAAACAGCGGATTACTGACACCCGCTTTCGACATCTTCTGCAAAATCTTGCCAGGCATCGAGCCGATGTAGGTTCGACGATGGCCGCGAATCTCTGCTTCGTCCCTGACCCCGCCTAAGGCCATACGCACGAACTTACGATTTGTCGCTCGGGCAATGCTCTCGCCAAGCGACGTTTTACCCACGCCCGGGGGGCCCACTAGACAAAGCACCGGACCCTTCATGCGTCGCACGCGTGATTGCACCGCCAGGTACTCGATGATGCGGTCTTTGACCTCTTCAAGCCCATAGTGGTCCTCATCGAGAATTTCCTGGGCTCGTGCCAGGTCCCGCCGCACCCGGCTGCGCTTTTTCCAGGGAATGTTCACCATCCAGTCAAGGTAACTGCGTACGACCGTCGCTTCAGCGGACATCGGAGACATCAGTTTGAGCTTGTTGAGTTCACCGAGTGCCTTGTCGCGCGCTTCCTTCGACATACCCCCCGATTCGATCTTGTGTTTTAACTCTTCGAGTTCGTTTGGCGTCTCCTCCATATCGCCCAACTCTTTCTGAATGGCTTTCATTTGCTCATTCAGGTAGTACTCGCGTTGGCTCTTTTCCATCTGCTTTTTGACCCGGCCGCGAATGCGCTTCTCCATCTGATGGACATCGATCTCGCCATCCATCAGCGACAAAATGAGATCCATTCGCTGTTTCAGGTCGCACGCTTCCAACACCGCCTGCTTGTCGCTGATCGATAGAGACATTTGTGCGGCGATGGTGTCGATCAAGCGTGCCGGGTCGTCGATACTGGCAAGCGAAGACAGCACTTCTTGCGGTACTTTCTTACTGACTTGAACGTACTGTTCGAATTGGCTCATCGCCGTCCTGACGAGCGCCTCGCCTTCACGTTCCTCGATCGTTGGTTCTGCAATGAGTTCGACCTTGGCGACAATGTAGGCGCCGCTCACATCCATGGATGCTACCTTGGCCCGCTGACCGCCTTCGACCAACACCTTGACCGTACCATCAGGCAGCTTCAGAAGTTGCAGCACGGTAGCAACGGTACCCATATCAAAAAGGTCATTGGTATCGGGTTGCTCTACGTCCGCATCACGCTTGGCAACCAGCAGAATTTGCTTGTCGGCCGCCATGGCTGAGTCAAGCGCCTGGATGGAGCTTTCGGTACCGACGAACAGAGGATGTACGCCGTGGGGGTATACCACCATGTCGCGCAATGGCAGCACTGGCACGTCTGTCGAGATTTCCACTAAGAGATTTGCCTTAAGCTTTTACTGAAATGCAAGCAAGCTAACGTTACGAGCGAGATGTTGAGCCGCTGCTACCGTCAATCTTCGGGCACCGCCTTGGCCTTTTTCACGTTCTCGTACATCAAGATCGGTTCGCTCTCCCCGTTGATCACGCTCTCATCGATGATCACTTTAGCCACAGAGTTCGAAGACGGTAGTTCGTACATCGTGTCGAGAAGTACCGCCTCCAAGATGGACCGCAACCCGCGTGCACCGGTTTTGCGTTCCATGGCTTTCTGGGCCACCGCGCGCAGCGCCTCTTTTCGAAAATCGACTTCGACACCTTCCATCTCGAACAGCTTCGCGTATTGCTTGGTGAGGCTGTTCTTGGGTTCTGTGAGAATCTGCACCAACGCATCCGTGTCGAGTTCATCCAACGTCGCAACGACCGGTAAACGCCCGACGAATTCGGGAATCAAGCCGTACTTGATCAGGTCCTCCGGTTCGACCTGACGCAAGGTCTCACCGATGTTCTTGCGCGCTTCTTCGCCAGTTACTTCGGCACTGAACCCGATCCCGGATTTGTCCGAACGATCCAGAATCACTTTTTCCAACCCGGCAAACGCGCCGCCACATATGAATAGGATGTCGGACGTGTCTACCTGCAGAAATTCCTGCTGTGGATGTTTGCGGCCGCCCTGGGGCGGGACAGACGCGATCGTACCTTCAATGAGCTTCAACAGCGCCTGCTGCACGCCCTCACCGGATACGTCACGCGTAATCGAAGGATTGTCGGATTTGCGCGAGATCTTGTCGATTTCATCGATGTAAACGATGCCGACTTGCGCCCTTTCGACGTCGTAGTCGCACTTCTGAAGAAGTTTCTGAATGATGTTTTCGACGTCCTCACCAACATATCCGGCTTCGGTCAATGTCGTTGCGTCGGCAATGGTGAACGGCACATCGAGCAAGCGAGCCAACGTCTCGGCAAGCAACGTCTTACCACTACCCGTCGGTCCGATCAGTAATATGTTGGACTTGGAGAGCTCGACCTCATCCTTTTTACCGCTGTAGTTGAGTCGTTTGTAATGGTTGTACACGGCAACCGCAAGCACCTTCTTCGCGTGCACTTGGCCAATCACGTACTCGCCGAGAATATCGTTGATTTCGAAGGGCAGGGGCAGCTTCTCGCTGTCTCCGGATTGACCCCCTTCGGAAACTTCTTCGCGGATAATGTCGTTACACAGCTCTACGCATTCGTCGCAAATAAAGACGGATGGCCCGGCAATAAGCTTACGAACTTCATGTTGGCTTTTGCCGCAAAAGGAGCAATACAAGAGCTTGCCTGAATCATCTCCTTTACCGCTTTCGTCCGACATAAATACCTCGGTTGTTTCCCGGTGACGCTACCTTGAGGTCTCTTCACCGATATATCAAGCCCTTCCAGGTTGCGTAGATGTAAGGCTCGATGCTGCTGTGACGCCTGTCATATGGGCGTTTTAAGGGTACCCGCTAAGCGGCGTCCGGCTATTGTCCGACGGCCCGATCTAGGCGCCCGCGCGGTTGCTGGACAAGGTCGACCAAGCCATAGGCTTTTGCTTCATCTGGGCTCATCCAGTAGTCCCGGTCGGAATCCGAACGAATTCGTTCGATCGTTTGACCGGTATGTTCCGAGAGGATTGCGTTCAGCTGTTCGCGCATCAAGAGTATTTCTTTGGCTTGAATCTCGATGTCCGCGGCGACGCCATGGGCCCCACCGATGGCCGGTTGATGGATCATCATTCGGGCATTAGGCAACGCATAGCGCTTACCCGATTGTCCGGAAGCGAGCAAAAATGCACCCATACTTGCCGCTTGGCCGATGCACATGGTGCTCACATCGCACCGAACGAACTGCATGGTGTCGTAGATCGACATGCCCGCAGTGACCGACCCGCCGGGAGAGTTGATATACAGGTGTATGTCTTTGTCCGGGTTTTCCGATTCCAAAAATAGCAATTGCGCAACCACCAAGTTGGCTACCATGTCGTCGACCGGCCCGACCATGAAGACGATGCGATCCTTCAACAGCCGAGAATAGATGTCGTAGGAACGCTCGCCCCGGGCCGATTGCTCAACCACCATTGGCACCAAGCCCAAATTCCTGGTCTCGCCTATGTCTGTACGGGGCTCGTTGCTATCCGTCATTTCGTTCTCCTTAAAGTGCGCTGTTGGTCACGCATCGGCCGCGGGTACTCCACCCGCGGGTGCTTCGTCCGTGGCGGCTTCACCATCGCCGGTGGTTTCTGGATCTCGAGGCATGGAATTACCCGCAATGATGTCCGCGTAAGTGCTTTGTAGCACATCTACCTCGGCCTGTTCCAAGATGTATTCGACAACCTGATCTTCGAGCACTGCCATTTCTATCTGGTGCAGCTGCGCCTCGTTTGAGTAGTACCAATTGACGACTTGTTGCGGTTCCGCGTAGGGTTCGGCCAACTTTTCAATGCGTGCCTTGACCTTGTCGTCGTCGACCGACAACTGCCGGTCCGAGATGATCTTGTTGACGATGAGGCCTACCGCAACCCTGCGTTCAGCCTGCTCGCGAAACAAATCGTCGGGCAACGACGGCGCATCGCCCGGTTGTCCGCCGTAATTTTGCATCTGCTGCACCATCTGGTCTTTCAGCACGTGAATTTCGCGATGTACCAACGAGTGTGGCAGTTGCACCTCATGGTGTTTGCCCAGCTGATCCATCACCTGCCGTTTCACCTGATCTTGAATGGCGGCGTCCATCTCGCGCTGCATGTTGCCGGTCACTTCCTCATGGAACGCGCTCAAGCCCCCTTCTTCGACGCCGAACGCTCGGAAGAACGCCTCATCCATTTCCGGCAACTTCGGCGCCTGGACTTCCGTGACGGTCAAGTCGAACTCGGCTGTTGCACCTTTGAGTTCCTCCACCCGGTAGTCTTCGGGAAAAATTGCGGCAAAAGCCTTGTGTTCACCCACTGCCATCCCACAAACGGCCTGGTCCAGGTCTTCGATCATCTGGCCGGCGCCTACTTCAAAAGTGACATCCTCGCCTTTGCCGCCTTCGAATACCTCGCCGTCGATCTTGCCAGTGAAATCGACCTTGACGCGATCGCCGTCTGCAGCACCGCGATCTACCACCTCCCACTCTTGCCGCTGCGACCGTAGGCGCTCCACCATATCGTCGAGTTCGTCTTTTCCGATCTCGGCTTGCGGACGCGTCACCGAAATCTTGTCGAAGTGGACGAGTTCTATCGGCGGGAATACTTCGAAAGTCGCGGTAAATTCGAAATCGATACCCGGGTCCATCTTCACGACTTCCAGATTCGGCGAACCTGCCGGGGACAGATCCTCCTGTTGAACTGCCTCGACGAAGTGCGACTGCATGATCTCGCCCGCCACTTCGGTACGCATCGCCCTGCCGTAACGGCGACGCACTTCCTTGAGCGGTACCTTGCCGGGCCGGAACCCGGGGATGCGGACCTGCTCGCGAGCATCTGTCAGTTTTGAAGTGATTTGCCCCTCAAACTGTTCGGACGGCACGATGATCGTCAATCGCCGTTCTAAACCGCTGGTGGTTTCGACTGAAACTTGCATGAATTTGTGTGTTGCTAATCTACTGTTTGGGTGTTGGGGTGGACGATGGGGTTTGAACCCACGACCGCCGGGATCACAACCCGGAGCTCTACCAACTGAGCTACGCCCACCGTTAAATTATTCTCTGCTCGGCCAACTGAGCTACCATTCATCTACATTCTATGGGTCTTTCGTTCTTCCAGGTAGGCAAATGGTACGCCCGGAAGGACTCGAACCTTCAACCGTCTGCTTAGAAGGCAGATGCTCTGTCCAATTGAGCTACGGGCGCTCGAAGCTCCTTCATCATGCTCGCCGTCCCTGGCGCAACCTCGTATCACTTGTAGACCCCTGCCCGGCCATCCATGGCCGTGCGTCCTCGCCTGGCGAAACGTTGTTTCACCTCGGGCTGCGCCCGACCAGCTCGGACCCAATTGAGCTACGGGCGCTTCCAATCTCCTTCATTCCAGCCATCCCTGGCGCAGCGCCTTCGTCTTCAACAACACCGGCCGCGGCGTCCTTGCCGCGTCGTGGCTCCCTCGCGACGCTGCGCCTCGCGCCTGTCGCTTCGCGCCAGACCGGGATCCACCCAAATGAGCTACGGGCGCTCGAAGCTCCTTCATCATGCTCGCCGTCCCTGGCGCAACCTCGTATCACTTGTAGACCCCTGCCCGGCCATCCATGGCCGTGCGTCCTCGCCTGGCGAAACGTTG
>JAPUIA010000299.1 GCA_027297435.1 Gammaproteobacteria bacterium | reverse complement strand
TCTGACCTTGGCGCCCAATTGGTCAAGCTGTACGATGCGCCGGTTAATGTGACAACGCCGCCCTGGTACCTGAACATACAAATTGGGTAGACTAACCCCGCGCACTCAGCGGTACACAACAGCAGGTGCAAACCATGAGGATGTCGCTTGGACTGATCGTTGGATTGGTGCTCCTGGTCGGGTGCAACGCCGATACGGGTGGCGACAGGGAGATGCCAACCCGACCGGTCACGGTGATCGAATTGATCGAACGCGACTTTGCGCGTGAGCGCGAGCGGACGGGCGTCGTGAGCCTCTATCGTGAAGAGAAGATTAGTTTTGAGATCGGCGGTCGCGTTACAACCGTGCTCGACGAAGGCCTCGAGGTCAGAGGTCCAGCTTTCAATGAAGATGGCAAACTCCTTCGCCGGGGTAATCCGATCGCCACCATTGAGGGCACGCGTTACAGCAGTCAAGTGGGCGCGTTACAGGCGCAATTGGAAACCGCACGCGGAGATTTCCAAGCCGTTGATGCACGAGTCACGCTGGCAAGCCAAACGCTGAACAGACAACGCAAGCTCCTTGCCAAAGGGCACGTCACACAACAGGCGATTGACGATGCCCAGAGCGCCTTCGACCAAGCGGCCGCGCAACTCGAGGCACGTCGCGCTGCCGTCCGTGCTGCCGAACAGCAACTAGAGGGGGCCAGCGAGGATCTGGGCGACACGGTTCTCTATGCGCCTTTTTCAGGGCGTCTTACCGCGGTCCATATCGCCGAAGGCGCAGTCGTCAGCGCCGGCACGCCGATTGTCACGCTAACCCTCATGGACCCCATTCGTATCCAAGTCGAAGTGTCTGGAAACGATGAGCGTGAGATACAAACCGGCGATCGCGCTTTGATTTTTCCGAAAGACCCGTTTGACCCGGATCAACGAATTCCCGTCAACGCGATTGTGTTCGAGAAGAGCGGGGTCGCTGATCCCGAGCTGCGCACCTTTCGCATCGACTTGATCGCCCGCAACTTGCGCCGACACATCCAAGATCGGCATCCCGAATTACAAGGCTTGCCGAGCACGAACGATTACATGCCCGTGGTGCGCGAGTACCAGGGTGAGGCTGGTCCGCTTTTCATCCACACGGACGCCGTGTTCATCGAAGGCGGCAACACCTATGTGTTGCGTCTACCCGGGGTCAGCTTTAACGCAAGCGCCAAACGAGGCGCGGTGGGCAAACATATTCCCGAACGCCTCCAAGTGACACTCGGTGATCAGTACACCACGGTGGTTAACTGGAATTTCCGCAGCATTGAGGATAACGGCGAGCTCGCCGAAGGTGATTTTTTGATTCTGAATCCGCGACCGGATTTTGTGAACGGAGTTTCGATTGGCCGCCCCCAATGGCTATTGCGCCCGCGCGATTTGCTCCCCGTGCGGTTCACCCTATCAAACGCCCCGACAGGCTTTTACGTGCCGAACAGGGCGATCACGTTGGTTGGCGGTAAGCCCACGGTTTACCTGGTTGAAGACGGCATCGCTCGAGCCACGCCGGTGTCACTTCACGAGACCGTAGAAGAATACCGAAGGATCCAAGGTGAAGGTCTCTCGCAAGGCGTTCAGATCATCGTAGGCGGCGTGCATTACGTCTCGGATGGACAGCCGGTCTTAGTGACCGAAGTTCTCAAATGAACTTGCCGCGCTATGCGCTGACCCACCGCTCGATCGTGCTGGCGTTCTTGGCCGTTGTCTTGGCGACCGGTGCGTTTAACTTCGGCACGATGTCGCGGCGCGAAGACCCGGCGATAACGATTCGTGATGCTCTGATCACGACCCCGTGGCCGGGTGCCCCGGCGACGCGGGTTGAGGAATTGATCACGGATCCGATCGAAGACGTGGTTCTCGAGATTGCCGAAATCAAAACCGTGAAATCAAAATCGATGGTCGGCTTATCGATCATCCAGGTGACGGCGGGGGATGCCGTAACCGACCCCGACCAGGTTTGGGACGATGTCCGCGCGAAGGTCGCTTCCGTCCGTGGGCAGTTGCCGCCGGGCTCTGCATCGCCGTTCGTCGATTCGGATTTTGGCGATGTCTACGAAATCGTGCTGGCGCTCTACCAAACACCGATTGATGGCTCGGACCACGTCTATTCCCCGCGCGACCTTGAGAAACTCGCTGAGCGAATAGAAGAAGCCACAGAACGAATCGAAACCGTTGCGCGGGTCGAGTTCTGGGGCAATCAGCCGGAGCGCATTTACGTCGAGTTCGACAGCTCTGAGTGGGCCAAGCTCGGTATCACGGCGAGCCAGCTCAGAGATCTTTTCCAAGCCCGCAACATCGTCCTTCCCGGCGGAGAGTTCGACACCGACGATGCGCGCTACGCGGTCAATCCGACCGGCGAATTCACATCGATAGAGCAGATGCAGGGACTCGTGGTTGGGCGGGTTGACGGTCGACTGCCGGTTCAACTGGGCGATCTGCCGATTTCAATCGAGCGTCGTTATGAAGAGCCGCCCCGATCACTCGCAAGGATCACGACACCGACCGTTCAACACCAACCCTCAATCATGATCGGCATTTCGATGAAAGCCGGCCGCAATGTGAGCGAGATGAGCACAGCGGTTGATCTTGCCATCGAAACCCTCCGTGAGACGATTATTCCACCCGATATAGCGCTCACGCGCGTGAACGATCTGCCAAGACAGGTCAATACCCGCATCGCCGACTTTCAGATCAATCTGCTACAGGGTGTTTTGATCGTGCTCGGCGTCGCACTGCTTACGATGGGGTGGCGGCCCGCCGTGATAATGGCTACCGCGGTACCACTTTCAATGATCGGGGCGTTTGCGGTGGTTCGCTATTTGGGTGTCGAGCTTGAACAATTTTCGATCGCATCGCTGGTTATTGTGTTGGGCATGGTGGTCGATAACGCGATCGTCGTTTCTGATAATGCGGTGCAACTCATACGGCAGGGTAAAGGGAAGTTTGAGGCCGTGATTGCGGGCGCGCACAACCTAACGGTGCCAATCTTGACGTCCACCTTGACGACGATCGCAGCGTTCTTGCCGATGCTCACGCTCGAAGGCGATGTCGGTGAATTTGTTGCGAGCCTCCCGGTCGTCGTGGCGACAACTTTGGCGGTCAGTTATTTTGTCGCGATGTTGGTGACCCCCATTATGTGCATGTGGCTCCTCAAGGCCGACGGTCAAGGAAACGGCGACGGTTCGCGCGCGGCTTGGTGGCTGGACCGGTATGACGCCGCCATCCGTTGGTGCTTGGCCCGGCCTGGAAAAGTGATGGCGATGGCGGGCGTCGCTTTCATCGCGAGCCTGCTGCTTCTACCTGTCATCGGTTCGCAGTTTTTTCCAGCGGGGTCGCGTGATCAGTTCTTTATCAGGGTGTGGTTGCCCGAGGGTTCGCCGATTGCCGCAACCGCCGACGTGGCTCGTGATGTCGAGCGCATTCTGCATGAGGAAAGTCAGGTACCGGGCAAGTCAAACGAACATCGACTGGCAAGTGCCGTCAGCTTTATCGGCACAGGCGGACCGCGATTGATGCTCACCCAGGAGCCAGAATATCCGTACCCATACTTTGCGCTGCTGGTTGTGAACACGACCGATCCCAAACACACGGAAGCCTATGCGCGCGTGATGCGCGAGCGACTGGCGGACTATGTAAGCGCGCGGATCACCGTCGATCAGTTCATGGTTGGTCCACCGGTTAGGGACCCGGTCGCATTTCGGCTCATCGGTCCCGACCGAGAAATCGTCGCCGCACAAGGCCACAGGATGATCGCGCTCTTCAAAGAAACACCCGGTGTCGTCCGGCCATACAGCAACTGGGGAGCCCCAGCTAACCAGGTTGAGTTGACCATCGATTCGTATGCGGCAAATCTCGCCGGCGTCACCAATGGTGATATCGCCTTTACCACCAGCACACTCCTCTCCGGAGCTGAGCTCACGACTTACCGTGAAGGCGATCACGTAATCCCGGTCCTGCTCCGGACAGCGCGAGAAAAGCGCGAGGCGCTGAGCGATCTTGCGGATATTTTTGTCAGTGGGCAGTTTGGCAAAGTGCCGCTCGATTCGATCGCCGAAGTCGTTCCCGCGTTGGCACCCTCGGTAATCGCACGCCGCAACGGTTTGCCGACCGTAACGGTGGGCTCTCGCATTGAGCCCGGACTGCTTGCCAACGCGGTCGCCAATCGGGTCTGGCCGAAGCTCAAATCATTGCTCGAAGATCTTCCGTCAAGCTACTTTGTCGAGATCGATGGCGAACTCGAAGAAACGGCCAAGGCGCAAAAGCAGGTCGTGCGGGCAGTCGGTATCGCCATGGTGCTTATGGTGTTGGTGTTGACGATACAGTACAACTCTCTAGTCAAACCGGTCGTCATTTTGGCGGCCGTGCCCCT
>JAPUIA010000298.1 GCA_027297435.1 Gammaproteobacteria bacterium | reverse complement strand
TCGGCTGGCGCCTTGCCGAGATACAGCTAAGTATCCTGCTGGAAGAAATGCTCTCCCGATATCCGACAATCACTGCAACCGGCGAGGTGACTCGGATGCGCACCAACTTCTTGAACAGCATCAAGACGATGCCGGTGCGTCTATCGGCCACATAAGACAGGCGGCCAACCCATGGGGTTGTCAGTTGCTGATCACCTGCAACGGTGGCATCCCCAACGCTTCCCGGTAAGTGTTGTGATAATGGTGTAGCGCCGGTTCGTTGCGTCCGAACGTGATGTACTCCTGCGCGCCCGATATCGCCCCTTGGTGTGACGACGCTGCGACGACGTAGTCTTCCTCCCGGATGACATCGGCAAAACCATGCATGCGCGCGGTGACGTCCTCATACATCTCGGCGTAGCGCGGATCGACGTTCGCGGGGTCCAGCGAAGCGTCCAGATAGAACGAGATCTTCGAATAGCTGTCGTGCGGGTCCGGGCCTCGCGGATAAACACGCACTAGTGTCGGCCCGGCGCCGCCGATGATGAGCTGAACATTTGGAAATATGTAGTACACGGGCAGCGCCCCATGGAGCACGTTCCAAGTGGCCGGGTCTTGCTCCCGTAGCGCGTCGATATTCTTGAGGCACAGCATCATGCGATGGTTGCGCTCAAAGGTGTCATACATCTGGACGTTGCCGTAGAAGTCGTTGGCCAGCGTGTTTTTATGCAGCGTATTGAAGTGGTACGTCTCGCCGAACGTATCGATCGCCAGCTTCCAGTTCATCGCGTGGTCGAAGGTCACGTCGCCTTGGTATGCAAAGCGATCGAGGTGCCACGAATCGAACTCGGCACCCAATGCGCCGAGCTGGGCATCGAGGTTCATCTCGCTGTCTGGATTCGCGTGTACCCACAACAACCCGAAGCGTTCTTCGGCCGGCAATGGCACCAGGCTGTGACATGATCGGTCTACGGGACCGAAGTGTCGTTCTTTCGGAACGGTCACGAGGTCGCCTCGATGATCGTAGCCCCAGCCGTGGAAAGGGCAGTTGAACTGGTTTTTCTCACCCCGCGATTCGGACTCGACGACGGTGCCACGGTGTCTGCATACGTTTAGAAAGGCGCGAAAGACGCCGTCCTCATCGCGCGTGCAGAGAATGGGTTTGCCTAGCTCGGTCGAGGTCATGAACGATTTCGGACCAGGCAGGTCCCCGGCTAGCCCGAGTACATGCGCATAGTTGCCGAAGAACGACTGCCATTCGTTTTCTGCAATCTCGGTGGAGGTGTAGGCGGAAACGGGATTGCGAACTTGGCATCCCGCATCGACGTTGGTGCCTTCGTCACGGTGGCGAAGCAGTCCCTCGATGATGCGAATCTGTTCCTTTTGCTCCATAACCTTTCTTGTTTACCTGACGATTGGTTCGATGCCGTGATCGGTGATCTGAAAAAGCCGACCACTAACCGTACCCGAGTTGACTCGCAGAAATCCAATCGTTCCGAGGCGTGTCGATCGGTTGCGCGGTAACGTCGGGGAACCGGGATTGATGTACAGCACGTCGTTGACCCGGTGCAGCTCTTCGTGATGGGTGTGACCGTAGACGACGACGTCTGGCGGCGGTTCGGGGAACACTTTTGCCAAACGGGCTTCCAGCACCTTGGATGAGTTGCGTCGTGGCGTTGGGAATTCATGCACGACACCGATCTTGACGCCGCCCAAGTCCAATACCCAAGTGTCTTCAAGTTGTGGGTGGTCGACGCCGACGTCACCGTTGCCACGAACCGCATAGGTAGGCGCGAGCGACGCCAGGTCGTCTATCACTTGCGGAACGTGCAAGTCACCCGCGTGCACTATGTAATCGACGGACGCGAAGGCATCGTACACCTGGGGCCATAACGATTTGCGCGCGCCCGGTATGTGCGTATCGGCAATCAGCCCAATGCATATCGCGTCGTTCATGGTTCCTGCTGCGTCGAACTCGAGCATTGTAGACGCTGGCTTTGCCGATCGGCTAACGGCGCGTGCCTGGGTTTCTAAGGTAGACTCCGAGGTGGGGAGGGCAGATGCGAGTACTGAGGTTTGCGGCACCGCTTGGTGCGGTGGTTGAAGGGTTGGATGTGCGCAGGATCGACGACGATCTGTGGGCCGAGCTCAATGGGCTTTTTTGTCAGCATCACGTGTTGGTGTTCCCTCGCCAGGAACTGACGCCCGAGGAGCAGATGGCCTTCGCTGGCCGTTGGGGCGACTTGGTGCGTCATCCCTATGCGGGATTGACCGACTACCCGGACATCATCGAACTGAAAAACCCGGGCAAGTCAAAGGACATCAACCAACACTGGCATTCCGATATGACTTACAACTCGGAACCGCCAAAGCTCACCATGCTCTATGCCCTCGAGGTGCCGTCTCTCGGTGGCGATACCGCGTTTGCCAACCAGGCGCTTGCATACCAGGCGCTATCTGATGGTCTGCGAGACACGCTGGATGGCTTGCACGCGCTACATACGGCTGAAGGATTGGCCGCCACGTATCGCGAAGATCCGGCCGAAGCCCCTCGGGCCGAACATCCGGTGGCTCGCGCGCACGACGAGACTGGGCAGCGGGCTTTGTATGTGTGCCGGGCGTTCACGCGCCGCTTTGTCGGTTGGTCCCGCAAAGAGAGCGCGTCGCTTTTGGAGTATCTATTTCACCATTCGGTGCGGCCTGAATTTCAAGCGCGACACGCGTGGAGCGCCGGAGATCTATTGATGTGGGACAATCGTTCGCTGCTGCACTTCGCGGTGCACGATCACGGCGATGCATCTCGGCTGATACACCGCGTGCAAGTCGAAGGTGTGCGTCCGGTTTAGGCGTACCCGACACGACAAGGAGGAAGGATCATGAGCATCGAAATTCGACCTGCCCGCGACGACGAGATGGGTCAGCTTGGATTGATCGGCGCATACGTTTACGCGGGTGCGTTCGGGGACGGCGAAGACAATATCATCACCCAATCCAACCGTGCGGAATGGACGCTGTGTGCGTTCGACGGGCCGGACATGGTAGCAAGCTACTCGACCCTTCCGTTCACCATGCGCGCCAACGGCACTGCGATGGCGTTGGGTGGGGTATCCACGGTAGGGACGCTTCCGGAGTATCGGCGGCGCGGGCTGTTGCGCAAGTTCACGGAACGGTCGTTCGCCGACATGCGCGAACGCGGTCAGACAGTCGCCGCCCTTTGGGCATCCCAGGCAGCCATCTATCAACGTTATGGCTACGCTGCCGCCTCGGCGCTGTGTCGTTACGCCATCGATACCGTGGATATTCGCTTGCTCCAAGAGCCTGCACCGGACTTGACCGTGGCGCGGGTTCGTTTGGCGGAGGCTTTCGACGATATTCGGGACATTTACCGAAGCTTCATCAAGGATCGCATCGGTTATCTACACCGCTCGAAACCCTTGTGGAACGGCAACGCGCTTGCCGAGCAGGAGGCTTCCGGACCGGTCAATGTGGCCATCTGCCGGGACGGTGGGGGGCAGAACGTCGGCTATCTGGTGTACACGTTGCGCGCGAACAAGGTGGACAACCAGGCGCGCAGCCAGGAGATCATCGTGCGTGATTGTGCCTGGCTCGACGTCGATGCGCTGCGCGCGATGTGGGTATTTTTGAGCAAGCACGACCTGGTCGGTCGCGTGACGTGGCAAGGGGCTGCGCTCGACGACCCTGCGCCTGAGCTGCTCGCGGAACCGCGCCTGTTGCACACCGAGGTGACCGAAGGTTATTGGATGCGCGTCATCGACGTCGAACAGGCTCTCGCCCAAAGGGGTTATACGGCCGACGGAAGCCTCTCGCTCAACATTCCAAGCGATCCGTTGGCGCCCTGGAACGAAGGAACGTTCCGTTTGGACGTCACGGATGGCAAGGCAGATGTGTCGCGCACGCAGGATACTCCCGACATCGTGCTGTCCAGCAAAACCCTGAGTTCCGCGTTTAGCGGGCACCATCGCGTGACGACGTTACACGACTGGGGCATGGTGGACGGAGACCTCGCTGCGGTTCGTCGTGCGGATGCGCTCTTGGCAACCCGCTTTAAGCCGCATTGTCCCGATCATTTCTAGCCTCGCTAACGTAATGTATGACGTCATCATCGTCGGTGCGGGCAGCGCGGGTTCTGCGATTGCTGCTCGTGCGACAGAGGATCCGAACCGAACCGTACTACTGGTGGAGGCCGGTCCCGACTATCCCGACCTCGCCGCGACACCTTTCGATCTCGTCAACAGCCACAACAATTCGTATCGCGATCACGACTGGGGTTTCAGTTATCGGCCGACCCGTGACCGTGAATTGGTATTCCCGAGGGGGCGCGTCACCGGCGGATCCAGTGCGGTAAACACGACCATAGCCTTGCGCGGTATGCCGGAAGATTACGATGAGTGGGCGGCGACCGGTTGCCCGCAGTGGGCGTGGGACAAGGTATTGCCCGCGTTCAACAGGTTAGAGCGTGACCTCGACTTCGGTCACGAGTCTTATCACGGGGACGCCGGTCCGATCTCGATACGCCGCTATCCATATGCGGAACTGCTGCCGCAACATCAAGGGTTTCTCGCGTCAGCGACCGAGCTCGGTTATCCAGTGTGTCCCGATGCCAACGACCCGGGGGGATCTGGAGCTGGCCCGCATCCGATGAACAAATTGGGTCGCTTGCGCGTGTCGTGTGCGGTCGCCTACCTGGCACCAGCCCGCATTCGTCCCAACCTCGAGATACGTGCCGATACGTTCGTCAGGCGAGTGCTGTTCAAGGGTGCGCGTTGCCGGGGGGTCGAGGTGGAAACCCCGGACGGAGAGACGGAAACCGTTGCGGGACGTTTGGTGGTGGTGTGCGGGGGCGCGTTGATGTCACCCTGCATTCTAATGCGTTCCGGAATCGGCCCGCGCCAACACCTCGAGAGCCTGGGTATCGACGTATTATTCGACGTCCCAGGCGTCGGACAGAATCTGTCGGATCATCCAGCGTTATCCGTTGCCTGCCTTGTCAAAGATGCTTCGATCATCGATTTCGATCAACCTTTGATTCAAACCATCTTGCGCTACACGGCGCCAAAGTCAGACAAACGC
>JAPUIA010000297.1 GCA_027297435.1 Gammaproteobacteria bacterium | reverse complement strand
CGGAGATGGTTGCGGACCTCGAAGCGTTCGTCGCGGCGATGGGTCTCGATGGGTTTGTGCTGTTGGGCTTGTCGATGGGCGGCATCGTTGCCTTCGGTTATGCCGGAAAGCAACCACCCGAACTCGAGCGCTTGGTCATCGTCGACATCGCGCCTGAGATTGCGACGCAAGGTTTGACGAAGATCTCTGCCAATGTTGCGAGAAGCGACGTCTTTGACTCACGTGAAGAGGCCTTTGCGCGTGCCCGGGAAGACAATCCGATTCCACCCCAAGCGCACCATCGCCACCGGGTAGTCAACTCGCTCATGCGCATCGATGATGGTCGGTGGACGTATCGCTACGATCGCGCCCTACGCGACCCGGACAATCCGCGCGAGGGTATTGCGGTGGACGAAGGGTGGCGGTTGGTCGCCAATATCAAGGTACCGATGCTACTGGTACGGGGCGAGTTGAGTGACATTCTGGATGCAGATGTTGCCTCACGCATGGCAACGATGGTTGATGACTGCCGATTGATCGAGGTAGCTGGGTCGGGCCATCCGGTACCGCTTGATAAGCCCGACGAGTTTCTCGAGGCGGTCAAGACGTTTCTATGAAGAGGTGAGCATGAGCAACATCGAGGAAGTAGCGCAGAGCCTTTACGATGCCTTCGAGGCGGGCACGAACGCAACGCCGCCAGCTAGCGAAGATGCAGACTTCGATTTAGGCGCGGCATACGCAGTGCAACGCGCGTACGTTCAGTCTCGATTGAAATCGAATACCATCGCCGGATTCAAAGGGGGAGCCATCGCAGAGGCAGCCCAGAAAATGTTTGGGTTGTCGGGCCCATTCACCGGCGTATTACTAACAAGTGGCGCTGTGGAAAACGATTCGACGATCGAGAGGGCCGATTTTCGAACGTTGTTGTTGGAAACCGAGCTCGGATTTCGCGTTGGTCGTACCATCGATAGCCAAATCGATCTGGCTACGCTTAAAAGTTGCGTAAGCGAATGTCTGCCGGTCGTCGAGCTGCCGGACGCTGGGCTTTACGGTTCCGCCAAAGCGATCGGCGTCGATCTCATTGCGGCGAACGGCGCGTCTGCGGGATATCTGACGGGTGAGACACCAGAAGAAGTGGTGGACATCAACGAGATCAGGCTGACTTTTTTGCGTGACGGCGAACCGTTGCACGATGGCCGGGCCGGCGATGTGTTTGGCGATCAATGGCAGGCACTTTTGTGGCTGGTGAACGAGGTGGTTTCACAGGGTTACGAGATCGAAGCGGGGCACCTTCTAATGACCGGCGCGATTGGCGCTCCGCATCCGGGTCTGCCAGGAAGATACGTTGCTGATTACGGGGATTTCGGTCGGTTGACGTTCACGGTGGTCTAAGTAGAGTCGCCTACCGGTCGTCGGTGATCGCCCTTAGTAGTGCGGCGGCGGTAGATCGTCAGATGGTTCCAACTCGTCGAACCCCTGCTGACGCGCGCGTTCAAGCAGCCACTTGAGCGTTGCGTGCAAGTGGTCGATGCGCGACTGTTGTTCCACCAACGCGTCGTTGAGCGTCTGAAGTGTATCGTCTTGGAACGTCAGCTTGGCCTCGAGATCGTGGATGCGTTGTTCTACGGCGTCATCCATGTTCGAGGGTTTCCTCATCCCAAGCGGTGACGGGTAACCCGAGTTCGGTCCAACCGTCCAACCCGCCAATCAATGGGCGTACCCGTTTCACACCGCGCCTTCGCAACATGAGCGCGGCACGCGCGCTCGACGCTTCATTGGGTCACGTGCAGTACAAGATGAGATCGCGTTTCTGGCTCAATGCTTCCAGATGGTCGTCGATCTCCTCGATGGGGATCACGGATGCGCCGGGAATCGTGTGGGGAAACGACTCGATTTCTAAACGTCCCCGCAGGTCGACGATGTGCGGCAGCGCGCCGTCGTCCAGTTCTTGTTTCAAGGCTTCGGGTTTGACGACGTCAACTTTGAGCGCGCGCAGAAACCATTGGCGACGGGCGAATTTGTAGGCGATGTAGGCCAGCAACGCTGCCACGAGTGCGACAGCGATGCCGGTCAGAACCTGCGAGCTTTGATCGAGCAGCTCAGCAGCCTGGTCGGCGAAGTAATAGCCCGGCAACACGAACGTTGCGACCCAGATGACGGTACCCGCCAACCTCATGCCCGCGAACGCGAGGAACGGAACACCGAAGACACCAGCCAGAGGTGGTATGAGCGTCTGCAGACCGGGCACGAAGTTCGAAACCAAAAGAGTCGCAGGGCCATAGCGTTGGAATGTAACGCCGGTTTGGCGAACGCAGTAGTCGGGCTCCAGCGAAAGCTTGCAGAGAAACTTCAGAATTGACCTGCCGCGCCACTTGCCGATGGCATACCAGGCGAGGTCGGCGGACAGCGCCGCCCCCGTCGCAACCAGCAGGACGGTGACGATGTCCAAAGAACCGGTGCCTGCCAATACACCCGCGCCCACGAGTATCGGTTCTCCCGGCAACGGCAATGCTGCCTGATCGGCGAACACCCAGGCGAGCAGGATCAGGTAGCCGTAGTCGATGAGCAAGGTGAGTTCTGGCATGTGACTAGCTTACTGCATTTCAAAAATCGCTAGAATGTCCCCTAGGAGGGGTTCAACCATGTCTTTCAGATCAGATGTTCGCCTGTGGCTCGAAGAGAATTGTCCGGCAAGTTGCCGGGGTCCTGGGGACGTGCCTGGAGGAGGCACTAAGGTTGATATGACCGACGACCAACGGCTGTGGCTTGAACGCGCGTCAGACAAGGGTTACACGGTACCCACCTGGCCTACCGAGTATGGGGGCGCTGATCTATCCCCGCCCGAGTATCTCGAATTGCTCGAAGAGATGCGTACGATCGGCGCCCGGGCTCCCGTGATGGGCATGGGCATCATGATGATCGGTCCGACGCTGCTCGAATACGGCACCGATGATCAGAAGGCCCGGCATTTGCCCAAGATTGCGCGCGGCGAAGTGTGGTGGTGCCAGGGTTATTCTGAACCGGGCGCGGGCTCGGATCTCGCGAGTCTGCGGACGCGTGCCGAGGACGCCGGCGATCACTTCGTTATCAATGGCCAGAAGATCTGGACGAGCGGCGCCAACAACGCGGATTGGATATTCTGTCTGGTGCGTACCGACCCCGACGTGCCGAAGCACGAGGGCATTAGCTTCGTACTTTTCTCGATGGATCAACCCGGCGTAACGGTCAAGCCGATTCAGTTGATCTCAGGCGCATCACCGTTTTGCGAAACGTTTTTCGACAACGCGATCGCCAGCAAGGCGGACTTGGTTGGCCGTGTGAACAAGGGATGGACCGTGGCCAAACGGCTGTTGCAGCACGAACGCTCCGGTATGCGGGCGCTTGCGATCGGCGGCAATCGCGAAACCGGCGAAGAACTACATACTCTGGCAAAACGCTACCTGGGGGAGACGGCTGGTCGAATTTCGGATCGGGTGCGTGCCAGCGAGATCGCCAGACACTACATCGATGCTGAAGCCTTTCGCCTGACCCAGCGACGGGTCGTCGAGGAGTCGGAGGGATCGACACCGGGCCCGGCGACCTCGATCTTCAAACTGTATGGCGCGAACCTTGCCAAGCAGCGCACCGAATTGCAGATATCCATCATGGGCACCCATGGCGTCGGCATGGATCGCGATACGTTTACGGCCGATGAAGTCGCGACGACACGCAGTTGGCTCTCGACGAAGGCGCGCTCCATTGCGGGAGGCAGCAACGAAGTTCAACAGAACATCATCGCCAAGCGTGTATTGGGGTTGCCGGATTAACCGCCGCACACAGATCCGGCACACGTTGGGGGGTAGCGTTTGCTGGGCACTGCCTTAGACATCAAACGATGGTTGCAGCAAGACCGCGACACGCCATTTGCACAGCGCATGCAACGCGACCGCGCGATTGGCAAGAAGATCTCCGCAACCTCCGACGAGGCGCGGGTGTTGGCATGGTGGGCAGAATTGCCCGGAGACAATTCGGTCGCAATCGGTGAACGGGTCGAGACGTTGCGAGGCATTGCCACCGCCGCGTTGTTCGCCTTGGGTTTGGTGATAGGCGCTGCGCTGGCGGGGGTGGCGTTCGGGTATCGGGGCCAGTATCCGGTCAATTTGTTTGCGCTGCTTGGGGTGCTGGTCGGCATTCCCTTGGTCTTGATGCTGATCACCGTGCTGTTGCTACCTGGGCGTGTCCCCGGATTTGAGGCGGCGCATAGAGCCATGTCGGGATTGAACCTCGGCCGCTGGGTTGGCGTCTGGTTGGATCGCGTTGCCGTGATGGACGTGTTCACGGCACTACCGGGTTCCGGCAAACCGGCGCCTTTTGCGCGATGGCAACTACTGGTTTTTACCCAATGGTTGACGGTTGGTTATTTCGTCGGCGTCATAAGTGTCGCTTGGCTGCTTGTCGTCTTCACGGATCTGGCTTTCGGTTGGAGCACGACACTCGAGGCGCATGCGGAGGTTGTTCACGGCTGGTTCGCAGCGCTCGCCACACCTTGGTCGGCATGGGCTGGCATTGCGGTACCGGATTTGGCGTTGGTCGAGGCTTCGAGGTTCTATCGGCTGGAAGAAGGCGGCATGCCCATCGGTCGTGTCGAGCGGCTGGGCGATTGGTGGCCCTTCGTGTTGATGGTGATTCTGGTCTACGGCTTGTTGCCGCGCTTGGTGTTGTTGGGTGTGGCAGCCTGGCGGTTACAGATTGCGGTCGGCAACCTGTTACGTGACGACCCGGAGGTGACTGCGTTGGTCGATCGACTGGCGGTGCCAAACGTTTCGTTTGACGACGTTGCACCGTCGGCATCGCCGCACGAAGAGGGTGAATTCTCCGCCCCAGGTACGTTAACCCCGGGTGAATCTACCGGCGTGCTGATTTGGAACGAT
The DNA here is from genome assembly GCA_027297435.1 of Gammaproteobacteria bacterium. GTDB lineage: Bacteria > Pseudomonadota > Gammaproteobacteria > Pseudomonadales > Azotimanducaceae > Azophilus. Next base: position 2,982 of record JAPUIA010000297.1, on the reverse strand, counting down.
GCGCTGTCGCCGGGTGCTGCGTCGGCTTGGATCGCCGACCGGCTTGCCATTGAACCCCCACGGGCGATTGGTGTGAATATCATGCAAGGCGCGGACGTGCAACGAACCGAACTTGCCACGTTGACGGATGACGTCGACCGGCTTGTCATCTTCGTCAAGGGTTGGGAGCCGCCGATCTTGGAATTCTCTGATTTTCTGGACGTTGTGCGCGACGCGTTGGGTAGCAACCCGTCGCTCATGGTCGTGCCGATCGATGTGCAGGGGATCAGCGTCGTCGAGGCGGATAGAGCGGTGTGGGCGCGATCGCTCGGCCGTGCGGACGGACGAACGTACGTAGTCGGTGCACATTCGTGATGGGCGCGGGTTCATGATTCCGACCTTCGCGGTGGTAGGACACCCAAACAAGGGCAAAAGCTCTATCGTTGCGACGCTTGCTGAAGACGACGGTATTGCGATCGGACCCACCCCGGGCACCACGCGCGAGGCACAACAGTATGTCTTTCGGTTGGACGGAGAACCGCACTACGTGTTGGTCGATACGCCGGGGTTTCAACGCGTCAAGGCGGTTTTTGATTGGCTGCAAGCTCGCGCGACAGGGGCGCACCAACGGTCTGGGCTGGTCGAAGAGTTCGTGCGCGTGCACGCGGATGATGATCGTTTCCGTGACGAATGTGCGCTGTTGCAACCCATGATCGATGGGGCGGGCATTCTCTATGTCGTTGATGGGGCCAAGCCGTACGGCCCGGAATACGAGCTTGAGATGCAGGTGCTGCAATGGACGGGGCGTCCGCGCATGGCGCTCATCAACTTGATCGGCGAGGGCGACTATGTCGAGCAATGGCGACAGGCACTCGATCAGTATTTCTCCATTGTGCGTGTGTTCGATGCCGTGCACGCCGATTTTTCGAAACGAATTGCGTTGTTGCGGGGATTTGGCGAGCTGGACGAATCTTGGCGAGAACCCATCGATCGGGCCGTGGCGGCACTCGAGAAAGAACGCGATCGGCGGCGGGAGCGTGCCGGGGCAGAGATTGCCGATTGCCTTGTCGATACGCTTAACATCTCGGAACGGGCTACGTTACGCCCGGGTGACGACGCGGCTGGTCCGGAAATGAGGTTGACGGCGGCGTTGCAGGATCGCATCCGCAAACGCGAGGCTCGGGCTCGAGAAGCCGTGCAAGGATTGTATCGGCACCACGGACTGCAACATGAGGTGGCAACCGCTCAGCTATTGGACGCTGATATCTTCACCGAGGAAGGGTGGGAGTTATTCGGCTTGTCGCATACCCAGCTTGTGATCTCCGGCGTCGTATCCGGTGCGGTAGCCGGTGGTGGTATCGATGCACTGCTCGGTGGGGCGACCTTTCTACTCGGTGCGGGCATCGGCGCATTGATAGGTGGTGCGGGCGCCTGGTTCGGCAGTGATCGGCTTGCCAAAGTTGAAGTGTTGGGTCAGTCTCTAGGAGGCCGAGTCCTACGGGTAGGGCCAGTCACATCGCCGAATTTTCCGTGGGTGATGCTAGGGCGCGGGTGGGTGCACCATCGTCTGGTAGCCGAACGTAACCATGCGCGGCGTGAGGCCATTTCGCTGGAAGTCGCTGCCGATCAGCATCTTATGGACGCATTGCCCGACGATCTCCGCAAACGCCTCGGCGTGCTCTTCAAGCGAATCGTCGGCGGCGATCGTGACCCGGCCACGCGCCGAGCGCTGTGCGCCCGGGTTGGTGAATTACTCGGAACCGACTACTTGTAACGACATCGGCGTCGATAGCGCCGAAGGTGAGGGCACGACCGTCAGCCTAGTTTTATAGGGAGAGACTGGATGAAGCAGGTTTTGATCGCAGTTGTAGTGGGTTTCGTGCTGTTGGCGGGATTGATCGTGGTGCGTGCCGCGCTGCACCAACCTGAAGCGTTCGTCGTCGTTGAGCGACAAGCTGTCGAGATAGATGCAAGGTTGATCGCTGAGCGTTTGGGGGAGGCCATTCGCTTTCAAACGGTGTCACATCAGCGCGCGGAAGACTTTGAACCGGCCCAATTTGAAGCGTTCATCGATTGTGTACGGACGACGTACCCGGAAGTCGATCAGACGATGCAGTTGGAACGGGTTGGCGGGTACACCCTGCTCTATCGCTGGCGCGGTAGTGACCCGGAACTTCAGCCCGTCTTGTTGACCGGTCATTACGACGTGGTACCAGTGATTCCCGGTAGCGAAGCGCGATGGGAGCACCCGCCGTTTGGGGGAAGGATCATCGATGAGGTGATTTGGGGTCGTGGCGCGCTTGATGACAAGAGTGCCGTCATCGCACAACTCGAGGCAGCGACCTACTTGATAAGGTCCGGGTTTCAACCAAAGCGCACGCTTTACTTGAGTTTTGGGCACGATGAGGAACTTGGCGGCCCGCAAGGTGCGGCGGGCGTCGCGGCGTTACTCAAAGAGCAGGGCGTACAACTGGCCTGGTCGCTCGACGAGGGTTCATTCTTGTTTGACGGCATGCTGCCCGGGGTAGAACCCCTCATGGCAGCGATCAACGTGGCAGAGAAAGGCAGCGTAACGTTGAATATCGTCGCCAAGGCCGATGGTGGACACTCTTCCATGCCGCCTGAGCAGACAGCGGTCGGCCTATTGGCGAGAGCGATTACCGCGTTGGAGCAAAATCCCGTGCCAGGGGGTTTGTCGGGCTTGAGCGAGCAGATGTTCGATACGGCAAGTCGCTACATGCCGTTTGGCTACCGTGTGCTGTTTGCGAATCGTTGGCTGTTTGGTGGACTGATCGAACGACAGCTGGCAAGCGTCACGTTCAGCAATGCCATGTTACGAACGACAATGGCGCCGACCATGTTGTCGGCGAGCGTGAAAGTCAACGTCCTCCCGATTGAGGCGGTAGCGACGGTGAATTTTCGGTTGCACCCTCGCGATACCGTTCAAAGCGTGCTCGAACACGTGACATCGGTGGTTGCCAACGACGCCGTCGAGGTGCGTAT
>JAPUIA010000296.1 GCA_027297435.1 Gammaproteobacteria bacterium | reverse complement strand
ATGTCTAAAGAGAAATTTGAGCGTACGAAGCCACATGTCAATGTGGGGACGATCGGTCACGTGGACCATGGTAAGACGACGCTGACGGCGGCGTTGACGATGGTTTGTGCGGCGGCGCATGGAGGGGAGACGCGCGACTTTGACCAGATAGACAATGCGCCGGAAGAGCGGGAGCGTGGCATTACGATTGCGACGTCGCACGTGGAGTATGAGAGTGCGACGCGTCATTACGCGCACGTGGACTGTCCGGGGCATGCGGATTATGTGAAGAACATGATCACGGGAGCGGCGCAGATGGACGGAGCGATATTGGTGGTATCGGCGGCGGATGGGCCGATGCCGCAGACGCGGGAGCACATTGTGTTGTCACGTCAGGTGGGTGTTCCGAGGATTATCGTGTACATGAACAAGGCGGACATGGTTGACGATGAGGAGCTGGTGGAGCTGGTTGAGATGGAGGTGCGAGAGCTTTTAGACCAGTACGAGTTTCCGGGGGATGACACGCCGTTGATTATTGGCAGTGCGCTGAAGGCTCTGGAAGGTGATGACAGCGAGATGGGTACGCAGTCGATCGAGAGGTTGATTAAGGCATTGGATGAGTATATTCCGGAGCCTGAGCGTTCGGTGGACAAGCCGTTTTTGATGCCGATTGAGGATGTTTTTTCGATTTCGGGGCGCGGTACGGTGGTGACGGGTCGTATTGCTCGCGGGATCGTCAAGGTTGGCGATGAGATTGAGATTGTGGGTTTACGAGACACGCAAGTGACGACCTGTACGGGTGTCGAGATGTTTCGCAAGCTGCTTGACGAGGGTCGTGCGGGCGAGAACGTTGGGGTACTGCTCAGGGGTACGAAGCGTGACGAGGTTGAGCGGGGTCAGGTACTGGCGGTACCTGGGAGCATCACGCCGCACACCGAGTTTGACGCTGAGGTTTACGTGCTTTCGAAGGATGAGGGTGGACGCCACACTCCGTTTTTCAAGGGTTATCGGCCGCAGTTCTTTTTTGAGACGACGGATGTGACGGGCACGGTCGAGTTGCCGAAGGATGTCGAGATGGTGATGCCGGGAGACAACGTCAACATGGCGGTGCAATTGGGTTCGCCGATCGCGATGGAAGAAGGCCAGCGCTTTGCCATTCGAGAGGGTGGCCGAACCGTCGGCGCCGGTGTTGTCACGAAGATCAACGAGTAGGAGAGTTACGGGGTCAGAGTAAAGTGCCAGAGTAAACGGACGTCTACTCTGGCACTTTACTCTGACCCCAAAAGGTCGCCGATCCGAAGGCCAGTAGCTCAATTGGCAGAGCAGCGGTCTCCAAAACCGCAGGTTGGGGGTTCGATTCCCTCCTGGCCTGCCAGCGGAAAACGGTTGAAACAAGAATTTGAGTGCGAATACGGGAACATCAAGTGCTGCGAACCTCGATTGGTTGAAGTGGCTCGTCGTCATGGCTTTTATTGGCCTTGGCGTGTTCGGCAACTGGTACTACCAGGACGAGTCTTTGTTGTTTCGCATATTGGGGTTGATTGGTGCGGCGATCGCAACGGTTGGCATTGCCCTACAGACAGAGCGGGGGCGCGCGACCTGGTCTCTTCTCAAAGAGTCGCGCAGCGAAATCCGTCGCGTAGTGTGGCCGACGCGGCAAGAGACGCTGCAGACCACGATGATCGTGATGGTTTTGATATTGGTGTTTGCCTTCATTTTGTGGCTTTTGGATTCGGGTCTGAGCTGGGTCGTTTCCACGGTGATTGGATAAGAGTCGATGTCGAAGAAGTGGTACGTGGTTCATGCCTATTCGGGCTTCGAGAAGAACGTGTCGCGCGCGCTGCGTGAGCGCATAGAGCTATCCCAGCTCAAGGAGTTCTTCGGGGAGATCATGGTACCGACCGAAGAAGTGGTGGAAATGCGAGGGGGGCAAAAACGCCGCAGCGAACGTAAGTTCTTCCCCGGCTACGTTTTGGTGGAAATGGAGCTAAACGACGAAACATGGCATCTGGTCAAAGAGACGCCGCGCGTAATGGGTTTCATAGGTGGTAAGGCGGATCATCCGGCGCCGCTCACTGACAAAGAAGCCAACACGATCTTGGATCGGGTTCAGGCTGGTAGCGAAAAAGTGACGCCGAAGACGATATTCGAGGCTGGTGAGATCGTGAGGGTCGTCGATGGTCCGTTCAACGACTTCAACGGCGTCGTCGAAGAAGTGAATTACGAGAAGAGTCGGCTGCATGTTGCGGTCACCATTTTCGGACGTTCTACTCCGGTCGAACTCGACTTCGGCCAGGTGGAAAAAGGTTAGGTATAAGACGGGGAGTGTCTGGCACGCTTGTTCGCGTTGCCGCACGTCAGCACCCGAGGAGACATAGATGGCTAAGAAAGTAGAGGCCTATATCAAGTTGCAGGTGCCTGCAGGCCAGGCCAACCCCAGTCCGCCGGTCGGCCCCGCCCTGGGTCAGCATGGCGTCAATATCATGGATTTTTGCAAGGCATTCAACGCCCAGACGCAAAGCATGGAGCAAGGCATGCCGATTCCGGTGGTTATCACCGTGCATTCGGATCGTAGTTTTACGTTCATTACCAAGACACCGCCGGCGTCGGTGCTGCTGCGTAAGGCAGCGCGTATCAACAAGGGTAGCGGCACGCCTAACACCCACAAGGTGGGTAGGGTGAATCGGACGCAACTTGAAGAAATTGCCAAGCTCAAGGATCCGGATCTTACCGCCGCCGATATGGATGCCGCGGTCAGAACTATCGCGGGCAGCGCGCGCAGCGCGGGCATCGAAGTGGAGGGCGTGTAGTGGCTAAGCCGAGCAAACGCATGCGCGCCATCGCCGAGCGGGTGGACCCCGACAAGGTGTATCCCATCCGTGAAGCGGTAAACCTTTTGACCGAGCTGTCCAAAACCAAGCTCAAAGAGTCGTTCGATGTATCCGTCAACCTAGGCATAGATGCACGTAAGTCAGACCAGTCGATTCGCGGCGCGACAACGCTTCCGCACGGCTCCGGCAAGGCGGTGCGGGTGGCGGTGTTCGCCCAAGGAGAGAATGCCACCAAGGCTGCGGCGGCAGGCGCCGACATCGTCGGGTTCGAAGATCTCGCCGAGAGCATCAAGGGCGGCGACCTGAATTTTGACGTGGTTATCGCGACCCCCGATGCCATGCGCATTGTTGGTCAGCTAGGCAAGGTGTTGGGTCCGCGTGGCCTCATGCCAAACCCTAAAACCGGGACGGTAACGCCGGATGTAGAGACAGCGGTCACGAACGCAAAGTCAGGCCAGGTGCAGTTCCGCACAGACCGCGGCGGCATAGTTCACGGCAGTGTTGGTCAGGTCGGTTTTTCCGACACGCAAGTCAAAGAGAATCTGGAAGCGTTGGTTACGGACTTGCAGAAGGCCAAGCCGGCTGCGGCAAAAGGCATTTTTCTGAAGAAGATCACGCTTTCGACAACGATGGGCCCTGGCTTGGCGATCGATCAAGCATCGTTGGAGCTATAGATAGAGATAGATTTGAGGTCGGCGGGGCGACGACGAAGTCGTGGCCCCGCGAACCGTCAAAAACCGTAGGTGGCAACTACGCTAGTAGTGCCTTAAACACGACAAGCCTACGCAGACGGTGCATGAAGACTGATCGGGATGTCGTCTCGATTGCTCTTAAGTCGCCGTAAACAGTGATGACTTCCCGCTTCGGTGGGGGGCGATTCCAAGGAGACTCCGCAAGGAGACTCCGAAAGGAGAAAGGTAGTGGCATTAAGGCTAGAGCAAAAACGAGAAATCGTTGCCGAGGTACACCGAGCGGCGGGAAGCGCCCTGTCCGCAGTGCTCGCTGACTATCGCGGCTTGACCGTGAGCGAAATGACCGAAATGCGCGCGAAAGCGCGTAGTTGTGGTGTATATCTCAGGGTCATCCGCAATTCGTTGGCGAAGCGAGCGGTTGAAGGAACGCAATACCAATGCCTGAACGAGGCGTTCGTTGGCCCAACGTTGTTGGCGTTTTCGAAGGACGAACCCGGATCAGCAGCGCGACTCATCAAAGATTGCGCGAACGATTATCACGCTTTGGAAGTCAAGGCGTTGTCTATCGACGGGGAACTCTTGGACGCTGGTCAAATTGACCGCATCGCGGAACTGCCAACGAAGGATGGGGCTATCGCGTTGTTGTTGGCCGTCATGCAAGCGCCGATCACCAAACTCGCCAGAACACTCAATGAAGTGCCTGGCAAGCTGGTGCGTACGCTCGCTGCAGTGCGGGAAGCAAAGCAAGCTTAAAGCCTAACCGGTAACCATTGAGAATATTCAGGAGAAAATAATGGCATTGTCGAAAGACGACATCTTGAACGCCATCGCCGACATGAGTGTCATGGACGTGGTGGATCTAGTTGAAGCGATGGAAGACAAATTTGGTGTGTCCGCAGCAGCAGCAGTCGCTGTGGCGCCCGCGGCTGCAGCTGGTGACGCGGGCGAAGGCGCCGGCGAAGAGCAAACTGAGTTCGACGTCGTTCTGATCGCGATAGGCGACAAGAAGGTAAACGTGATCAAAGCGGTTCGATCCATCACTGGTCTTGGCTTGAAAGAAGCCAAGGACCTCGTGGATAGCGCGCCCTCTTCGATCAAGGAAGGGGCTCAGAAAGCCGAGGCTGAAGAGTTCAAGAAACAGTTGGAAGAAGCTGGCGCACAGGTTGAGCTCAAGTAACTTTGCATCAAGTAGCTTGGGCCCGAACTGGGCATCCGAAAATAGGCGAGCTCCCGACACGGGTGCCCGCCTTTCGTCCGTGGCAACAGTTGGCGAAATGTCAGCGGCTGACAACGCGTCAGTTAGGCGTCCGTGGCCGAAGTGTCAGCACCGTGTCTAAGCACATAAGCGTGGGAGATTCGAATGGCGTATAGCTTTACCGAGAAAAAACGCATCCGTAAGGATTTCGGAAAACTGTCCGAATGCATGGAGATGCCGTACCTTCTCGCGATTCAGGTCGATTCATATGGCAAATTCTTACAGTCGGGCAAGTCCGCTGAAGATCGCGATGAGGTAGGTCTGCACGCCGCCTTTCGGTCGGTGTTTCCGATCGTCAGCTACTCAGGAAGTGCCGCACTCGAGTACGTGGACTACCGGTTGGGAACACCGGCGTTCGACGTCAAAGAGTGCGTGTCGAGAGGCATCACCTACGCCGCGCCACTTCGCGTCAAGGTGCGCCTGATCATCTATGACAAAGAGTCGTCCAACAAGGCGGTCAAAGACGTCAAAGAGCAGGAAGTGTACATGGGCGAAATCCCGCTCATGACGCAGAATGGAACCTTTGTCATAAACGGCACCGAACGCGTCGTCGTCTCGCAACTGCACAGGTCCCCTGGCGTGTTCTTCGACCACGACCGTGGTAAAACGCACTCGTCGGGCAAGTTGCTCTATTCCGCGCGGGTGATCCCCTACCGTGGTTCTTGGCTCGACTTCGAGTTCGACCCGAAAGATTGTGTGTTCGTGCGGATCGACCGGCGTCGCAAGTTGCCGGCGACCATCGTTTTGCGCGCGCTCGAGTTCAGCGGCGAAGAAATCCTAGATATCTTCTTCGAAAACAACGTCTTCCACGTCAAGAAAGACGGCTTTTCGGTCGACCTTATGCCGGAACGTATGCGTGGTGAGGTCGCCTCTTTCAACATCACCAACAAGAAGGGCGATGTCATTGTTGAGATGGGCCAACGCATCACCGCGCGTCATGTCCGCTTGTTGGAAGACAGCGGTCTGAAGCGCCTCAACGTGCCGCGCGAGTACCTGATCGATCGGGTAACGTCCAAGGACGTGGTGGACAAGTCTACCGGTGAGATCGTTCTACCCTGTAATTCGATCATCACCGACGAAGCGCTCGATCAGTTGCTCGAAGTCGGTGTATCCACCATCGAGACGATCTACACCAATGATCTCGATTGCGGTCCCTACATTTCCGATACGCTGCGCATAGACCCGACGAGCAATAAGCTAGAGGCGTTGGTCGAGATTTATCGCATGATGCGTCCGGGCGAGCCGCCAACCAAAGAAGCCGCAGAAAACCTGTTCAACAATTTGTTCTTCTCGAGCGAGCGTTATGACCTTTCGGCCGTCGGCCGCATGAAGTTCAACCGTCGGTTGGGCCGCGAAGGCATCACTGGTGAAGGCATACTGACCAACGAGGACATCATCGGTGTGCTGCGTACCCTAATCGATATTCGTAACGGCAAGGGGTCCGTCGATGACATCGATCACCTCGGCAACCGTCGCGTGCGTTCGGTTGGTGAGATGTCTGAGAACCAGTTTCGCGTGGGGCTCATCCGTGTCGAACGGGCCGTCAAGGAACGGTTGTCACTCGCCGAATCCGAAGGCTTGATGCCGCAAGACATGATCAACGCAAAGCCAGTGGCCGCCGCGATCAAAGAGTTCTTCGGTTCGAGCCAATTGTCCCAGTTCATGGATCAGAACAATCCGCTCTCGGAAGTAACCCACAAACGTCGGGTTTCAGCCTTGGGTCCGGGCGGTTTGACCCGCGAACGGGCGGGCTTCGAAGTGCGCGACGTGCATCCAACGCACTACGGCCGCGTCTGTCCGATCGAGACGCCGGAAGGTCCCAATATTGGACTGATCAACAGCTTGGCAGCGTATGCCAGGACCAACGAATACGGTTTCCTGGAAACGCCCTACCGCAAGGTAATCAATGGCAAGGTGACGAAACAGATCGAGTACCTTTCTGCCATCGATGAAGCCGAATACGTGATTGCCCAAGCGAGTTCGCCCCTCACGGCCAAGAACGAGTTTGCGGAAGAGCTGGTCGACGTGCGTCATCAGAACGAATTCACGAAGACGCCCGCCGAGAACGTGAACTATATGGACGTATCCGCCAAGCAGGTGGTTTCCGTGGCAGCGGCGCTCATCCCGTTCCTCGAGCACGACGACGCCAACCGGGCTCTCATGGGGTCCAACATGCAGCGTCAGGCAGTACCCACGTTGCGTGCGGAGAAGCCTTTGGTCGGCACGGGCATGGAACGTCACGTGGCGCGAGATTCTGGTGTGTGTGTCATCGCTAGCCGCGGCGGGGTCGTGGACAGTGTCGATGCTGGACGTATCGTCGTTCGCGTGGCCGATGCCGAGACCGAAGCCGGCGAGGCGGGCGTGGATATCTATAACCTGACGAAGTTCACGCGTTCCAACCAGAACACCTGCATCAACCAGCGCCCGTTGGTAAAGCGCGGGGACAAGATCGCCAAAACTGACATCCTCGCAGACGGCCCGTCGGTCGACCTGGGAGAGTTGGCGCTAGGCCAGAACATGCGCGTCGCGTTCATGCCGTGGAACGGCTACAACTTCGAGGATTCGATTCTCGTTTCCGAGCGGGTGGTTACGGAAGACCGCTTCACGAGCGTGCACATCCAAGAACTAACCTGTATTGCGCGCGACACCAAGCTGGGACCGGAAGAGATCACCTGCGACATTCCCAATGTCGGTGAAGGTGCCCTCTCGAAACTCGACGAGTCGGGCATTGTCTATATCGGTGCTGAAGTAGTCGCCGGAGACATCCTCGTCGGCAAGGTAACTCCCAAGGGCGAGACCCAACTGACGCCGGAAGAGAAACTGCTGCGCGCCATCTTTGGCGAGAAGGCGTCCGACGTGAAAGACACCTCGCAACGCGTGCCGACGAGCGTCAAAGGTACGATTATCGACGTGCAGGTGTTCACTCGCGATGGTGTCGAGAAGGACCAACGTGCGAAAGACATCGAGAGATCGCAGCTCTCCCAGATCCGCAAAGACCTGGACGATGAATACCGCATCGTAGAAGCCGCAACGTTTGAACGCCTGCGGGCTGCTTTGGTCGGTAAGAAAGCCGCGAGTGCGCCGAACAATAGCCGCGGACTCACCATCGATGACGAGTATCTCAATGCGCTCGTGCGTGACGATTGGTTCAAGATTCGTATGTCGGACGATACGTTGAATGCTCAGCTCGAGCGCGCTGAAGCGCAGCTTACAGAGCGCCGCGGCGAGCTCGACGCTACGTACGCCGACAAACGCTCCAAGCTCGAAACCGGCGACGACTTGGCACCCGGTGTGCTCAAGATCGTGAAGGTCTACCTTGCGATCAAGCGCCGTATTCAACCGGGCGACAAGATGGCGGGCCGGCACGGTAACAAGGGCGTCATTTCCGTGATCATGCCGGTGGAGGACATGCCGTTCGACGAGTACGGCGAGCCGATCGACATCGTCCTGAATCCGCTTGGCGTGCCATCGCGAATGAACGTTGGCCAGGTTCTGGAAACTCACCTCGGGTGGGCCGCCAAGGGCATCGGTGAGCAGATCAACCTGCTCCTCGAAGAGCAACGCAAAACCGCGGAAGTTCGCGATTATCTAGAAGCGGTATACAACCAGGTTGGTGAAGGCAACGAGAACCTGAAGTCGCTGAAGGACAGCGAGCTTCTCGAACTCGCTGACAATCTGAGGGACGGGTTGCCGATGGCGACACCTGTCTTTGACGGTGCTGACGAATCCGAGATCAAGCAGATGCTGGAACTCGCCGGACTGCCAACCAGCGGTCAGACGACGTTGTACGACGGTCGGACGGGTGATCAGTTTGATCGCCCGGTGACCATCGGCTACATGTACATGCTGAAGCTCAACCACTTGGTGGATGACAAGATGCACGCTCGTTCTACCGGCTCCTACAGCCTGGTCACCCAGCAACCCTTGGGTGGCAAGGCGCAGTTTGGGGGCCAGCGCTTTGGAGAGATGGAGGTTTGGGCGTTGGAGGCCTATGGCGCCGCCTACACGCTTCAAGAAATGCTTACCGTGAAGTCAGACGATGTCACCGGCCGCACCAAGATGTACAAGAACATCGTGGACGGTGATTTCCGCATGGAGCCGGGTATGCCGGAATCCTTCAACGTGTTGGTGAAGGAGATACGGTCCTTGGGTATCGACATCGAACTGGAAACCGAATAACCGGAGGAAGATCTTGAAAGACCTACTGAATTTGCTGAAGGATCAGGGAGACGTAGACGAGTTCGATTCGCTGCGCATTGGTTTGGCTTCACCCGAAATGATCCGCTCGTGGTCGTTCGGCGAGGTGAAGAAACCCGAGACCATCAACTACCGGACGTTCAAACCAGAACGGGACGGATTGTTCTGCGCTCGTATCTTTGGTCCGGTGAAGGACTATGAGTGCTTGTGCGGCAAGTACAAGCGCTTGAAGCATCGCGGTGTGATCTGCGAGAAATGCGGCGTCGAGGTGACCCTGACCAAGGTGCGCCGTGAAAGGATGGGACACATCGAGCTCGCGAGCCCGGTGGCTCACATCTGGTTCCTGAAATCGTTGCCGTCGCGCATTGGTCTATTGCTCGACATGACGCTCAGGGACATCGAGCGCGTGCTCTACTTCGAATCGTACGTCGTCGTCGATCCGGGACTGACCGATCTGGAGGCTGGACAACTCCTAACGGATGAGGAGTATTACGCCAAGCTAGAAGAGTTTGGTGATGAGTTCGACGCTCGTATGGGCGCCGAATCCGTACAAGCATTGCTGCTTGCCATGGACATCCGTGCGGATATCGCCTACCTGCGCGAAGAGATCCCGGCAACCAATTCGGAAACCAAGATCAAGAAGTTCTCCAAGCGCTTGAAGCTAATGGAGGCGTTTGTCAGCTCCGGCAACAAACCGGAGTGGATGATCATGACCGTATTGCCGGTGTTGCCGCCGGATTTGCGGCCGCTTGTGCCGTTGGATGGTGGGCGGTTCGCAACCTCCGACCTAAACGACCTTTATCGGCGGGTGATCAACCGCAACAACCGCCTGAAGCGTTTGCTGGATCTGTCCGCGCCCGACATCATCGTGCGCAACGAAAAGCGCATGCTGCAAGAGTCTGTGGACGCACTTTTGGACAACGGTCGCCGTGGACGAGCCATTACCGGATCGAACAAGCGTCCGCTCAAGTCGTTGGCGGATATGATCAAAGGCAAGCAAGGGCGTTTCCGACAGAATCTGTTGGGCAAGCGTGTCGACTATTCGGGTCGCTCGGTCATCGTCGTGGGTCCGACGTTGAAGCTCCATCAATGCGGCCTGCCGAAGAAAATGGCGCTGGAACTGTTCAAACCGTTCATCTTCGGCAAGCTCGAAGGTCGCGGACTCGCGACCACGATAAAGGCCGCCAAGAAGATGGTGGAACGAGAGACCGCTGAGGTTTGGGACATCCTCGCAGAAGTCATCCGCGAGCATCCGGTGCTGCTCAACCGGGCGCCGACCTTGCATCGATTGGGCATTCAGGCGTTCGAGCCGGTGTTGATCGAAGGCAAGGCGATACAGCTGCACCCGTTGGTCTGTACCGCGTACAACGCGGACTTTGACGGTGACCAAATGGCGGTGCACATACCGCTGACGCTCGAGGCACAGCTCGAATCACGGGCGCTCATGATGTCGACCAACAATATTCTCTCGCCCGCGAGCGGGGAGCCGATCATCGTGCCGTCGCAAGACGTCGTGCTCGGCATCTACTACATGACCCGCGAGAGGGTGAACGCCAAAGGCGAGGGTATGGCCTTTGCGGACAGCCACGAGGTACATCGTGCGTACTATGCTGGCCAGATAGATATACATGCCAAGGTGAAGGTACGTATCGATGAGCACGAAGTTCAGGAAGATGGTTCGATTGTCGAAAAAACCACGCTGACCGATACCACAGTCGGTCGAGCCTTGCTTTATGACATCGTGCCAAAGACCTTGCCGTTCGAAAGCGTTAACAAGGTGATGGATAAAAAATCGATCTCGAGCCTCATCAATGCCTGTTATCGAAACGTCGGTTTGAAAGAGACCGTGATCTTTGCTGACCAGTTGATGTATATGGGCTTTGCCCACTCGACATATTCGGGCGCATCGATTGGTGTCGACGACTTCGTCATACCGGAACAAAAAGCTAAAATCATCGAAGATGCAGGCGTCGAAGTCGCCGAGATCGAGTCGCAGTATGCATCAGGCCTGGTGACCCAAGGCGAGAAGTACAACAAGGTAATCGATATTTGGTCGCGCGCGAACGATCTGGTTGCCCGTGCCATGATGGACGGCATCTCGACGGAAAGCGTCACGAACAAAGATGGCGATGAAGAAATCCAAGACTCGTTCAATTCGGTCTTCATCTACGCGGATTCGGGAGCGCGAGGATCTCCAGCGCAGATTCGCCAGTTGGCCGGCATGCGTGGATTGATGACGCGTCCGGACGGCAGCATCATCGAAAACGCGATTATCGCAAACTTCCGCGAGGGGTTGAACGTAAACGAGTACTTCATATCCACGCACGGTGCTCGCAAGGGTCTCGCCGACACGGCGCTCAAGACCGCCAACTCGGGCTACTTGACCCGCCGCTTGGTCGACGTAGCGCAAGACGTGGTCATTACCGACGAAGATTGTGGTACTAGCAACGGTCTGACCGTTACGGCGATCATCGAGGGTGGTGATGTCGTCGAACCGTTGGGTGATCGAGTGTTGGGTCGCGTCGTTGCAGGGGACGTTTTGGATGCGGACGGTAAAACCGTTTTGATTGCTCAAAACACCGTTTTGGATGAGGCCTGGGTAGAGGAACTCGATAACCTTGGCATCGATGAGATGAAGGTGCGTTCGGCGATCACCTGCGACACGCGATTCGGCGTTTGCTCTATGTGTTATGGGCGTGATCTTGCGCGTGGGCACGTGGTGAACGTCGGTGAGGCAATCGGCGTCATCGCGGCCCAATCCATCGGTGAGCCGGGTACTCAGCTCACGATGCGGACCTTCCATATCGGCGGGGCTGCATCGCGTGCGACGGCGATCGACAACATTCAGGTGAAGCACGGCGGTACCATCCGTCTACACAACATGAAGACGGTGACCCGCGATTCCGGCGAACTGGTTGCAGTATCTCGGTCTGGAGAAATTGCCGTTGCCGATGAACACGGGCGTGAACGAGAGCGTTACAAACTCCCCTACGGCGCTGTGATATCCGTTGGCGAGGAAGACCAGGTCGAAGCCGGGCAAATGATCGCCCAGTGGGACCCCCATACTCACCCGATCGTGACTGAGGTCAAAGGCACCGTCGAGTTCCAGAACATGGAAGAAGGTCTTTCGATCAATCGACAAACGGACGAGCTCACGGGACTCACCAACATCACAGTATTGGATCCGAAAGATCGTCCGAGTGCGGGTAAGGACCTGCGCCCGGCGGTACGGTTGATAGATGGGCGAAAGCGCGAGGTCATGTTACCGGGCAGCGATGTGCCGGCGCACTACTTCCTGCCGAACGACGCTATCTTGAACCTGGAAAACGGTGACAAGGTCGGGGTCGGCGACATCATCGCCCGAATTCCCCAGGAAGGCTCCAAAACCCGCGATATCACGGGTGGTCTGCCACGAGTCGCGGATCTGTTTGAAGCCCGAAAACCGAAGGAACCGGCGGTGCTAGCCGAAGCAACCGGAACCGTCAGCTTCGGTAAGGAGACGAAGGGCAAGCGTCGCTTGGTCATTACGCCCGAGGAGGGTGATCATGTCGAGACGCTGATTCCGAAACGGCGCAACATTGGCGTGTTCGAAGGCGAGCATGTCGACAAGGGTGAAGTTGTCTGTGATGGGCCTTTCAGCTCTCACGACATCGTGCGTTTGAAGGGTGTGGAAGAGCTTGCCAAGTACATCATCAACGAGATTCAAGAGGTGTACCGCTTGCAAGGTGTAACGATCAACGACAAGCACATCGAGGTGATCGTTCGCCAGATGTTGCGCAAGGTCGAAGTGACCCATTCAGGGGACTCGGAACTCATCCGTGGCGAGCAGCTCGAGTACACGCGGCTGCTCGGCGTCAACGAGGAACTCGTTGCTGAAGGCAAAGCGCCGGTGGAATTCCAACGCGTGTTGTTGGGCATCACCAAGGCGTCGCTTGCGACCGAGTCGTTTATCTCCGCTGCGTCCTTCCAAGAAACCACCCGTGTGCTGACCGAGGCCGCGGTGACCGGTAAGAAGGACTACCTGCGCGGGTTGAAAGAAAATGTGGTGGTCGGGCGGCTGATACCGGCGGGTACGGGGCTCACATACCACAGCGACCGCAAGCGTCGTCGGGTCGAGGAAGCCGCGGAACGATTGGCGAAGGAACAGGGCGCGACGGCAGACGAGGTCGAAGCGGCACTCTCGGAGGCCTTGAGCTCGAGCGAGTAGCTGAAGGGGTAGGAAGACTATGGGGTCGGTATCCCGGGTAGGAGCGGCTTCAGCCGCGAAGGGCCAGCTCCAGTTGGCCCGGTCTTGACGCTTGCAACGGCGTCCGGTGTTGTTAGAATGCCGCGCCCTCGGTGAACCCGATGGCGAATTTTGAAACGGAGAATGCATGGCGACCATCAGCCAGTTGGTCAGAAAACCGCGAAAGCGGAAGATCGAGAAGAACATCGTTCCTGCGCTGCAAGGCAGCCCGCAGAAACGCGGCGTTTGTACGCGCGTCTATACCACCACGCCCAAGAAGCCGAATTCGGCCTTGCGTAAGGTGTGCCGGGTGCGACTGACCAATGGCTACGAAGTCACCTCCTACATCGGGGGTGAGG
>JAPUIA010000295.1 GCA_027297435.1 Gammaproteobacteria bacterium | reverse complement strand
CTAGGGCCTAACCACACAGTGGGCATGATGTACGTGCTCGAGGGCGTCCAAGACGCTGTGAAGTACCTCAGCCACTTAGATGCAGTTCCTACCGGCAACGTGACTCAGATAGCAGGTGAGCGATGAGTGATCAGCGCGCCATCTGCGACGCCGCAGACAAGCTCCACGAAATCCGAGCGAAGATCTCTATGCTACAGCGACTATTCGATTTCTCTAGCCGACCAGACGGAGAGTTCGTTGAGTTCAATGCTCAGGACTGTTGGAGTGTCGATGTAGCGCTCGGAGAGATCGCTGAGCAACTTGAGTCGATCGAAAAGGGGTTGCCTACAGGTGGTCCCCAACCAAAGGAGGTGTCGTCAAACTAGGGATACCCAAGGCAAGGGTACGTCGGGGAAACGGCTCACAAGGCAGTACACGCAGCCGTTTTCTCGGCAACCCTATCGACACGAATGGATTCGGAGAACATGAAGGTGAGCGACGAAACAACAGCGATTCACGAAGCAGGACATGCCGTCGCCTTCCATCGGTTGTTCGATGGCAGGAACGGCGGACCCGTCACCATTGATCCAACTGGGGACGACGCGGGGCATTGTTTAGGACGTATAATCTGCTCACGACCCAGACTTTAAAGGAAGCGACATCATGGCAAAAAAACGTCGTGCCAAGGCCCCATTTTTAGGAACGGTTGGCAAGTTCTTGGGAGTACCACCGGACGAATTACGATTGAGGTTGGTGAATCGGGGGAACCTCACCCTGATCGGCCCGAAGCCGACCAGTCGACGCAAGCGATTCCCACCGTTACCGCATATCAAACACTGCATTTCGTTTGTCTTATATACAGATCCGATCCCTGAGATCTGTAACGCGCTCCAGGAGGAGTACGACCAACTACGGGCTTCGCTGCGTGTACTTATTCAGGAAGGGGCGTGGGAGGATTTGGCCGTCGTTGCTGAGCGGCTAGCCGAGCTTGAGAGGGAGATTGCATCTCATTGTACCCCACGCGAACGCACTATCACGTATTGCTGGCCGACTAGTGATTGGTTTAACGATCCGTTCCCGGGTATTCGAGAGCTTCCAGACAGGCCTCCAATACCGCCACTGTGACACTCGTCTGAATTGTACGGTTCATATTCGAGGGGGTGGTGGATTTGAGGGGACCATATGGCGTGTACTTAGACAGCCCGCCCGATGGGTGCCCAGGCTTTACGGCCTAACGACAAGATAGAGGCTTACGATTTGGGTGGGGCTCCGTCTCTCGGGGAAGGGTTATGCAAAACTCAGAGATGAAGGAGGTCATCGAAGCCAGCTTCCAGCCCTACCGCTTCTTCTGCTTCCGGCTCTTCTGCCACCGGCTCTACTGCCGCCGGCTCTTCTGCGGTTGACTCTTGCGCCGTCGAGCATTGCCAGCCGAGTCCGCGCAGCTTGTCGATAAACTCTGCGGTTCGGTCTTCACAATAGCCGGCTTCGTTCATCGCGCGATAGAGCGTCTGTACACCGCCTTCGGTAGGCTTGTCGTAAAGCACCTCGCACGGTACTGGCTGGCCCGGGTTGCTGTAGACGATGTCGATGGTGCGGGTCAGCTCGCCGTACGAGCATTCAGCGGCCGACCAAGCACTGGCGCTCAACAATAGCGCGAGACAGGCGGCAAATCTGCTGGCGATAAGCATGTGTGCTCCTCGAGCTTCGGGGGTTACGGACGATACCAGAATTGTGGCGCGTTCGTCGTCGATGCGCGCCTGGCTAGCTTGGCCCAACGACACAATGACGAGCGGGTCGTGCGCGGGTCGATGATTTCTTCGATCTCGAAAAACTCCGCCGAACGAAACGGCGATCGTAGCCGGTTGAGTCGGTTCTTGATTTTCTGAAGATGCGCATCGTAGTCCTCGGCTTCGGCAAGTTCCGCTTTGTACGCGACTTCGATGCCGCCTTCGATGGGCAACGAACCCCAATCGCCCGAAGGCCACGCCATACGAAAATGTTGGCTACCGGGTTTGTGATTGGCAGCACCAGCGACCCCGAAGGCCTTGCGAATGACGACGGAACAGAACGGCACAGGTGCCTGGCCGAGCGCGGCCAGCGCTTGGGAGCCGAAACGAATCGTCGAATCTTGCTCGGATTTTTTACCGATCAGAAAGCCCGGGCAATCCTCGAGATGGACCAGCGGCAGGTGGAACGTCGCGGCAAGATCGATGTGGCGAGTCAGCTTGCGGCAAGCGTCCGCCGTCCAGGCACCGCCGTAGATCATCGGGTTCTCAGCGAATAGCGCGACCGGAATACCATTGAGCGTGCCCAATCCGGTGATGATGGATTTGCCCCACCGCTTGCCGATCTCGAAGAAAGACCCCGTATCCAACACCGACTCTACGATCCGATGCATCTTGTACACCTTGCGTGGATCCTTCGGAACGATGCTGAGCAGCGCCTCGTCCTGGCGGTCGGGATCGTCGTTGTTGTCCGCTAGCGGTGGAAGTTCATCGACGCTCGACGGAAGGTACGACAGAAACCGTTTCGCCAACGCAAACGCTTCGTCCTCTGACTCTGCCTCGTCGTCGATAGCGCCGTTGCGTGTGTGGATCTTCGATGACCCCAGCTCTTCTTTGGTGACCTCTCCAAGGCTCGCCCAATCCACAAGCGCCGGGCCGGCAATCATCATTTGAGCGCTCGATTTGACGATCACGGAGTAGTGACTCGTGGACACGCGTGCAGCCCCGATGCCGGCGACGGATCCGAGTGCGAGTGAAACCGAAGGCGCCACGCAGAGATGCTGAACGACGATATCCCAGCCGCGTAACTGCGGAATATACGTGCGCCCGGCCGTCTCGATGGTTTTGACAGACCCGCCACCGCCCATGCCGTCCACCAAACGGATGTGAGGCAGGCGCAACTCCAACGCAAGGCCTTCTGCTTGTTGGCGTTTACCGGGTATTGAAGCGTCGGCCGAACCGCCGCGAACCGTGAAGTCGTCACCGGACAATATGACCGGTCGCCCGTCGATGTCTGCGGTACCGAAAACGAAGTTGCTGGGCGTGAACGACTGTAGGTTGCCTTCGTCGTCGTACCGGCCAACACCGGCGAGCGTGCCGATCTCGTGGAACGACTCGGCATCGCTCATCGCGTCGATGCGCTCACGTACGGTGAGTTTGTTGAACTCGTGCTGACGGGCGACCTTCTCCGGGCCGCCCATCTCATAGGCGAGCGCTTTCCGGGCTTCGAGTTCGCGGATGTCGTCTTCCCAGCTCATCGGAGAGCTATCACGCAGACGTATCTTAAGCGCGAGTCCCCGTGAAGCTGGCGTTACCGAATGCGCCGAGTTTGACGTCTCCCTTGAGTTCGTCGCCGTCAAGCGTTGCAGAGAACTCCAGCGTCATGGCCATAGGTTGCGTGATGTCGGCCTTCCACGTCAGGGAATCACCGTCGATGGCGCCGTCTTGTAGCTCGATCTCGCCTTGCGGGCTTTTCAGCGTGCCCGTCAACGTGTTGCCATCGGTCTTCAGCTCCAGGGTGCCATTCTGGGCTCCCATGGGGGTGTTCATTACCGTGTTCCAAGTACCGTCTGCACTCATGCGTCTTATATCCCCTAGCCATTGGTCGAAAGCTCGAAAAGTTGTCGAAGTCCCACCATTCGAGCGGTTTCGGAGTATGTCATAGGAAGTTGACCGGGTCATTAGCGGTTGCCACACTGCCCGCCCGTGACTATCGGCACCCTCAACGAAGGTCCTCTGCATCATTCCTTGAAGGCGTTGTACGGCGCAGAGAGCGCCCATGAGGTACCTATCGAAGGCTACGTCGCCGATGTGCACGGCGACGATGACGTACTCTACGAGATCCAAACCGCAGGCTTTGGCAGTCTCAAGAAAAAGCTGGCGCGCTTGGTGGAAACCTACCGGGTCGTGTTGGTGCACCCGATCGCGGAAACTCGCTACATCGTCAAGCTCAGCGATGACGAACTCGAACACAAGCGACGAAAATCGCCCAAAAAGGGTGCGGTGAGCCACGTGCTCGACGAACTCGTCAGCATCCCAACGATGTTGAACCATCCAAATTTCGAATTGGAGGTAGTGCTCATCGAGGAAGAAGAGTTTCGCATACACGACCCGACACGCGTCCGCGGGCGTCGTGGATGGCGCGTTGTGGAACGGCGCTTGGTAGAGGTCAAGGAGCAAGTTCGCTTTCGCAGCGTCGATGATCTGTTTGGCTTCGTGAAGCATCCGTTGCCCGATTCGTTCACCACCCAAGACTTAGCTGACGCCATGGAGGAACCGCGCTGGCTGGCGCAAAAACTCGCCTATTGCCTACGGCAAGCGGGCGCCATCCACATTCGTGGAAAAAACGGCAATTCGTTGATCTACCAGCGAGCCCCTCAAAGACGCCGTTCGAATGACAGCATGAGCTCGTGAGAGGTGTGATCGGCGAACACTTCGCCCGTGCGCGAGGGGAACGGCCCGATATGCAGGTCGCCGAGGTCGATGTATCGGTAACGAAGGCTGAGTGCCCAAGACTCGCCCAGCTTGCGAGAAACGCCGAGGATGGCGTTCCAACTAAAATCTGTCGAGTTCGCTTCGTCCTCGAACTCAACTTGGGGCGTTATCCCGGGAACGCCGCGTTCGATGTATTTGCCTTCCTGGTCGTTGGCGACCAACCCGATCCCGGCGCCCACCTCCCAAGACCAATGGACGTTGATGGGTATGCGGCGGGTTGCGTTCAGCAGCAGTGTGGACGTTGCTACGTTGGTGAATACGTTGGTGATGGCTTGCAGTGAATACGTCGTTGCGGCGATGTCCCAGTCCGTTCGGTAGCGCCATATGAATTCGGCCTCGATGTTCCAGTTGCCGGTTCTTCGGCCTAAAGCGATGCCGATGCCTCCGGTCAGGTCGTCTATATCTTCGTCCGCTAGGGATCCGTCGAAGTCATTGCCAACAGGTGCGCCGGTGCCGATAGTGCCTTTGTGGGTGATGTCCTCCAGCAGCGCAAGCCCTGTACTCAATCTGCCGGCCAGATACCAGTCCTCGGCGTTGGCAAGGTCAGGCAACGTGACAAGCAGGGCGACAAGCAGCGCAGTAAACGGTGTATTCACGATTTATCCTTGTTCTTGAATCACCACCATATAACAGGTGGCAGGAACGATTGGAACCACAACGGCTTTGGATCTGATCGTGCTTCGAATCCGGGCGTTTTCAGCATTGACGTTCGTAAACGGTTACTCTGGTTAGAAGCAGTCTCAAAAATGAGACCGCTTCTTTGAGCGCAGGGATGCGCGATCATAGTACGTACGGCAAATGAGAGGTTTTCGACAGGACACTGTATAACGACCCCGTTTTTTTAGGAGTACGGCATGAGTGAGGCGCCGAGGTTCGAGGCTGGACTTTCTGGTCCAAGTTGGGATCTGAGCAGCGAATACGCATCGCCCCTCGATCCGGTACTGCAAGCAGACTTGGATCGATGTGACGCCTTGCTCGATCAGGTCGGCGAGTTGAATCCGGAGTTGGCGGGTGATGCTGCGGTTGTGACGGCGCAACACATCTACAAGCTCGCCCAAGAGGCAAGAACGCTGCTCGGCAATACGCACGTGTTCGCCAACTGTCTGTTGTCGGTCAATAGCCGCGATGCTGAAGCGCTGGAACTGATGGGTAGTTTGCAGAACTATCAGAAACGCATGGGCGAGCTTTTGGAACCCTTGTCCCAGTTCACTGATCTAGCCGAAGACGAAGTCATCGTGCGCTACCTCGCCGACCCGGAAGTGGCACCTTCGGAGTTCATCGTCAACCACTCTCGCGCCCGCCGTCACGAACTGTTGAGTCTCGACGAAGAGAACCTGGTGCATGGACTTTCCCAGGATGGCATTCACGCTTGGGGCAACCTCTACGATCAGCTCTCAGGGACCATCAGTTGTGAGGTATTGGTCGACGATGAGTCCCAGACGATGGGCCTTGCCGAGGCGTCTAGCCTGCTCATGAAACCGGATGTGCAAACACGGCGAAATGCCTGGAGTGCCATCAACGATGCATGGCAAATCCACGAAGAATCCTGTGCCGCGGCAGTGAATGCCATTGCTGGTTGGCGTCTCGAGATGTGTAAGAAGCGCTCGAAGACCAAGACGGTGCATTTCCTCGATGCGCCCATGCACCTCAATCGGCTAAAGCGGGACACGCTGGATACGTTGCTGTCCGTTGCAGAAATCGCCCGTCCCCTGGCTCGACGGGCTGCCAAGCTGCAAGCACGGGCCTACGGGTTGGAGGCGATTGGCCCATGGGACAATCGTGCGCCGGCGCCCTCTCTCGGGACGGTGGCGAACGGCACACCGTTTGAAGAGGCAGTTGAGCTCATCGCATCGGCATATGGTGAGGTCGACCAGGACATGGGTGAGTTCGTGCGGATGATGGTGGACAAGCGTTGGGTGGAGGGTACCGTGGGGAGTAACAAGCGTCCCGGCGCCTATTGCACTCGATTCGAGAAATCGAAAACGTCCCGGGTGTACATGACCTATACCGGCGGCGACAGCGACATCATCACCTTAGCGCACGAACTCGGCCACGCGTTCCACGGCTGGGTGATGCGTGATCTGCCCGACAGCCAGACAAGCTACGGTATGTCGTTGGCCGAAACGGCGAGTACGTTCGGTGAGACCCTCGTGCGCGACGCATTGTTGCGCCGAGCTGAGACCCCTGCGCAGAAACTCAACATTGCGTGGGAAGAGCTGAGCGCGTTGGTTGCATTCATCCTCAACATTCCAGCGCGATTTACCTTTGAGAAGCGCTTGTACGAGGCGCGTAAGAAGCGGCCTCTGAGAGCACAAGAACTCAAGGATCTGATGAGCGACGCATGGCGCGAGTGGTACGGTGATGCGTTGAGCGAACCCGATCCGATGTTCTGGGCCAACAAGCTGCACTTCTATATTTCCGGCTTGAGTTTTTACAACTTCCCTTATCTGTTTGGCTATCTATTCAGCCTGGGCGTGTACTCCAGGCGCGATGAGTTTGGGCCGGAGTTCTATTCCAGGTACGTTGATTTGTTGAGAGATACCGGGCGTATGTCTGCGGAAGATCTGGCGGTGAAGCATTTGGGTGCCGATCTTACGGAACCCCCATTCTGGGAAGCAACCGTGCAGTCGCTGCAGCCTCGTGTGGAGGGTTTTGCCGATCTGCTGGATGAGCTGGGTCTGTAACCGCGAAATCGGAGCGCGCTCGAATATCAATCCCGCATGATCACGATGAAGCGCCCTTCCGCGTCGGTCACTATCGGGTAGCCGGAAAGGGCGCAGTAGGTTAGCGCCTCGTGCTCGGTGGCTGAGCTTCTTGTTGGCTCCGACGCGGCGAAACGATCCCAGGCGTAGGCGCGTCCGTAGTCCTTTTGCGGTAGGTGAAAGACCGCGCATTGCTTTTCCAGTGTGATCGGATTGAGCTCGATCACCGACGCGTATATCTGGTGTCTGCAGCGATTGACCAACAGTACTTGCTCGTGGTCCTTGGTGCGGTAGCCCTTTAGGCAAGATTCCGCTTCCGCGACGGGGGCGTGTGCCGCCAACCAAGCCGCGAACGCCAGTGCGATTACGTTGCGCCAGGCATGAACCATGCTGCGATCTCAAAGGTCTCAGCCCGTAAATTACGCATCACTGTCATCGCCGTCGAGTTGGTGGCGTATGCGACCACCACTTGCTCTTCGGGAAAGATCAGCAGGAACGAAGCCCCGCCAACGCTGTCGCCGCCGTGGTTCACGACGCGCCGGCCGTCAGCGGTGCCGACGCGAAAGCCGAGCGCATAGTTTTGCGGGTTGTCGGCCCCGTCAGCGAGTGCTTGCGGTTGCCAAAGCTGATCTCTGATGTCTTCAGTTAGCCACGCGTTTTGCAGCAGACCGTTGCCGAAGCGGACGAGGTCCGTAGGGGTAGAGAGAAAGCCGCCGCCCGCCCACTTGTAACTGTTGTTCACCGGTGGTTGTCGGATGATGACATCGTTCCACACCAGATAGGGTACGGCGACGTTGGCGACGGGACGGTCCTGGTAGGCGTCGAGCCCATTGCGTAGGGCTCGAACACGCTACGCTGCATCAACTCGAGATACGGTATGTCGGCCGCGCGCTCCAAGGCGACCGACAGTAGGTTGTAGCCGTAAGAACTGTATTGAAATGCCGTGCCGGGTGGGAACGCGAGCGGGTCGTCGGCGACAAGTTCGAGTGCTGCGCTTACCGAGTCGTATTGGGTTTGTCGGTATTGTTCCATGAAACCGGCAAGGCCCGAGTGGTAGTGACGCACCCCGGCGAGGTGACTTGCGAGCTGGCGAAGTGAGAATGGCCCCTGCTTTTCCGGAAACTCGGGTACCCAATCGTGGTAATCGTCGTCGAACTCGAGATACCCGTCCTGGACCAGCTTGCCCATGGCCACTGCCGTGAACGCCTTGGCGACACTGCCCACTCGGTAACGATGTTGGGGCGTGGCTGCGATACCGCTGTCGACATCGACGTAACCAATCGCACCGGCCCAAACGACGTTTCCGCCCACACCAACGGCTAAACCGATTGACGGTAGACGCGTCTCGGCCTGCGCGTCGCTCAGCCACGCTTCGGTCTTGGCGATCGCGGCCGAGTGCTGTTCGGTGAATCGTTCCGTCGAGAGCGGTGCAGGTCCCGGGGGTTCCTCGATACGCAATACGACGAGCACAACGCCGAGCAACGCTACCGCGATGAGCAGCGCCAAGCTCACCCCGACGAATTTCAGAGCGATTTTCATCGTCTCAGTTTGACTTGATGCTCAAGTCCGGTATCGACTCAGCCAACACCTCGTGCAGGTGCTCTGCGAGTGAGATGGTCATCTCCTGACGTACCGCTTCCGGAAGCTTGCTGAGATCCGCCTCGTTGTCTTTCGGTACGATGATGTGGCGCAATCCGGCGCGGTGCGCCGCGAGAATCTTTTCCTTGATACCGCCGACAGGTAGTATCAACCCGGACAGGGTCAGCTCGCCCGTCATCGCCAGGTCGTCGCGCACGGGTTTACCACTGTAGGCGGAAGCGAGGGCCGCCGCCATGGTCACGCCGGCCGAAGGACCGTCCTTGGGCACCGCGCCTGACGGTACGTGAATGTGTACCCCTCGCTCCTCGATCTTCGTCCGGTCTATGCCGATTTCATCGGCGATTGACCAGATGTAGCTGCGGGCGGCCTTGGCCGACTCCTGCATGACCTGGCCCAAGTGGCCGGTAAGCG
Source organism: Gammaproteobacteria bacterium (assembly GCA_027297435.1). Lineage (GTDB taxonomy): Bacteria > Pseudomonadota > Gammaproteobacteria > Pseudomonadales > Azotimanducaceae > Azophilus. The sequence goes on along the minus strand of JAPUIA010000295.1, from coordinate 16,848 downwards.
TGACCTTGTCGTCTTTCTGGGTCAGCATGGCTTCGACGTACAACACGTCGCCGCCGGCTTCAGTCCACGCAAGCCCTGCAGCCACACCCGGGGCGAGGTTGCGGCGGCTTTTGTCGGACTTGAATTTTTCCGGCCCCAACAAATCGGCTAACGAACTGGCCTCGATAGGGTGGTCTGGGTCTAGCTTTTCGACGACTTGGCGTGCGCGCTTGCGAGCCAGCCGGCCGATGACGCGTTCCAGCTGGCGCACGCCGGCCTCGCGAGTGTGGCGTCGAATCATGTTTTGTAACGCCTCGTCGGTGATGTCGAGCTGTGGTTCGTCCAGACCTGCTTCTTGGCGCTGTCGGGGAATGAGGTAGCGTCGCGCGATGGCGTGTTTTTCCATGTCGCTGTAACCGGATAGCTCCAACACCTCCATGCGATCGAGTAGCGGTCGCGGAACACCCTCCAGGGTGTTGCCAGTCGTGATGAACATCACCTTCGATAAGTCGTAAGGCAGGTTCAGATAATTGTCGCGAAACTCAAAGTTCTGGGCGGGATCGAGAATCTCCATGAGCGCCGCTGCGGGATCGCCTCGAAAATCGCGACCGAGCTTGTCGATCTCGTCCAGCATGAGGATCGGATTGATGACGCCTGCACGTCGCACGGCCTGCAAGATGCGCCCGGGCATCGCGCCGATGTAAGTGCGTCGATGACCTCGAAGCTCTGCCTCGTCGTGCAGACCGCCTAGGCTCAACCGTTCGAACTTGCGGCCCATCGTACGGGCAATCGACTGTCCGAGCGAGGTCTTGCCGACCCCCGGGGGCCCGATAAAGCACAGGATGGGTGCCTTGGCATCGGGGTTGAGCTGCATCACCGCGAGCGACTCTAGAATCCGCTCCTTCACGTCTTCCAAGCCGTAGTGATCTTCGTCGAGTACCTGCTGGGCATGCTCTAGATCTAGCTGATCTGTCGTGTGGTCGTGCCACGGTAGTTCAGCCACAAGCTCCAGGTAGGCGCGTGACACCTGATAGTCGGCGGCGTTGGCAGACATGCGTCCCAGTCGTTTGAGTTCCCGATCCACTTCGTCTTTGACCGTCTCGGGAAGTTTCGCCTCGTCCAACTGAGAGCGCAGTTCGGCGATGTCGTCATCATCACCGGGTTCGCCCAAGGCCTGTTCGATGGCGCGTTTTTGCTGGCGCAGGACGTGCTCGCGCTGCTGTTGGTCCATGTCGTCCCGAGCTTGCTCGGCAATCTGCCGGCGCAGTTCCGTGACCTGCAGCTCGTGACGCAGAATTTCGTGAATGGTTTGCAGGAGATCCTTGGTCGTGCCGCAGGCCAATACGGCTTGCTCCTGTTCGAGCGTCAGGTTGGCGAGATTCGCGATGCGGTACATCTGGGTAACGGGGTCGCTGATGGAGCCGATCAGCCGTTCGTAGATCTGCTCACCGTGGTCGGTGTCGTACAGTCGGGCGATGCGTCGTGACAACTCCAGGTTCTCGCGCAGCAGCGCATCGACATGAGCGGTGTCGTCGCCCAGGTCATCCATCGACAGTTTCGGCAAGCGTTCATACTCTATCTCGATGTAGTGTCGCTCGTCGGTCGGCTGTCCGAGACGAATGCGCTCGATGCCTTGGACGATGACGTGGGCGCCGTTGTCGCGCTTCTCGATGCGGTTGATGGTCGAGATCGTTCCGATGTCAAAGAGGTCGGCCCTGACGGGATCTTCGAGATTGGCCTGTTTTTGTGCCACCGTGATGATCTGACGTCCTGCTTCCGCTCCGGCGTTCACCGCGGCAAGTGATTTGGCCCGCCCGACCGCAAGCGGCGTCACGATCTGCGGGTAGACGACGGTGTTCTTCAGCGGTAGCAGGGGGTATGTTTCGGCCATCAGCTACCCTCCGGCGAGATCCCGCCTGTCCAGAGTTTGTTGCGACCGCATAGCCGCCGCTTGCGGCGCGCGATCACGATTCTGCTCGATGAAGCTCCGCGAGTCGTACTCGACGCCGTAAGACAGATCCATGCATCCTTCCTAGCATTGCAGCGTGGGATCGTAACAGAATTGGCCAATTGAGCTTACGCCAGGTGAGCCAACCGTTCTCGTTTGACCAGATATTTGAGGGCCGCGCCCTTCGCGAAGCGCTCGACTTCGGCAACGATGAAATCGGACAAGCGTTGGGTTTCCGAGCCCAACGAACCGGCGATATGGGGTGTGAGGAATACGTTTGGCAGTTGATACAGTGGGGAGTGTCTTGGCAGCACCTCTGGGTCGGTCGTGTCGATGATCGCGAACAACCGCCCCGACACGAGTTCGGCCTCCAGCGCGTTGTGGTCGACGAGACCGCCGCGCGCGGTGTTGATGAGCGTCGCGCCGTCGGCCATTAGTGCGAGTTCGCGGGGGCCGATCATGTCCTTGGTGTCGGATAGCAGCGGCGCATGCAGCGACACCACGTCCGACTGAGAGAGAAGCTCCGACAGTCCTACCTTGGTCGCGCCCATGTCGCGGCATGTCAAGGGTGTAACGAACGGATCGTAAAGCAATACTTTCAAATCGAACGCTTGCAGATGGCGAATGACCAGTTGGCCGACATGTGATGCACCAACGATGCCGACCGTTTTGTCGTAGTTGCCGACGTTGGGGGCTTCCTTGGTCCACGGCGCACGGTTTTCGCGATGGGTGGTATAGAAGTGGTTGAGCTGGAAGACTTTCTTGTTGGCGAACAAAATGGCCGCCAGGGTAAATTCAGCGACCGGTACCGCGTTCGCCGCGACGGCGTTGGTGACGAGAATGCCCCGGCGCCACACCACGTCGTCGAGAAAGCCCTTGACGCTGCCGGCGAGGTGAGCAATGAGCTTCAAACGCGGTAGCTGGTCTATGCTCTCGGCGTCGATGCGCGGACAACCCCAGCTGGTGATCAGCACTTCGACGTGCTCGCGTCGGTTCTGCAACGACACGACGTCACGAAAGGGTTTGGGGGCGACCAGTTCGACTGCGCGGTCAAGCCGTTGAAGGTGATCCTCGCGCATCAATTCGTCCAATACGATCGGATGCATGAGAAGCGCCGTGGTTGGCTTCTTGGCCATGGTTCGAAGAATACGGCGTGCATATGCGATATGCGAGCTTACAGCCGTCGATCGCAGTGAGACATGACGCCGGCGCTGAACGGGTTAGCGTTGTCAACGCGTGCACCTCGCGAAAATCCGGGCCCAGCCTGCGACGCTGCCGCGGTGATTCATCGCGCCCACGAACAACGTGCACCCGGTTCGAAGTTCCGCGGTGTTGGCGAGGTTTTCCAGCATCTTCCAGCCGCGCGCAAGCCCATGGCGATGCGCTGGAAAAGCGCCGGCCGCGAAATCGGGCGCACCGGTTTCCTCCCCGGCATCGACTGTCAGATTGTCCGCACCGATACCGTTGATCCTGATGCCACGGGATGTTTCTATCTGGATCAACCGCGCGATCGCCTCTTCCGAGAATCCTGGGTAATTGAAGCCGTTCACGTACGGTCCTTGCTGTCCCGGGCCCGAACTCCAATAGAACTGGGACCATCCGGTATGGACGATAACCCACGTGCGATCTTCGAGCTGGCCGGCGATCGCGTCGATGTCGGCGGCGGTCACCACGCTGGCGGTGGCGCTACCGAAGTTCGTCGCCTCGATGGGGCCTGGATTTCCCTCGTTCTTGCTCAGCTCGGCGTCGACGCGCGCACCGATATCGATGACGACCACCGGGCCGGTAAGGTCGTCGACGGTGAGATCGGCGAGCCCGCGCTGATCCGGGTTCGCAACCGTTGGCTGATTCGCGACGAAGTGGCCGCCTGCATCGATGCTCGTGCCGAGATTCTCGGGGAGTATGGTGGTGTTGAGCTTGAAAACCCCGTCGCCGGTGGGAAAGTCCGGAACGGGAATCAACACCATCTGATCTGAAAACGCGGCGACGACACGACTGCCATTTACCGGCTTGGTGAGGTCGGCGGCGGAACGATCGGCCGCGGCATTGCCCGGTTTCGGTGCAAATGTCGTCAACTGATGGCTGAGGTCGATGACCTGAACTATGGGTGCTTTGTTGGGGTTTGCGAGGCTGCCCTGGTCGCCGCAGGCCGTCGCCGCAAGCGCGAGCATGACCGGAGTCGCGACGCTAGTGAATGACCAATACCGCATGGAAATCTCCTCGAGGTCGATTCTGGGAGCATACCGCCGTCGTATGCCGCGTACGAGGTGCCCCGATCGGCCGTCTAGAGTGTGACGCGTTCCCAATCGGTGCGCGTAATGACCCATAATCTGATCGCAACCCATGGGAGAATCGATGGACAAGCTCGCGATGCTCGAGACGATGGCAGCCATGCAGGCGGCGCACAACGAGCATGTGCATCCTGAATGGCGTACTCAACGATACGAATATTATCGAGCGGTCTGGATCGAGTGTGGCGAGTTGCTGGACCATTTTGGTTGGAAATGGTGGAAGCATCAGCAGGCCGACCTCAATCAGGTCAAGCTGGAGCTTGTCGATATCTGGCATTTCGGTATGAGCGACTTGTTGCGCGACGGCGCCCTGAAGCCCAACGTCGTTGACCTGCTCACCGTCGATCCGATTGATGATCCGTCGGGTGACGCGTTGCGTGACGCCATCGAAGACCTCGCCGAAGCCACGTTGCAGTCCAAAGCGTTTCCGATCGGGCTGTTTGCGAGGGTGATGCAGGTGCTGCCTCTACCGTTCGATGAACTGTTTCGGCTGTACGTCGGCAAGAACGTGTTGAACGAATTTCGCCAGGATCATGGCTACCAATCGGGGACCTACCTCAAGACTTGGGCGGGCCGGGAAGACAACGAACATCTCATCGAGTTGCTTGACGAGATCGATGATCCGGCGACGGCGGTCAAGGATCTCTACGAAATGCTGGAGGGCCGCTACGCCCTTGCCAAGAGTGCTTCGTAAACCTTGCAGGTCGTTTCGTCGAAACAAACAAAGCGCACCGTCTGAACGTGGTCGAAGGCAAACGACCGAATTGCTGCGACTGCGATCGTCGCCGCCCGTTCAAGCGGGTAACCATACACGCCAGTGCTGATTGCCGGGAATGCGATGCTCTGCACGTTGTGCCGTTCGGCAAGCGTCAGGGAATTTCGATAGCAGTCGCCCAGCTGCCCCGGTTCGCCATCGTGACCTCCCTGCCAGACGGGACCCACGGTATGAATGACATAGTCAGCGGCCAACCGGTAGCCGCCAGTGATCCTGGCTGCTCCGGTCGGACAACCACCAAGGGTCCGGCACTCGACCAACAGTTCGGGACCTGCAGCGCGATGAATGGCCCCATCCACACCGCCTCCGCCCAGCAAGGTCTCGTTGGCTGCATTGACGATCGCGTCGACCGCTTGCTCAGTGATGTCGCCGACGATGGTTTGGACAGCGACCATGGTTGGTCCTTCTCATTAAACGCCAAGAACTCGCGCCCAGTATTGTCAAGCAACCCGATCCAGACAAGACTTGTCGAATGAAGTCTGATCCCGAAGCCGCATTGGAGTTACGCAAACGACTGCGGGGTTGGCGTCCCGACGTCGTTGGTACCCTGATGTTCCTGCTCGATGGTGATCAAGTGCTGCTGATTCGAAAGAAACGTGGCCACGGTGCCGGCAAGGTCAATGCGCCGGGCGGTAAGGTACATGTTGGCGAGTCGCCCCGCGATTGCGCGGTGCGCGAAACCCAAGAGGAGGTCGGAATCACTGCGCTGAATCCTCTCCAAGTCGCAGAACTCAAGTTTGTCGAGCGCGTTGACGAGCAGTGGTTGGGTTTCGTGTTCATCGCCACGGAATTCGATGGCGAACCGGTTGAGACCGACGAGGCAGTGCCTTCGTGGCATGCGATCGATGCGATACCGTACGATCAAATGTGGGAGGACGACCGCTTGTGGCTACCGGAAGTGTTAGCCGGCAACCGCGTCGAAGGAGAGTTTCTGTTTGAGCGGGGGCGCCTGGTTGCGCATCGATTCACAGCATCGTTAAGGTAACCACGGCAACAGCCAGCATAGACGGGCCCAGCAAAAACGAGTAAGCGAGCAACAATAACCAGAACTTGAAACAGGTCACTAGCCGCGCTTGTCCGTAGTAGCGTCTCAGCGCAAAAAAGTAGTAGACGAAGTAACCGGTGAACAACCCCGGGCCGATCTTGAGCAGTGCACCGACCATCGGAGGTAGTGAGCGACGATAGTCTCGGTCGTTCTGACCGCAAGACCCGCAATAACGCCCCCGGCGATGTTCGTAGCAGTTCGGGCATTCGATAAGTTCGGCCATCATGTCTCGCGCCACGATTTTGGATCGAGCATTTTCGGTCTTTCGTACGCGGATGGTATGGCTTGCTAACGTGGTTAAATGGTTCAAGCGGACAAAGAGGGCGGGCTATGCGCATCGGTATTTCGGTTTGTTCGAGCTACGGTGTCGAAAACCCACGGCTTGGGGCACAGTTCATGGTAGAGCGGGCTCGGGCCGCGAATGCCGCGGCGCTCGATTCACTGTTTGTCGGCGACCACCATGTGACGCCGGCTCCGTACTACCAGAACACCGCCATACTTGCGCGGATGCTCGCAGAATGGGGCGAGAAGCCCGCGGGTGCTCTGTACTTGTTGCCGTTGTGGAACCCGGTGCTGTTGGCCGAGCAGGTAGGCACGCTTGCGTCGATTATGTCGGGGCGCTTCATCTTGCAATGTGCGTTGGGGGGTGATCGTCGGGCAAGCCGCGGCATGGGCGTCGATCCATCACAGCGCGTGGGTATGTTCGAAGAGAGCCTCGAGATCATGCGGCGGTTGTGGGCAGGCGAGGAGGTGACACACCAGGGTTACTGGCACATCGACCGGGCACGCATCGCGCCGTGCCCGAGCGAGCCCGTCGAGGTCTGGATTGGTGCCATGGCACCGCCGGCGATCAACCGCACGGCGCGTATGGCCGAGGGGTGGCTGGCATCGCCCGCATTGACCGTGCAGGAGGCGCGAGATGCGCTCAATCTGTTTCGGCAGAGTTGCGCCGAGCACGACCGGCAGCCCTCTGCCGTCGGTATCCGCAAGGACGTCTACGTGGGCGCCACCAGCCAAGACGCACGAAGCGCGGTCGCCGCGGTTGTCGAGAAAGGTTATAGGGGATTTTCGGAAGAGGCTTTGATCGTCGGATCCGTGCAAGAAGTCATTGACGAGCTTTCGGCGTACGGGGAGCTTGGCTACACCGACATCATCGTGCGCAATATTACTCAGAACCAGGCGGATGCGCTGGGGTGTATCGAACGACTGGCGGAGGTGCGCGCCGCACTTGCCTCCCCGGATGCCTCCGCAGATAACGGTTGAGCTGCGTTGAGCGAATCCGAATGGCTCACCTGGGCCAAACGCTTGCGCGCGATTGCCCAAACCGGGCGCGAGTACAGTCGCGATAGCTACGACCTTGAACGCTACGACGAACTTCGGAACATTGCCGAAGCGATGCTTGGCCGGTTGGTTGACGCAGAGCCGGCGAGAATTGCCGAAATATTCTTGCCGGAAAAGGGTTATCCCACGCCTAAGGTCGATCTCAGAGCTGGCGTGTTCGACGATGCTCGCGTGCTCCTCGTTCGAGAGACTTCGGATAGTCGATGGTCGCTGCCTGGCGGTTGGGCGGATGAGCACGACTCGCCCAAACAAGGGACCGAACGGGAAGTGTTGGAAGAGTCCGGCTATGTCGTCGATGCGGTCAAGTTGGTGGCGGTCAAAGATCGGCACTTGCACCCGTACACGCCTGCGCGATTGGAACGCATCTACAAACTGTTGTTCTTGTGCGAGGTTAGAGGCGGTACGCCGCAAGCGTCGATTGAGACCTCAGAGGTGGGCTGGTTCCCCGTCGACGACCTGCCGGAGTTGAGCGTCGGGCGAACGCTCGCTGCCGATGTCGAGTTACTTTTCGCGCACCAAAAACAACGAAGCCTGCCAGTCTACTGCGACTGACAGGCTTCTATGAGTCCGACGGTAGGAGCGGCTTTAAGCCGCGAATCCTTTCTATTCGACACCGGAGCATATCGCGCCTGAAGGCGCTCCTACCAGGTTTTGCGAAATCCCTCTTAGGCCGCGATTGCTATTCCCCGCCTGCGCCAGCAGCGGCTTCTGGCTTGCGCTTCTCGCCGTCTCTCCGCATGGCGAGAAACTCTTCCGCATCCAGACCGCCGTCACCGTTCTTGTCCACGGCCTTGAAGCCCTGAACCAGCCGCTTCTTCATGTCCCTGGGCAGTTCGCTCCAGACCAGCTTGCCGTCCATGTCCTTGTCCATGAAGCCGATAAACTGATAGGTCTCCGAGAGCTGCTGGTCGTGTATGGGAGCATCGCTTCGTTCATCGACCCACGCGTACTGCACTGCGCCATACAACATCTCGTCCCAAGATTGCAGGCCCCACGGCACTTCGCGCGTCGGGTCCGGGTTAGCCGGATTGCGTACGGAGTTGTCGTACACCGTGCGGTGAATCAATTTGGTGCCTGCCGGCATGGCCAAAGGCTCAACGAAATGGTAGGTGCGCTGCCAGTTGAAGTCGTAATTTGGCACCGAGAGGATGATCTCGCTCGTACCGTCCGGGTATTTGAGCTCGAAGTTCGATGAGCGTCCACGATAATGCGAGTGCGGCACTAGCGAGTACAGTATCGCGTCCTTGTCGAACGTTATATAGGCTTGTTCCTGATGAGCAGGGTCGTTGGCTGGAATCTTGATCATCGGATTCACCGCCACGGTTTGGCGCAGGAAATTAGCCGGTGGCGTGTCAGCGAAGTACAACCCCAGCTTGCTCTCGTCGACGGTCGCTTTGCCGTAGGGCGTGTAGTGCATCTGGAACTGGTAGTTGCCGCCGGCTTTGACGAACACGCCGGTACCTTCGGGCATCTCGGCCGACTCGTTGCCCGGCGCGTAGCCGTGCAGGTAGTTGTCGAAACCCCTTTCGGCTTGGTCTTCAACGTCGTCGGACTCTGTCGAACCGACCAGAATGTGGTGTACGACGTTGCGATCGCCGGGCACGAGCGCCGCCGCCACTACCCACACGTCATAGTCGAGCGGATTCTTGACGACCGGGAACGTGTAGTCGACGACGCCGGTCGCCGGTACTTCTGCGGCCGGAATGTTGATGATCAGATCGGGCTCGCCCAGCGGCCAATCGACGGCGCGATTATCGGCAAGCGCCAAGAGATCCGGGCCTTCGCCGCGTGGCGCGCCGGCTTCGATCCAGTGGACGAGGGTCTGTAATTCCTCGTTCGAGAGACTGCGATCGTCTTTGAACGTACCGATGTGGGGGTCGGCGTGCCATGGTGGCATGCGCTTGGTGCGCAACACCTCGCGCATCATCGGCGCGAAGCCTCGAACCATGTTGTAGTCGGACATGGCCCATGGACCGATACCGCCCTCTTGGTGGCAAACCACACAGTTCTCTTGCAAGAGCGGCGCGATGGTTTTGCTGTAGCTGATGGCGGCATGCTGTTGGTTGCGTTCCGGGAAATTGATCAAGCAGCCGATGGAATCGCGCTGCGCGACCTCGATCGCCTGAGCTTCGCCGGAGAGAACCGCATCGAGCGCCTTGGCTGCGTAGTGCTCGTTCGCCTCGTTTCTTTGACGTTCGTAGTCCAACCGGTCGTTCAGGGGCCCGCGGTAGACGATTTGCCAGCCCTTGGGATCGATTACCAGAACTTCGGCCGTACGAATCAGGTTCAACGACTCCCCGATCAGTTGGGTCTCGTCGACCAAAATCGGAAAATCGATGGCCCACTCGTCGGCTTCCTTTTTGATGCTGGCGCGATTGTCCTGGAGGTTGGAATTCAACATCAGGAACTCCACACCTTGGTCTTGGTATTGGTCGCGCAGCGCCTTGTAATCGGTGAGCGCGTTGCGCACGATCGGGCACCCGTTGCCCTGCACCATGATCACCACGGCGCTGGCATCGCCATGGTAGTACAGCTCATGGGCATCGCCCTCGTGGTCGAGTAGCACGAAATTGTCCACGCGCATCGCGTAACCCGAAATGGGTAGGAGAGCGATCAAGAAAGTCAGTAGGGCGCGCCGCATGGCTTGTCCTCCGGGTAGAAATGTGAGGGGATGCTCAACTATACACCGCCGACGTGCTTAAGAACAGCGGCGACGACGGTTTCTGTGGCAGTTTCCATTAGCCAATGTCCGGTTGTGAGCTCGATTTCCGTAAGATTGTCGGAAAAATACTGGTTTTGGTTTTCCACCGACTTGCGCCCGACGGCGGGGTCTTCGTTGCCCCAAATAAACAGCACCGGTAAAGAGACGTTAAGGTCCTGGGGCGCCCCATCCTGGGGCTCCGGGGCCTGCAGAGAAGACGCTCGATACCAGTTCAGGGCCGCGGTCATCGCCCCGGGTTCGCTGAAAACCGCGCGGTACTCGTCTCGTGTGGAAGGCTTGTGATCGGCAAACAGACTTTCTTGCAGCAAGCTCAGGTCGTTGAACAGGAACAGCTGTTCCGGTACCCAAGGGGTGCGGAACAGCAGCATATACGAGCTCTTCTGCTGCTGGTCCGGGTCCTCGGCGATAGCATCGCCGAATGCTGCGATGTGTGGGATGGACAGCGATGTCCATGACTGCAGCCGGGATGAATCTTGCAGAACCAGTCCCCAACCGACTGCAGAGCCCCAGTCGTGACCGACGAGGTGAAAATTGTCGAAACCCACATCGTCCGCCACCCTCAGCACATCCGCGATCAGGTGCTGTATGGCATAGTCGGCCAGTTCCTTCGGACGAGCGCCCGGTGAGTAGCCCCGCTGATCGAATGCGACCACCCGGTAACCCGCGTCGCTCGCAGCGTCTATCAGCGGTACCCACATGACCGAGGTTTCGGGAAATCCGTGGAGCAGCAAGATGTCGCCGTTCGGCGCCGGGTTGTCGAACCCGGCGACCCGGGCGCGAAACTCCAAGCCGTCGACCGCGAGCCGTACCAAAGCATTGCGCTCGGTGCCCCCGAAAATGGGCAGCTCGGCGGTGGCCTGGCTGTGTTGGCGGTCCCAATCGGTGGAAGCCAGCGCGCCGATCCAGAAGACCAGCACGGCACCGACGCAGAGGATGAGCAGCAAGGCAAGGAGCCGGATAGCGATCCTCATGGTCAGTGATCCTCTAGAAATTGAAAGATATGCGCGTACGCGTTTTGGTACTGGGCGTTCGAAAAACCGCCGTGTGAGCCGTTTGTCACCGTCACCAACTCGTTTGGCGTAGACAGTGCCGCGTGTAGCGCTTCGCCCTGGTCGTAGGGCACGATATCGTCGGCGGTACCGTGAATGGTAATGATCGGAGGTGCCGCATCGGTGATGCGATACAGGGGCGAATAACGTTGCGAGATGTCTGCGACCGCCGCCTTGTCGCCGACCCATGACAGCGCATAGTTACCTTCGGCCCGGTTGGTGGCCAGGAAGTCTTCCACCGCCTCGATGTCCGTGATGCCGAACCAATTGACCACGGCGCGAGGCGCGACCGGTGCTTTGCAGGGATGGTCGCCGGTCGTATTCATCAGCCCGACCATCAGCGCCAGATGACCTCCGGCGGAGAGGCCGCTGACGACGAACTGATCGGTGGGCGCACCTATCTCCTCGGCTTGCTCGATCGCCCATTTGAACGCGCACATCACGTCGTCGACCGCCTGGGGCGCGGTACCCGGACCTTGACGGTAGTTGAGGTTGATCACGTGCCAGCCGCGCTCGATGAAATGGATGACGCGAGGGAACTGGCTGGCCTTGTCACCCCCAACCCAGCCCCCACCGTGAATCCAAACGAGGGTCGGGCGGTTGCCCTCGAGCTCGAAATACTTGCCGGGTTCCGAGAGTTTCTGGCCTTGGTAGTACACGTCGGCTACCTGCGCGGGATCATCGCCGTAGGCGACGTCGGTGTGGACGGCAATTCGGTGTCCCCAGTAATCGTCGGCAAAAGTTAGCGCCGGCGTCAACAGCAACACGAAAAGCCAAGATCCTCGCATGTTCCCCTCCCCTTATTCTATCGAGGCGCTTAAAGTAGCCGGTTTTTGCGCCCGCCACAAAAAGCGCATTCAGCGGTAACGGTCCATATGCACCCACTTCGCGACGAAATCGAAACCATCGAGCAGAATGGCATCACCAAGGTTGCCTTCACGCGCATGCACGACCCGGAGGTGATTCCGTTGTGGTTTGGCGAGGGGGATGTGGTTACGCCGGATTTCGTGCGCGACGCGGCCAAGGCGGCGTTGGACGACGGCCAGACTTTCTATGCACACACACGGGGTCGTCCTGAGTTGCGGGCGGCATTGCAAGTCTATCTGGATGGGCTATACGGACTGGATATAGATCCAGCACGTATCACCGTCCCCGGGTCGGCGATGTTGGGCGTGACGATTGCGGCCCAGATGGCATTGAGCAACGGCGATCACGGACTCATCGTCAGTCCCGTGTGGCCCAATATCGAAGCGGTATTTCGCGTCACGGGGGCCGAGCTCGGACACGTCCGGCAACGTTTGACGGACAATGGCTGGCAACTCACCGCCGAAGAAATCATCGGCGCGATCAGACCCGATACCAAGGCGATCTTCGTCAATTCGCCCTGCAACCCGACCGGTTGGGTCATGGATGCCGAGTCTCAAGCGGAGCTGTTGGCCGCCTGCCGTGAGCGTGGTGTGCTGCTGATCGCGGATGAGGTTTACCACCGTACCGTGTTCGATGGCGATCATGCGCCTTCGTTCCTGGAGGTCGCTCGTCACGATGATCCGCTGGTGGTCGTGAACGGATTCTCGAAGGCTTGGGCGATGACCGGTTGGCGCGTCGGTTGGGTGGTCACGCCGGCCCGCCATCGGCTTCAGTGGACGGCGTTGTCCGAGTGTTTCAACACCGGGGCGACGGTGTTTGCTCAGCTTGGTGCGGTCGCGGCACTGCAGCAGGGGGAAGACTTCGTTCGACAGCTGCAACAGCAATACCGACGTGGCAGAGAGATCGTCGATCACGCGTTGAGGGATCATCCCGTCATCGACTATTGTTCGCCAGCGGGTGCGTTCTATGCGTTCCCGAAGATTGCCGATCTCAGCGACAGCCTCGCCTTTGTCGAAGATTTGCTAGCCGAGGAGGATGTAGGACTGGCACCTGGCTACACGTTTGGCCCGGGTAACGAAAGCCATTTCCGGTTGTGTTTTGCCCAGTCTCACCAACGCCTGGAAGAAGGCTTGCAACGCCTCACCAGGTTTGTGGAACGCCACCACGGAATCGGAAACCTGCGGTAGGAGCGGCTTCAGCCGCGATTTTTTCCTTAATTTCAGCGGCCTCCATCGCGGCTGAAGCGGCTCCTACCAAGCCGTCCCACGGTGCCGTTCAACCGGTCACCTCATCGATCGCGTCCGCCAACACACTAACCATCGTGTCGAGGTGTTCTTCTTCAATGATAAAAGGCGGGCCCATACAAATGATATCCCGTACCGGTCCGGTCCCCCCGCCATAGAAGAACACGCCATTTTCAACGCCTTGCCGACGATGCGATTGGTTATGTTGGCATCTGCCGAAAAGGGTGCGAGCTGGTCGCGGTCTTCGACGATCTCGATGGCCTGCAACAGACCACGGCCGCGTACTTCGGCCACGTGAGGATGGTTCGAGAAAGCATCGATCAGGCGTGCTCGCAGCAGTTCTCCCATGCGGGTCACCCGCTCGAGTAACCGTTCCTCGATCATGATGTTCAGAACTTCGACGGAAGCCGCACATGCCGCCGGGTGACCCCCGAAGGTGTGGAACATCACACTCATGCCGGCCGCGTCTAAGGCAGCGCCGACCGCTTCCGTGGCGAATACCCCGCCGAGTGGCGCGTAGCCGCCGGCAAGGCCTTTGCCGGAGACGAGAATGTCGGCGGTCACGTCCCAGTGTTGATGACCAAACGGTGTTCCGGTCCGGCCGAACCCGGTCATCACCTCGTCGAAAATAAGCAGCATTCCATACTCATTACAAACGGATCGCACCTTGGGCCAGTAGTCGTCGGGTGGCACGATCGCGCCGCCGGAAGACCCGGTGATGGGTTCTGCAAGGAAGGCGGCAATGGTTTCCGGTCCCTCGCGCTCGATCACATCCACCATCGCCTGTACGTAGTAGTCGCCGGCATCCGGGTGGTGTGGCCCCAGCGGGCAACGTAGCGGGTAAGGGGTCGGTGTCGTGGGGTAGGTGGCCAAACCGTGTGCGAGTCCTTTCTTACGTGCGGGATGACCGCTGACCGCGGTGGTCGAGAGGGTCGTGCCGTGGTAAGAGATGCTCCGCGACAGAATCTTGGTGCGCCTTTCGTCGCCCTGGGCGGCATGGTATTGCAACGCCATCTTCATCGCCGCCTCGACGGATTCGGACCCGCCGGACGTCATGTGAATGCGGGTCAGATCGTGCGGTAGCCAATGGCGTTCGAGTGCCTCGACGACGGCGCGCCGGGAAGACGTTAGCCACGGGGGTACGACATAGGAGGTCTCGAGGGTCGCCGTGGCGACGGCGTCCGCGACCCGTTGGCGCCCGTGACCGACGTTGGCGACGATTGCACCACCCGCTGCATCGATGATCGCCTGGCCGGAGCTGGTATAAAGGTATACGCCTTCGGCTTTATCGATCTCGATGTTGCGACCTGGAGTGAAAGGCCAGTTCACGTGGGTCATCTGATATCCTGTCCGCATCTACGGTTCGTGAAACGGGACCTGCTGCTGATACAAATTTAGCCGGTCCTGCATTTGTTGCAAGAGTTCTTCCGGCGGTGCCTCGGCGGAGGATGTCGTCGCCGCCAGTGCCTGCCGTTGCGCCTCAACCGCCGCTTCGAACTCGCCGGTCTCCGCATACGCTGCGGCGAGGGTGTCGAGATGTTGCCAGTCCCCGTACAACAGCGCGATGGGCCGAATGACCTCTACCGCGCGATTGCCGTCACGCAGGTAGGCATCCGGCGCCGTTGCGAGCAACCAAGCGAGGTTGTTACGCGCTTGCAGGCTGCCGGACGCCACAGCCTTCGTGTAGTAGTCGTGGGCGGCGGTGAGATCCCTGTCCACGAAGCGTCCCAAGTGGTAGTACTCGCCCAAGAGTTCGTTGGCGCGACCGTGGTCAGCCTCAGCGGCTGCGATCAATAACTCGAGTACTTGCTGAACGTCTTTGTCCAACAGCAGAACGGCGAGGCGAAATTGCGCCTCCGCAATGCCCGCTTGCGCGGCGGCGCCCAACAAGCGGCTCGCCTGTTCCTCGTCGCGTGCTGGTTTCTCGTAATCGAGATAGAGGGTGCCCAGAAAGTAGTTCGCATAGGCGTCGTCTGTCAGACCTTGAAGCCAACTGACTAGTTTGCCGTCTGCTTCCCGATTGCGTTTTCTAAACAGCGCCCCCGCGTATTGCGCACCGCTCGGCAGGATCAACAACCCCGTGGAAACCACGTCGCCGTTCCACGCGCCGCTGATCTCGACACCGGTTGGTTGGTGTCGCGTACCCGGACCCAGGGCGACGCTGTTTTCCCAAGAGCCGTCGTGGTAGCCGCCGTCGGCTTGGGTTTCGATGCCTTGACCGTGGCGTTTGTCGAACTGCCATTCGCCTTCGAACGAGCTGTTGTCCGGGCGTCGTTCCTTGCCGAAGCCGTGGCGTTTGTTATCGGCCCAGAGTCCTTCATAGACCAGACCGGAAGGCTCCTCTAGACGCCCGTAGCCCCCTCGGTTGCCGTCTACCCAACTGCCTTCGTAGATCGTGCCCACGCTACTGGTGAACGTGCCGAACCCATTGGGGGCGTCATTGACCCATTCGCCTTCGTACCGATTACCGCGGGCGTCGATGAAAGTACCGTGGCCGTCGCGTTGCCCGTCCGTCCACTGGCCGCGAAATTTAGCGCCGTCGCTGCCGCTGAACTCACCTAACCCGTGCGGGGCACCGTTTGCCCAATAACCGCGATATAGCCCCTTGGCCGTGGTTTCAGTGCCTTCGCCGTGGCGTGTGCCCCTGACAAAACTGCCCACGTAATGATCGCCGTTTGGTGCTGTAAGCTCACCGTGACCGTGCCGCGCGCCCTCGTGCCATTGTCCGTGGTAGCGAACTTGACCGGCGGGCGAGTCGATGAGCTCGGTGCCGATGCCGTGCGGCAGACCGATGTTCCATTCGCCCTCGTAGCTGCGCCCCGTCGGCCACTGATACCGAGCGACACCCGAGTACATGAGTTCATCGGGATACACCCAGAGACGATGACCGCTTGGCAGCGTCAATTGACCGGCATCTGCGGCTTTTGGCGGCGCGGTCGGACCGCCGATCGGTGGGGTCGAACAGGCGACCAACAAGGCGGTCAACGAGGTGAGGAGCAGTACCTTTGTGTACAAGGCGAGTGGGAGCAGTTTTTGACTTGGTGGTATGAGAAACGATTCCCTAACAAAACACAAAGGCTTTGGTAGAGTAACGGTCGGCCTTTTGGGGGAGATGTCAGGTGGAAGGTATCCGCCAGGATGTGGTGACGGCCTGGTTGCAGGAACGTGTTGAGGGTTTTCGGCTGCCGGTTGAGTTTTCGCTGATCGCCGGCGGGCACTCCAACTTGACGTACCGGTGCACCGATCAAGCTGGTACCACGGTGGTGTTGCGTCGACCGCCGCTGGGTCACGTGTTGGAAAGCGCTCACGACATGGGCCGTGAGTACAAGATCATCCATGCGTTGCAGGGCAGCGACGTACCGGTTGCGCCGACCCTCGGGCTTTGCACGGAGGTCGACGTCAACGATGCGCCGTTTTACGTCATGCAGTTCATCGAAGGTCCGGTATTACACGATGCGGAGACTGCGCGCAGCGTGCCGGAGGCCGAACGTCATACGCTTGGCCTGCATGTGATAGATATCTTAGCCAGTCTCCACTCCATCGAGCCGGATGATGTCGGCCTTGGCGATCTCGGGCGCAGGGAAGCC
>JAPUIA010000294.1 GCA_027297435.1 Gammaproteobacteria bacterium | reverse complement strand
TCGCCGGGAATCTCTGCAATGCCTCACCGGCGGCGGATAGCGTGCCGGCGATGATTGCCGCGGGGGCCAAAGCGGTCGTGGTTGGTCCCAAAGGCCGCCGAACGGTCGCAGTCGAAAAGATCGCCACGGCACCGGGCAAGACCTCCCTGGCAAAAGGCGAGATCGTGGAGGCCATCACGCTGCCCAAGCGGCCAGCGAAGACGGGAGATGCCTATCTGCGTTTCATACCGCGCAGCGAGATGGATATCGCGGTAGTCAGCGCAGGCGTCTGCCTCACCCTGAACGCGAAAGGTGAAGTCACGAAAGCCCGTGTCGTACTGGGTGCGGTGGCGGCTACTGTCGTGCTGGTGCCGCAAGCCGCTAAGGCGATCATAGGCAGCAGACTCGACGATGACGCGCTGGCAGAGCTGGCGGCGGCCTGTGGCAAAGCGTGCAAGCCGATTAACGACATGCGCGGCACGATTGAATTCAGAACTGACGTGGCCGGCGTTCTCGCCAGGCGTGCGGCAAAGATCGCTTATCAGCGCGCAGGAGGTAAATGATGCCCGGCCTACACGTATCAACCACCGTGAACGGTGACGTGACGGAATTTGTTTGTCAGCCGGATGAGACGCTGTTGGATGTGCTGCGCAATCGCCTGGGACTCACAGGTGCCAAAGAAGGCTGTGGTACCGGTGATTGTGGCGCTTGCAGCGTTACCATCGACGGGCAACTGGTCTGCTCCTGTCTTGTCCTGGGCGCGGAGGCGGAAGGATGCAAGGTAGGTACGATTGAAGGCCTGGCCGATGGCGACACACTGCATCCGTTGCAGGAGCAGTTCATCGAGCACGCTGCCCTGCAATGCGGTATCTGCACGCCGGGTTTTCTGGTCGCCGCCAAAGCGTTGCTCGATGACAATTCCAACCCCAGCGACGAGGAAATTCGTTTTGCCCTGGCGGGCAACCTGTGCCGCTGCACGGGTTACGACAAGATCGTTCGCGCGGTCAATGCGGCGGCAAAAGACGTCAGAAAGCAGCAGGCGCGCCTGCAAAAACAGGCGCGCCTGAAAAAGGCGGCCAAGAAGCGCCGGTAGGCTAACCCGCGCATACCGACACGGCAGAGAATCTAAGGAGACACCCGATGGCACACGACACCAGTTTTACCAATCAGGAATTCAAAGTTGTCGGATCCCGGCCGCCACGACCGGACGGGCTCGACAAGGTAACCGGGCGGGCCCTGTTCGGTGCGGACACCTTCGCCCCGGGCCAACTGGTGGGCCGTATACTGCGTTCGCCCCACGCACACGCAAAGATCAGGAAAATCGACACCTCGCGTGCCGAAAAGCTCAAAGGTGTGAAGGCGGTGATCACCAGCCGTGACCTACCGGATCTGACTAACGGCAATCGTGGCAACTTCGATATTCTCGAGAACTGTATGGCGCGCGATCGGGCCCTCTATGATGGGCATGCCGTTGCGGCCGTAGCCGCCATCGACGAGCAGACCGCAAGAAAGGCGCTCAAGCTGATCAAGATCGACTACAAAATTCTGCCCCATGTGACGGATGTGGACAAGGCGATGGCGGCTGATGCGCCCATCGTGCAACCGCACATTCGTCACGATGACAAACCTTCGAACATCGCGAACGTTTCGGAGTTCGGCCACGGCGATGTGGATGCGGGCTTCGATCAGGCGGACGTGGTCATCGAGAAGAGTTACCTAACTGAACAGGCCCATCAGGGCTACATAGAACCCCACGCCTGTCTGGCCAGTGTCGGTCCGGATGGCCAGGGCGAGCTCTGGGTGACGACTCAGGGACATTTCACCTTTCGAAACGTCTGTGCGTCGCTGCTTGGGATGGATATCGCCAAGCTGAAGGTGACGTCGTCCGAAATTGGCGGCGGCTTCGGCGGCAAGACCCACGTCTGGATGGAACCGGTAGCGTTGGCTTTGTCGCGCAAGGCGAATCGCCCGGTGAAGCTGGTGATGACTCGCGATGAGGTGTTCAAGGCCAGCGGCCCCACCTGTTCCACCTCCATCGACGTGAAAATCGGTGCGAAGAAAGATGGCACCGTCACCGCCGCAAGCGCAACGCTGCGCTATCAGGACGGTGCGTATCCGGGTCCCTGGGGCATGCTGGGCGCGATGACCTCATGGGCCTGCTACGACTTCGAGAACGTAAAATCCGTTGCCTACGACGTGCTCGTGAACCGGCCCAAAGTGACCGCCTACCGCGCGCCGTCTGCGCCCATGGCGGCATTTGCGGTGGAAAGCACCATGGATCTGCTGGCGAAAGAAATCGGCATGGATCCGGTGGAATTCCGGATCAAAAACGCAGCGAAAGAAGGCACCCGGGCGTCCTATGGTCCAACCTACGGACCGATCGGCATCGGTCCGACGCTGGAAGCGGTGAAGAAGCATCCACACATGAAGGCCAAGCTCGGCAAAAATCAGGGGCGAGGCATGGCCTGCGGATTCTGGTTCAACTTCGGGGGTCAGACCTGTACCGATCTCAACATCGGTGTCGACGGTACGGTCAACCTGACGATAGGTACGGTCGACGTCGGCGGGTCGAGGGCATCCATGTCGTTGATCGCTGCGGAAGAGCTGGGCATCCCCTACGAGCGGATCAAGTGCAACGTGGCCGACACGGCTTCGCTTGGCCATAACGACACGACCGTAGGCAGCCGCGGCACCTTCTCTTCCGGCATGGCGACAATCTTTGCGGCGCGCGATGCCATCGACGAGATGAAAGAGCGAGCGGCCAAGGCCTGGGAAATCGAGGTCGAGGATGTCGAGTGGAGGGACGGCTGTGCCCACGCCAAAGGTGTTGCGCACAGCAATCTGGCACCGATGTCACTCAAAGAGATCGCGGCTGCATCGCCGACCACCGGGGGGCCAATTGCCGGTCACAACGAAGTGGTCGCTGACGGCGCCGGCGTTTCATTCGCCAGCCACATCTGCGACGTGGAAGTGGATCCCGAGACGGGCTTCACCAAAGTACTGCGCTACACAGTGGTTCAGGATGCAGGCAAGGCCATTCACCCTGACTACGTGGAAGGTCAGTTCCAGGGTGGTGCTGCACAGGGTATCGGCTGGGCGTTGAACGAGGAGTACGTCTACGGCGAGGACGGGCGCCTGCAGAACGCGAGTTTTCTCGACTATCGAATTCCGGTCTGTTCGGATCTGCCGTATATCGATACCGTGATTCTCGAGATTCCCAACCCTAACCACCCTTACGGGATCAGAGGTGTTGGCGAGACCTCCATCGTGCCGCCCCTGGCGGCTATCGGTAACGCGGTATCGAACGCAGTCGGCGTGCGATTGAACCACGTGCCCATGTCGCCGCCGCGGATTCTGAAGGCGATCAAGGAAAAACAAGCGGGGCTTTAATGCTGGAGGTCAGCCTCTCGGGATCGCTCCGGGACGCGACGGATGGTGCCGCCTCGATCGAGATCGAGGCACGAACCATCCGAGAACTGCTGCGTAAGTTAGTGGAGCGCTACCCTCGCCTGCAAAGCCGGATCGACGAGGGCGTGGCGGTTTCCGTCAACGGTGAAATCTATCGGGACAACCGGGATGTGCCCATTCCGGAGGGCGCGGAGGTATTTCTGCTGCCGAGGATTCAGGGCGGCTAGCCAGAGGCGGCCGGCCGAGCTGAAGCAAACAACCTCTACGAAGTGTCGATCACAGACGTTCGGCTATCCGGGCTACCGCGTTAGCGATGCGGCGGCCCGTGCTGCAGAGCTTATAGGTCGTGCGGGGCGGGTAACCGTCGTCGACTTGCCGCGACGTCAAACCGGCAGTGGTCAACGCCCTCAGCGCCGTCGTCAGCGCGCGCGGCGAGATGCCCACAAGCGCCGCTTGGATGGCGTTGAAGCGCGTTCTGCCGGCGCGCATTGCGAGAAGCAGCGGAGCCGTCCATTTCCGGTGCGCCAACTCACTTATGCCTTGTTCGTCGACCAACGTCTCAAAGCGTGCACAGTGCAAAGCGACGCGCTTGCCGGCGGCGGTCAGAACGTACTCCGGGCGCAGCGGATGGCCGTAGCCGGGACTACGCATCACCAAGTTGGCCGCCATCAGCGCGGACAAGGTCGTGCTCAGCATCGCGCGATGGATGCCGAGTGCGTTCACGAGCACGACGAATCTCGTGCCTATACCGGACCCGTGCAACTCGGCCATGATGGGAACGCTCCAGCGGTGATGGAACAGGCTGACGAGTTTTTGGATGGGTTCGATCAGAAGAAAGGTATTGAATAATAAATAGAGTTACTATACTTTTCGTACTCTAATTAGCAAGGCGTATCTAAGGGAGTGTGCAAATGCCAAATTACGACGGAACGATCACGCTGGCGTCCTCGGTGACCAACCTCGACGCATCGCTGACGTGGTTCAAAGAGGTGCTGGGATTCGAGGAGATATTCAGAGCGCCAGAGGCTGGCTGGGCGGAGGTCACGACGCCGGCGGAAGGGATCAGCATCGGACTCGGCCAGAACGAAGAGGTGGACGGCAGCGGCGGCACCACGCCGGTGTTCGGCGTCGACGACGTCGAACAGGCGCGAAGCGAGCTAGAGGGCAAGGGCGTTCGGTTCGATGGCGAGACGGTGGAGATTCCCGGCTTGGTCAAATTGGCGACGTTTTTCGATCCGGACGGCAATAGCTACATGTTGTCGCAGTCGTTGTCTTAGACGCTGTCGGAATGTTTTGCGGGCCAAATTGATTTGAACCTCTCGGCCAGGCTATTCTCAAGCTACGTCAGGCAACTGGGAGCCGTCTTATCGTGGCATCAAAACCGAATTTCCCGTTTCTCGTCGCGCTGCTTGCGGCGTTGACCTACACGGCAGCCGCGGCAGCCGCGCCAAAAGTGGGTGACGTAGCGCCCGATTGGTCGCTGCCCGGATCGGACGGCAAGCAATACACGCTTTCTCAATTGCGTGGGAAACACGTCGTCATTGCCTTCTTTCCAAAAGCCTTTACCTCCGGCTGAACGGCTGAGTGCAAGTCGCTGCGTGACAGCGACCGCGAAATCAGGAACTTCGACGTTGCCTACTTCATGGCGAGCGTCGACGCCGTCGAGGACAACCGTGCGTTTGCAGAGAAAAACGAGGCGAGCTTTCCGATTCTCTCCGATCCCGGCAAGGGTATGTGTCGTGACTACGGTGTTCTGTCGGCGTTGGGTTATGCCAAACGATGGACCTTCTACATCGACGGCGAAGGCATCATTCGAGAAATCGACAAAAGCGTCAATCCGATGAAGGCGGGCGCGGACATGGTCGAGAATCTGAGAAGCCTCGGTTTCCCCAGCGCGGGCTAGTCGCTGCAAGCTTACAGACGCACATGAACAAGACTGTTACGGGCGGCGCGACGCAGTGGAAGGCCTATTGCGAGGCTGGTCGCGCGCGTGCCGAGGCGCTCGGCAACCGCGGACCGATGCGTTTCGACGAAAACGGCAAACTCACTCAAGACATCCTCGATGCCTACCACCGTGCCGGTTTCTACGTCTTCATCGGCGTGCTCTCGCCCGCAGAGGTTGCCGAGCTGGCCGCCGATTTCGACCGGGTGCTGGACAACGCGCCCGTCGCCAGGGGCAGTTCGACCGACAAGCATGGCCGGCCGGTAAAGTTTCCCGGCTATTACTCGCTGTCATCGGACGAGTATGAAGGGGACGATAGTGAAGAGGGCTCGGCTGCAGTCGACGCGGCCATGGTTGGCCTGGTGGCGCATCCTCTGATGATCATGGACTCAGCCTTGCGCGTGTACGGGCATCCGCAAATTCTGAAGATGGTCGAAAGCATCAACGGTCCCGATTTCATCCCTTTCCACGAGAGCGTGTTCCACAAAGCGGCCGGCGAGGGTCTTCCGACACCCTGGCATCAAGACGGCCGGACGCACTGGACGGAGGACGGCGAAAGCCTCGAGCAGCCGGACGGGTCGGGCAAAACCCACGGCTTCAACTTGTCGGTGTCCTGGTCCAACTGCACCGTGGAAAACTGTGTGTGGGTGGTGCCGGGAAGCCATCGACGGTGGTACCTCGCGGGGGGCGGCGAGTTCCCCGCCATCACGGAGCGGCTGGAAAACGCGGTGCCGATGCTGCTCGCACCGGGAGACTGCGGCATGGTCAACCGAAGCTCGCTGCATGGCGCATATCCAAATAAATCTTCGGAACGGCGCGTCACGATGGTGCTCGGCTTCCACAAGCGCAGTTCCGCCATCGGTATCGAGACGACCAACGTCCATGCCTTCAAACTGCCGGGAAAGGTCAAGCCGATAAAATACTCGGAGGATTACGTACTGCACCGAACGCGCATGATTCCGCTCGCAATCGATGCACGCCGGCAGCAATACCCCGACGAGGTGCCTTACGACTATAAAGGAAGCTACCTTGGCGAAGGCGTGTGGAACGAGCAAGCTCGCGTGGAGATCAGCCAGGAGGGAGACGAGTACTGGCAACGAGACATCACCCTTTAGAGATGAGCCAGACGGTTACAAGATCCAGCACCGCGCCAATCGTTCTCGGCGCCGTTGCCTTCGGCAAACCCAAAGAGACCACGAAAGATCATCCTCTGTCGACCGACGCTTTGTGCGAGGCGTTGTTGTGCGCATTTGTCGAACAGGGCGGTACCGAACTCGACACGGCGCGCGCCTACCAGAATGGCAACTGCGAGGCGGTGTTGGGTCGTGTTCCAACGGCCAAGCAGCTGCGCATCGCCACCAAGTACCACCCCAGCCTGCCCGGTGGGCCGATCGATCAATTGGATCAGTCTCTGGCGGCGCTCGGGCAAACATCCGTGCCTATTTATTACCTTCACATGCCAGCGTCCGACATCATGCTGGAAGATACGCTGGCCGAGATCAACGCGGGCTACACAGCCGGCAAGTTCGAAGCGTTCGGCCTGTCCAATTTTCCGGCGTGGCAAGTCGTCGAGGTCTGTCAGTTCTGTCAACGGGAAGGTTACGTTCTGCCGACGGTTTATCAGGGCGTCTACAACGCGCTCAACCGCACCGCGGAGTACGAACTGGTGCCGGTGCTTCGAAACTATGGCATGCAGTACTACACGCACGGTTCGTTGGCGAGCGGGTTCCTGACTGGAAAATACAAGAAAGGCGTTGCCCCGGTGAAAGGCGTCGACCGTTTCGCACAGCGGCGGCGCATCAAACAGTACGAAGAGCGCTACTTGAATCGGGACGAAATGTTTGCCGCCCTGCATGCGATTGGTGATGCCGCCAGCGCGGCAGGGATAGACAGCGTCTTGGAGGCGGCCGTCAGGTGGACTCAGCATCACTCCGCCGTCGATGTATCATTGGGTGATGCCATTCTCATCGGCGTATCCCGCATCGAACAACTCGAACCCATCATGCGCGCGTCCAAGCAAGGTCCGCTGCCTGAAGCCGTCGTCGAGGCGTTCGAGGTGGCGAACGACATCGTCAAGATGAAATCGGAATACTATTTGCAGTACCCGTATCCGAAGGAAGGCAGTCCGTGGCGGTCGCGTCTTGGGTAGGAGCGGCTTTAGCCGCGATTCCTGTGCATCCCAGAATAATCCTTAACGGCCAAAGGAAATCGCGGCTAAAGCCGCTCCCACCCCAGGATCGAGGTCAATCCCGCGCAATACCCGCTGTGAGCACCATGCGCATCGCTTCCTCAACACCGATCTGAAGCGGCGTAACGCGGTCCCGCGCAACCAGCAGCGTGTAACCGCCGATCTGGTAGCTCAAGGGCAGATAGACGGCGACACGCTCGCCCGCCTCGCCCGGTACGTTGATCGTACTCGGCGCATCTCCAGTAATGAACCCGATCAGCAGCGCATCGCCGCCTATGTCGATACTGACCACGGTCGAGCCGTCATCGGAGCGCGGCCGCGAAAAAAAGTCGAAGAAATCGCTGATGGCAGAATAAACGGTCTTGACCAGCGGAATGCGCTCGAACAAACCCTGCAACGCTTCCCAGATCTTGTTGATGACGAATAGCTGCACCAAAACGCCGGCGGCATAGATGATCAGCACGCCGAGCGCTACCCCCAACCCGGGTAAGTAGTACTGCTCCGGCAGCATGAGCATGAACACCGGTTGCAACATGGCTTCGGCGGCCTGCGCCAACCAGACGAGAATCCAAACCGTCAGAGCGACCGGTAGCACCACGCCCAGTCCGCGAAGAAACGTAGTTGTGAGGTGACGCATGTTAGCGGTACCTTCGAAGTTTAAAAGGAGGCAGACATGATCTACGAGATTCGCGACTACCACTACCGAAAGGATAAGTTCGACGAATACAAGGCGTGGGCGGAGGAGGCGGTGCCCGTATTGAAAGAGGTGTTGGACGTCGTCGGGTTCTGGATCGACACGGGCGCCGAGCCCGAGATTCGCGGCACGGATCCGGTCGATTCGCCGATCGGGCACGCCAACGTCACCTGGATCATCCGCTGGAAGGATCGAGAAGCGCGCGAGGAGAATCTACCCAAGGCACTCAGCAGCGAGGCGTGGCGGGCGGTGTGGGCAAAGCACCCTGATCCCGGCGGTTATCAACAGATGATGAGCCGCTTCATGGAATCGATGTAAGAGGCTCCCGCGTTCTACTGCGACCCGGTCTTCGACACTTGATTTCCGGCCGATCCCAATATATGGTGCTTTAAATAAACTTATAACCGATAAAAGTATATTTAAAGCATCATGCCTCGTGTCAGCAGGATATCCGCTCATCCGCCCTATGCTGTGGAGGAGGCCCTGCAACGCCTCGGTCAGAACATTCGAACCGCTCGGCTGCGTCGTCGGCTGACACGAACCGATCTGGCAGAGCGAATCGGTCTATCGCGGTTCGCGCTGGCCGATGTTGAGAAAGGTAAACCTACTACCGCAATCGCAGCCTATCTGGGCGCAGTTTGGGCACTCGGCCTGCTCGGTCCAATGCGCGATGTCGCGGACCCGGATGCCGACGAGGAAGGCAAAATCTTGGAGCGTAGCCGGAGCCCAGGAACCGCTCCAAAGCGTCGAAAGGAACTCGACAGTGACTTCTGAGCGCGAATGTTACGTGTATATGGTCCCGCCGGAGGAGACTGAGTTCGTTACTGTCGGAAGATTCGAACTGAATCGCACGCGTGACGGCGACCCGATGGGTCGATTCGTCTACGGGAGGAGCTGGCTGGCGCGTGAAGACGCTGTACCACTCGATCCCGTCGAACTCAGGCTTCGCGAAGCGACGTATGAAACGACGAGAATGGGCGGTATTTTCGGCGCAATCCGCGATTCAATGCCAGACTTCTGGGGTCGCCGGGTAATAGAGCGCAATAGCAACATCACGCTCTTGGACGAACTCGATTACCTGCTGAAAGGGCCCGACGATAGAGCTGGGGCGCTGGGGTTCGGACTCAATGTGGCACCTCCAGCTCCGCGTCGACAATTCAACCGAACACTGGATTTAGAACATTTGCAGGCAGCAGCAGACGCCCTCATGCAAGACAACCCGGAACTAGCGGGTTCAGCTGCCGCACAAGTCGAAGAACTGCTGTTAGTCGGTTCTGGGATGGGCGGTGCGCGCCCGAAGGTCGTCGTAGAGGAAGCTGACGACTTATGGATAGCCAAATTCAGCCGACCAGATGATCGCTGGAGCTACCCTCGTGCAGAGCACGGTCTTCTTGGCTTGGCGGCAACCTGTGGTCTCGACGTTGCTGGGAGCAAGCTATCGACCGTGGCGGGGAGAGACGTGCTTCTGGTACGTCGCTTCGACCGAGATCGAGCCGAAAACCGTGCATATCGCCGTCATCGACAGGTTAGCGCTCTAACTCTGCTACAAAGCGAAGAAAGTGACCGTTCTCGTTGGTCATATTTGCTATTTGCAGACGAATTGCGCCGATCCAGCGCCAACCCAACAGCCGACTTAAAGGAACTGTTTGCCCGAATGAGCTTCAACGCAATCGTCTCCAACATCGATGACCATCCACGTAATCATGCAATCCTCGCGAAGGATCGGTACTGGCGTCTGAGCCCCGCCTATGATTTGACGCCGACGCCGCAGATCTCAAAAGATAGCCGTGACCTGGCAATGGCATGCGGCACACATGGCAGAACGGCCACGCGACAAAATCTTCTGTCAGGTCATGGGCGATTTCTATTGGAAAGGGATGACGCTGAATCTATCGTGGATTCTATGGTCGACGCAGTCCGCAGTGAATGGCATGCGACCATGCGCCGCGCCGGATTATCTGAACCTGATTGCGAACGCATCGCGAGCGCATTTCTCTACGACGGCTTTTTTACGACAGCCAAAACCGCTAAACATGAGCGGCGTCATGATCTGACTCGTGCGCACCGGACGTGTTCTGAGGGGCGTTCGATTGCAACATGATCATGATGGGGACGAATATGACCACAACCAACAACAAGGGACCACCCTCTTTCGGACGCACAGCCGCGCTGGGGCAAAAGAGACGCTTGTATCAATCTACTTTATAATATAAAGTACTTCGTCATTATCAATTCCGACCAGCGTTGATGGCAATCCGACGGCAAACCACACAAATAGACATCAAAGAACAAGCAACCGAAAACCTGCGGTTCATTCGCGGGGCGATGGAGCGCGCCGAGCGCGTGTCCACACTGTCCGGTGTCGGCGGCATGCTGATGGGCCTCACCGCGCTGTGCGCAATGGCCATGGCGGCAATTGTCACCGAGTTAGCGAACCAATTGATCATCTGGATCGTCGCCGCGTTCATTGCCATTGCGGTCGGTGCATCGGCCAGCTGGCTGAAGGCCAGAAAAAACCAGCTCACTTTGATGGGCGATCCCGGGCGACGGTTTCTGCTGTGTCTGCTGCCGGTGCTGGCCGTTGGCGCGGTGGTGACTTTTTCGCTGTGGTCGACGCCGCAAGTCGCGCTGGTACCGGGGCTCTGGATGATGCTCTACGGCTGTGGGGTGCTGGCGGCCGGAACCTACGCGGCGCCGCCCATCATGCAGATGGGCGGCTGTTTCATCGTGGCGGGTCTTTTTACGTACGCACTGCCCGGCGAGTGGAGCAACGTGCTGCTTGGCGCAGCGTTCGGCGGGTTGCATGTCATCTTCGGCTACCAGGTGTATCGACATCATGGCGGCTAAGCCCAGATCCAAGCACCAGGCGAAGCTGGACACGGCAGTATCCTTGAAGGCGATTTCCGGATTCGTCAACGACGGTGCTGGCGCTGACTTTCACAAGCTTTTGAACGATCGGGTGCGCCTGGGCATTCTTTCCAGTCTTGCTGTCAGCAAGGGTCTTTCGTTCAGCGAGCTAAAAGCGTTGTTGGACGCCACCGACGGCAATTTGAGCGTGCATGCCCGCAAGCTCGAGGATGCCGGCTACATCGACTGCGTAAAATCCTTCGCCGACCGGGTGCCGCGAACCCAATACACGATCGCTGCGAAGGGTCGTAAGGCGCTCAAGCGCTACCTCAAACATATGGAAGCCTTGATCCGGGCGACCACAACTTAGAACGGTTTGCAAATGGAAGTACCCAACCAGCCCTTCGAAACATCCTCCGACTTTGCGATACAAAGTACTCCGAAACATGTCGCGATCATTATGGATGGCAATCGCCGCTGGGCACGCGAAAGAGGTCTGCCAACGCTTGTCGGTCACCGCCGGGGTCTCAACCGGTTGCTCGATCTGGTGCCGGTGCTGCGATCGAGCAACATCGAAGTTCTGACCCTGTTTGGTTTCGCCAGCGCCAACTGGCGGCGCGATGCTTCCGAGGTTGCCTATCTGATGAAGCTGGCAGACGAAGCCGTGCGCCGATTTACCCCGCTATGCTTGAAGGAGCGCGTACGGGTGGAGGTGGTCGGCCGGAAGGATCGATTGCCCGCGCGGCTGGTCGAGTGCATCGAACACGTCCAGCACGTCACGCGTGACGGCGATCGACATCTGCGGCTCGCTGTCGACTACTCGTCCCGGGAAGCCATCGTCGAAGCGGCACGCCAGGTCGGCAGCACCTGTGACGCGCAAGAATTCTCAAGAACGCTGGCGACGGCAGACAACGTCGACCTGCTCATCCGCACCGGTAAGGAACAGCGCTTGAGTGACTTTCTGCTCTGGGAGTGTGCCTTTGCCGAGCTGTATTTTCCGGATCTGTACTGGCCCGACTTCGACGCTGACGCCCTGCAAACGGCGCTTGCCTGGTACCAGCAGCGCAACCGGCGATTCGGCGTATGAACAAGGCATTTTTGGAGAACCAAGGCACCACGCTGCGGTTTGGCCTCATCGGCGTGATCGTGCTCGCCATGCTGATTCCATTGGCGATGGTGGAAGGCGTGACAGACGAACGGCAGGCGTTTTTCGACGCGACTTTTCGAGACATCGCCAACGCCTGGGGCAATGCCCAGAGCGTCTCCGGACCGTTCCTCGTCATACCAGAGGTGCACCGCTACCAAGCGAAGAACGAGGCGGAGCAATGGGTGTGGCACGAACGAAGACGCGACCGCGTATGGCTGCCCACCGTATTGAATCTCAACGTCGAAATCGTGCACCAGTTTCGTAAGCGTGCGATCTACGAAGTGCCCGTTTACTCGGCGAAAATCCAGTTTCAGGGCGCGTTTGCCGCGCTCGATCCCGAGCTCTTGAATCGCGCCAATGTGCAAGTGCTGCTCGATGAAGCTCGCATCGTGGTCGGCATCAGTCACACCCAGGCCATCAGCAGTGCCTCGGCAGTTACCGTTGGCGAGGCGGCCGCGACGTTTCGTTCCGGCACCGGTCAAGCCTGGATCGGTAGCGGCGTGCATGCCCCGCTACCGGCGTTGTCGACGATAGAGGCCACCGAGTTTCACTTCGAGCTGCAGCTCAAAGGCACCCGCCAGCTCGGCTTCACGCCGGTGGGCGGCACAACCGAGGTCGCCATGTCTTCGACCTGGCCGCACCCGAGTTTCAACGGCACCTACCTGCCGGAGCGATACGCGGTGACCGACGATGGATTCACCGCCGAGTGGGTGGTTCACGAACTGGCGAGGGATCTACCTAGTAGCTGGCAGGCGGGCGAACAGGACGTTCAGCTCAGCAACAGCTTCGCGTTCATCAGCTTGTTTCAGCCGGTGACGAACTACACCATACTCGATCGAGCGATCAAGTATGGTCTGCTTTTCATCGCGCTCACCTTTCTGAGTTTCGTCTGTTTCGAGCTCAGATCGAACTTGCGTTTTCACCCGGTGCAATATGGCGTCGTCGGCGCTGGATTGGTGCTGTTTTACCTGGCGCTGCTGTCGCTGTCCGAACACATCGACTTTGGACTGGCTTACTTTATCGCCACGACCGTACTCGCAACGCTCCTCGGCTGGTATGTGTGGGCCATGACCAGCCTACGGCGACTGTGCGCCTGGATGGCCGTCATCGTGGCTGCGCTGTACGCAACGCTGTACGTGCTTCTGCAGCTCGAGACGTTTGCGTTGCTCGTCGGGACCGGCGTGTTGTTTGTTGGCTTGATTGCGCTTATGGCGACGACCCGGTCACTGACCACCAAAGCGACGGTAGGAGCGGCTTCAGCCGCGATATAGATCGTTGATTTCATTCAATTAATCGCGGCTGAAGCCGCTCCTACCTCGTATCGTCAGGGACCGCGTCTGTTGCGAGCGTGGTCTCTACCACGCTTGCGAAGAAGCTCGCCCCATAGACTGAAGCTTTATCGTTGAAATCGTAACCCGGATTGTGAACCGGCCGAGTGTGCTCATCATCTTTGTTACCGACCAGCAGATAGCAACCCGGTACCTGCTCCAACATGAAGGAGAAGTCTTCCGAACCCGTGCCTGGCGAAAGGTTGCGCAACACGTTGTCCGGCCCCACCAGGCGTTCACAAACATCAGCGGCCAACGAGGTGGCTTCACCGTCGTTGACGACCGGATGGAAAATCGTGCGGAAGTCGATCTCCGCTTTCGCCCCGTACGCGGCAGCGATGCCCTCAGCTAGTTCCGTCATGCGAGTCTTGACAAGCTCCATGACATCCATGTCAAAGGTTCGCACGGTTCCAGACAATCGTGCGCTGGCTGGAATCACGTTGTAAGCGTCACCCGCGTGTACCTGAGTCACCGAGACCACAGCGGTTTTCGACGGTTTGACGTTACGCGAGACGACACTCTGCAAGGCGCCGATCAGCTCTCCCGCGATGACCACGGAATCCACAGCGTCATCCGGAAATGCGCCATGCGCACCGGTGCCCAAGATGTCGATGTCGAAAAAAGCGCCCGCCGCGGTGAGCGTGCCGGCCGTTGCACCAAAGCAACCCAGCGGTATGCCCGTTGCGTTGTGCATGGCGAACAACTTATCGCAGGGGAACTGCTCGAACAGGCCGTCTTCGATCATCGCCCGCGCGCCACCAATGCCCTCCTCTGCAGGCTGAAAAATAAAGTTCACCTGACCGCGAAAGTTCCTCGTCTCGGAAAGGTACTTCGCCGCCGCCAACAACATCGTGGTGTGACCGTCATGGCCACAGGCGTGCATCACGCCGGGAGTTTGCGAGGCGTATGGGACGTCATTCTCTTCCTGGATCGGCAGGGCGTCCATGTCGAAGCGCAGCAGTATCGTCGGCCCTTCGCCGGCCCCTTCCAGGAGTCCAACAACACCC
>JAPUIA010000293.1 GCA_027297435.1 Gammaproteobacteria bacterium | reverse complement strand
CCCCACTGGCTGGGTTTCCCGAGGCATCCATCGGGCGGGCTATCTAAGTACACGCCATATCCCTGAGCGCCACGACTTTGCCAAAAGCCTGTTTTGAGCGTTTGGCCTTCTTCAGAATACGAAGGGCAATCCGTTCTGATTGTTTCCTCATGTCTTCAAGCGAAGGCGTGATGTACCCCGCCGTTACGTCATGCTCGGCTGTTGCGTGGTTAACCAACCTCTTGAGCGTCAGCATAGGCACTTCTGCGGCTTCACCCTGACTCAAAAACGTCCGTCTCGAGTCGTAGGGTGTCCAGTTCGAGCCGGTGACGGCGCGCACCTTTTCAATGTAACTCCTCACATCATCCAGCCAGCGATCCCCTACTTGGAACACGTGCCTACCTTTGGGGCGTTTCCTTAGAATTTTGATCGCTTCGGAGTTGAGTGGAATGACCACATCGTCGTCGTCTTTATCCGTTGTCTTCGTTTCTTCATACGTGACCGTTTTCTTGCGAAGGTCGACTTGGTCCCATTCAAGGGATGCACACTCGCTCTTACTTCTGAGTCCAGTGAAAAGTTGGAAGAGAAACAAGTCTCGAGCAACGTCGCCCCGCCACGTAGACCTCTCACCGGCGTCGGGTAGGGCTTCAACAGCATCGAACCACTCAGCGAGGGAGCCATCCTCGATCAGGGTCTTACGCCGCTTCTTGAAGTTGAGTTTTGGAGCGTCCTTGCCATCACCTGCAAAGGCGATGGCTACGGGATTGGCCTTGTCCAGTTGATTGATACGTATGTGATGGTTGTAGACGGCTCTGAGAGCTCGCATGGCGTGTTTAGCCTGGGATTTGGACCCATAGCCATTATGACAATTGAGCACCTCTTTCGGCGTGATGCTGAAGAGCTTACGGTCCATCCAGTCGCCCAACACGGGATTCATAGCGTCTTCGTAGGCCTTGATGGTGCTCTCTCTGAGCGAAGGCTTCTCGGCCTTGTACTCGTCAAAGGCCTGCTGGACGGTTAGCTCGTCTGGGTCGGTGTTGCCTCGCTTCTCCTGTATCGGGTCGGTGCCCCGCTCGATCTTGGACAACATGTTCGCGGCACGTTGCCGCGCGATCTCGACTGTGATGTCTGGGAATCGCGACGAAGGACGCGATGATGCCGCGTCGGTTAGCGCGATTCGGCGCTTCGCCTTATCCCGACCCACCTGCAGAAAGAAGCTCTTGGTGCCCTTAGGAGTGACCGTGAGGCCAAGACCTGGCAGTTGCTCGTCATACAGATATCGGCGCTTCTTTGAGTCGGGCTGAAGTCCGCGAATTTTGGGGGTCGTGAACTTGAATTTGGTGCCTGACATTTCGGTGCCCCGCCGGTGCCCCGCTTTTAGGGAATATCAGTATACAACCAGTAACAAGCAGATACCAACCACAACGTGCTACAGACCAGTGAAAACGCAGTGTTTTTGGAGCTTCCAGCGCCAAGGGATTGGTTTTCAAAGGGTTGTCAGAAGGGTTACGAATAAGACTAAAAATCTGGTTTAGGTAACTAAGTGAGAGTTCGAGTCTCTCCCCAGGCACCAATAAAAACGACTACTTACACGTTCTCCCGATCCGGAGTTTCGAGTTCTAGATTGGGAGACCAATCGGCAGACCTGACTAGCTCCAACCGGAGCTAACCATGTCTGAACGAACCCACACGGGTGCAACCGCGCCAACCCAACCAATCGACTGAGAAGATCTCGTTGCGCGTGTCCGCGAGCTGTCGGACATCAAACGCAGCAAGCAGGTAACCAAAACAAAGACACCGTACGACCCGTTAATAGCTCGGGCTAAGCTCTAGATCTGCTCGGTCCCCTCTGTGGCGGGTCGCGTTGGATCGATCAAGTAGCGCACGCGTCCTAGCTTGAAACTCCCTTTCAGATACGTCGCGACGATCGGGTTTTGCGGTCGGACACGAACGTCGCCGAAAGCTTCGGTATCGATGCTCGTGAGCCGGGGCTTGCCTCGCTGGATCATCTCGATTTCGTATGACGGTTCGGATTGGATCAGGCGCAGATCCGAACCGACTCGAGCGAGATGAAATCCGGCGATCACCAGGAAGTCGCCCGGCGTGATCGGTTGCGGATGCACGATGGACATGTCGAGCACACAGCGCCCATCCACTTCGACATGCGCGCGCGCACCGAAATGGCGCTGGTTCAGAGCGATGTCGCCCAGACTCACCGCCCAACCGTAACGGGTACGCAAGAACTCAACCGACTCCGTGGTGTTGGCAAAAGCGCCGATTGTGTACCCGCCATAGTGCGAACCGGCCCTCGTCATCAGGCGCACCTCTGCAAGATTGAACGCGCCGACCGGGCTCGATCCGTGCGAGCGCACCATGATCTGTGCGTAAAGCGGAATCGAAGGGTGCAGCGCCGCCGGAAGCATTTCGAGCCGATAAGTGTCGTCGATCTCGTAGCTGAGCGTCAGCGCCTCGGCCTGGTCGGTCTCCCACTCCTCGTTGGCGAGCTCGCCCGTCACCGGCGCTGCGCCGGCGTACTCCTCAAGCGCGAGCGTTCCGTATATTGGCATCGGGGGCCTCCTTGAACTGGGGCATCACTTCTTCGCCGAACAGACGCAGGCTTGCGAGTACCTCTTCCTGTGGAATGGTTTCGATGACGTTCAACAGAAAGTTGACGCCCGTCGTGCCGGTCGACTCCCAACCCTTGAGCGCCTGAATGATCCGCTCGGGGTCTCCAATGCAGAGCCCCTCCGGGACCCCGGGCTGCTCGCCGGGGGCAGTCGCCTGACGTCTCGCCTGCGGCAACAATCCGAAGCTTGCATACGAGCGTGACGGATAAGCCTCACGCGCCGAGACGAGCTGCGCCGCCATGTAGCCGAACGTCTGCGCCAGGCGTTGTCCGGTTGCAATACCTTGCGCCTGATCCTCGTGGCAGTACAGAAAGTTGACGGTCGCTACCTGCTCGTTGACGAATTCGCCGACCGGGTCGCACGACTGGATGATGCGGTGGTAATTCGCCACCTTCTTCTCTTGCTCCGCCATGTTACCGAACGTGAGTCCGAGCGCGCCCATCCCCCGCTCGGCCGCGTCCACGTCCGTACCGGGACTCGTGACGGCAACCCACATGGGTGGGTGCGGCTTCTGATACGGCTTAGGCAACACCGCACGCGACGGCATCTGGAAGCATACGCCGTCGTGCGCATACCGCTCCTGCGTCCACATCTTCGGCACCGCACGAACGATCTCGTCCCACGTTTCCTTGGTGACGTCCGGATCGGCGCCGAAGCCGCCGAGCTCGGTCCATGTGGCGCTACGCCCCGTCCCGAACTCCAGACGACCCCCCGAGACGAGATCGAGCACCGCGGCGCGCTCGGCGATTCTGACAGGATGGTTGATCTCGGGGACGCAGACGACGATGCCGTGACCGACGCGGATGTTGTTCGTCTGCATGGCGCACGCGGTCAAGAATATCTCAGGCGCCGGGCAGTGCGAATACTCCTCCAGAAAATGATGCTCAACCGCCCACACATAGTCAAAACCCAACTCGTCGGCGAGCCGGACTTGCTCCAAACAGTTGTCGTAGACGGTTTTTTCTTTTTCTGCATCCCAGGGACGCGGGACGCTGATCTCGTAGAAGACTCCGAACTTCACTGCGCTTCCTCCCGTATGAGCCTCGCTCAAGGCGCTGTTTGACTCAGATCGCTGGTGTTTTCGAGCTTAACACAGCGGGGTGGTCGAATAGTCCAGCTACACTTCTCCTGAAATTCGTTCGGAACGTACCCTCGACTCGTAGAGATAAGCATTAGCACACTCTTGTAAGCCCAATTTCGTACTGTGATGCAGTTCACGAAATGCAGCGCCCCGCACGCAATAATCGGTGAATGTCACTAAAAATTCCAACGCGTAGAACCGATGGCCTCAACGAGACGTACTGCCGCACCCCCAATCGAATAATCTATTGTGAAGGGAAATGGTACTTCCAAACTCGCCAAGGCAACCGTGGCCTGTATGACTCCCGAGAAGAGGCCGAACTCTGCCTAGAGCGATACGTCGAAACGATGGAGTTCGTCGAGGAGAACACACCGTGGATACCTCAGACGTTGAGTGGAGTGTGATCATCGCGGATATAGAAAAACCCGAACCGATGATCTTTGATCCTTCCTGAAAAACTTCGACCACACAATCGCCGTCGCTGTTAACGTCGATGCCTACAAACCCTCGTTCCGGCGATTCCTTGGACTGTCGAAGTCAGCCGCGAAACGGTCCGTCGCGCATATCGAGAAACGCCTTCAGCCCTTCCCGCTGCAAAGTCGACATCAACCTGTCGCGTTCCTCGATGCCGTTGGAATCGAGTACCAGCGTGTCGTGCATGCGGTGCTGTTGCTGGGCCTGCTGGAAACCCATTAGACGTCATGGCGGGCGTGTCCAAACCGCGCGATTGCGAACCGCTCGAGGGCGGCGGTGTGAGATCGAAGCCGGACGAGAACGCGCGGCCGATGCCGGTCAGGATGACGCGGTGCACCGACGTATCGGCGTTCACCGCATCGAGCACATCGCGTAGCTCCTTCAGCACAGACATCTCGCCTTCAATGGAAGCGAGAATCAGGAACTCGTGCGAATCAGGCTAGAGCAGCCTTCTGCAGCGGACTGGGGGCCGGCTCCGCATCCATCGTTTCACCGTGCTCGGTTCGTGGCTTTGCGACGATGCGCAAACCATCCACGTCGAGCTTGAGTGAATCGACGGACTGAGTCAGGCCATTGAGTCGTCGCTCAATGACCCACAGCCAGACAAGCAGCGCTAAGATGATCATTTCAAGCATGCCGCCATTTTCCTGAACACCAAGCGACGAACTGAGGCGCTGTCCACACTTTTGGCTGATACGCGGGCGGCGACGCCAAAACTGTGAACCAAGTTAACGTATAGCCAACCACCAATCGACGCCTAGCTGCGATCAACGGATTGCGGCGTTGGCGTTATTCCAGCTTGATTACGAGGCGATAGATTGCGATCAGTATTCCGAAACCTACGTACAGTCCCAACAAGGCGACCAACATGAGCGTGGCCATCTGAAAAGTGACGAATTGGTTGGCAAGCATCACGACGATGAGGGCGACTAATCCGACGAAGACGACGACAATGCCCAAAACCACGGCTAGCGTCTTCCGGTTCGCCATGCCTGATACCCCCTGAATACGACAGCCTAGCTTATACTGACCCTACACAATGGGGATAGAACTTCGAATGCGCTACCTAGCACGGATACTGTTGTTGGCCGCATGCGCCTGTTGTCTGCCGGTCGTTGCCGAATACGATCTGGTGCTGGTTGGCGGCAGGGTGATGGATCCAGAATCCGGTCTGGATGCGATTCGCAACGTTGCCGTCAGTGGCGACCGGATCGTCATGATCACCGCTGACGAAATCGCCGGCAAGCGCAGGATCGACGTCGCTGGATTGGTCGTCGCTCCCGGGTTTATCGACCTCCACGCACACGGCCAAACCAATGCCGCCAATGAGTATCAAGCCCGCGATGGGGTCACCACGGCACTGGAACTCGAAAGTGGGATTGCCGATCTCAGCCGCTGGTTAGCGTCAAGAGAAGGCAACGCATTGATCAACTTTGGCGCATCGGCCGCACACATGTCGGCGCGTGCGTTGGCGAAAAATAAGTATGCGTCGAGAATGCCCGAGTTCGAGCGCCTGGTTCGGCAACACGGTGTCGACAGCCACGAGGCCGATGCGTTTCTTAGGTCACAAATATTGTCATCGGTGTACGACTCGTTGGATGCAACCGAGATCGACAAAATGAAGGCATTGCTGCAAACCCAACTCGAGGCCGGCGCACTCGGCATCGGTTTGCCCGTGGGCTATCAACCGGCTGCAACCCGCGAAGAAATATTCGAGCTTTTTAGGTTTGCGGCCGATCGACAAGCGCCAATTTTCGTTCACGTACGCGATCCCGGCATTCCCGGCATTCAGGAAGTCATTGCAAACGCGGCGGCGACCGGTGCCCCGCTGCACATCGTGCACATCAACAGCATGGCGCTCGGTTCGATCGAGCTTGGCATCGATCTCGTGGAAGCAGCGCAGGCTCGCGGTCTCGACGTGACCACAGAGATGTATCCCTATACAGCGGGATCCACTGCTTTGGAGAGTGCGCTGTTCGACGAAGGCTGGCAACAGTCCCTGGGCGGCATCACCTTTGAGGATTTACAGTGGCAAGACACCGGTGAACGTCTGACAGAACAAACCTTTGATACGTATCGCCGTCAAGGTGGTGTCGTCATCATTCACATGATGAAAGAAGCATGGATCGATGCGGGCATCGGCAGACCTTCCACGATGATCGGCTCTGACGGCATGCCCTACGCGCCCGGTGCGCATCCCCGATCAGCCGGAACGTTTGCCCGCGTATTAGGCCGTTACGTGCGCGAACGCGAGGCACTGTCGCTGATGGACGCCCTCCGCAAGATGACGTTGATGCCTGCGCTACGCCTAGAGATCATAGCGCCCAGTGCGCGACGGAAGGGCCGTTTGCAGGTCGGCGCTGATGCAGACATCACCGTGTTCGATCCGACAAGCGTCATCGATACCGCAACGTTCGACTCCGGGCTGTCGTTCTCGCGAGGTATCGAACACGTGATCGTCAACGGTGTGTTCGTCGTTGACGGGGGCGAGTCGGTTGCCGATGTTTTTCCCGGCAAGGCCGTGCTCGGAAAATACCGTTCGACTCCCGCTCAACCATCCCACACCGATCAGAGCGCCCGCACGCACATCCCCGCCTTCGCGCGTAACCCAAAGTCGTTTACCCAACGCTGAGCCGGTATCATGACCGGCTTTTGGAGCAAACGACGTTGGGTAGGAGTCGACGGATGTCGGAAACCTCGCTCATCTCTGACCCGGCTCGACTTTGGCGCCGTTTCGCGGCAATGCTCTACGACAGCTTCCTGATTCTGGCTCTGTGGCTGGTGACGCTGCTGATCATGGTGATCTTCAATCGCGGGGGTGCGGTTTTTGGGGCAGCCGTGCAATCAATTCTGTTTCTCGAACTGTTCATGTTCTTCACCTACTTCTGGATCGTCGACGGTCAGACCATCGGCATGAAAGCGTGGCGCCTGCGACTGGTTATGAACAGCGGCAGGCGTCCTTCGCTCAATCAAGCAACGGTGCGTTTTATTGCAGCGTGCATCTCGTTTGCAGCGCTCGGGCTCGGTTATTGGTGGGTGTTCATCGACAAACGCAACCGCACCTGGCCCGACATGCTGAGCGATAGCCAGATCATCTACGAGCCTTAAGGACACTAGGCCACTCGTCTGATCCCGACAATGCCCAAAGCCCAGCACAGGACGATAGGTATCAAGACCGCCACCGGCGGCGGCAAATCGTAGACCACGCTTATCGGCGCGAAGAGATCCTGCAGATACTTGAAGCTCAATCCCACGACGATACCGGCGGTGAGCCTCACTCCAATTGCGACCTCCCGCAACGGACCCAAGACGAAAGACAGCGCGAGAAAAGCCAAACCCAGCACCGCTGCCGGTTGCATGATCTTGCCCCAATACGCCAGAAGATAAGATGTGGCATTGAGCCCTTCACGCTGCATGTAGTCGATCTGGTAGCGCAGATCTACCAGCGACAGCTTTTTTGGATCGACCAGCACTCTGGCGCTCAACAACCGTGGATCTATCTGTCCGTTCCAACGTACTTCATGGAAGTCTTGCACGACGGTTTCGCCGGGTCGGATGAACGTTTCCACACCGTCGTGCAGCAGCCAGTGCGCGTCCGGTCCCTCTACATATTCTGCACGAGCAGCTGTCCTCGAATGGACCAAACGGTCGTTGTCGTCCAACCAATACTGATTCACCCCGAGCAACTCGCCGTCGTCGGAAAGCGCGACGATCTGCATATACAGCGGTCCCTCGCGATACCAGTAACCGATTGTGATCTCGTCGCTACCCTCCAACAACCTGGCTTTGCGCGCCTCGGCTGCTGTTTCACCCTGAGGGGCTATGACCTCACCAACCACGATACCCACCAACAAGACGCCAACGACGATCCATGCAAACCCCGCAAACAAGCGGTAAACCGAAATACCGGCAGCCCGCAACACCACCAGCTCAGACTGGCTCGCCAGATGCCCAAGACCGATCAGGCTGCCAAGGAACACGACATAGGGCAGAATCTCGTAGGCCCGTCGGGGTAACGTCAAAGCCACATACAAAGCCGCTTCTGCAAGCGTGTAATCTGCCCCTTCCTCCGGTAACTCTTCCAACAACGCAAAGATCGCGAGCAATCCTATGAACGCCAAGAGGACGGCACCAATTGCCAACAGAACCGTGCGGCATAAATAACGGTCAACGACACCAAGCGGTACCAAAGCGGGTCTTCTGCGATCAGTACTCATGCGTTAACAGGCTTCCCCACGCGCACGAACAGAAAGCAGCCAAGTGCAAGAAACACGACGTGTACCGGCCACATGCCAAGCATTGGCGGCCAGCCCGCTTCGAGCAACGCATTCTGATTGGCGATCAAGGCGAAGAAGTACGCCAGTACGAATGCCATACCGGGAACGACTTTGGCGAAGCGTCCTTGTCTCGGCTTGACCCTGGCAATGCCGACAGCCAACACGACGCTTACCAGACAGAAGATCGGCAGTGCGATGCGCCAGTGAATCTCAGCGGCCGCTTCAGCGTCATCGCGGTCTAGCAATTCCATCGTCGCAACGGCGTCTGCCTCTGGGCCACGCGCCACAACCTCTTCGACAATCAATCTTTGTCCCAATCGTTCAAACTCGATCACGCGATAGTCTTTCGACCCGATGGTGCCGACGTAGCGCGCGCCATCCTCTAAAACCAAGAACCGACTACCGGTCTGCTCATCAACGTATTGGTTGCCCCGTTCTGCCCACACCGTCACGACCGGTTCGCCGGGGGCATATTCCGAGATAAACACGTTGCTGAGCGTCTGCCGATCATCGCTGATTCGTTCCGCGTACGTCACCCGCTTGCCGCGATTGAGTATGTTGAAGACCCCTGGCGTGACCGTCTCGAACTCAGCACGGTTGCGTTGCTCGAGGATGAAGGCTTGTAGCTTCGCGTTGTTACTGGGCGTCACTTCCAACGCTAGATAGGCAACCGAACTTGCAAGGATTGCGACAGGTAGCGCAATCCAGCGCAGCAACCTACCGGGGCTTGCACCCCCTGCGAGCAGCACGGTCATTTCATGATCGGCATAAAGTCTGCCAAACGTGAGCAACACGGAAATGTAGAACGCAAACGGTAGCAACAATTGCAGGAAGCCGGAAATGCGCAGACGCATGAGGGTGAGCAATCCTTCAGCCGCATATTTACCGGTTGCAGCATCCTGCAGGTAGCCTACAAAACGTCCGCCGACCGCAACAATCAGCAGCACGAGCAACGTCACCAGAAAAACCAGTACCAACTCTTTGTTGATATACCTTGCAGCGACCATGACTTAGAATTCTGCGCCAACTCGGGAGTCTCGCGGATTATGAAGTATTCGACCAAAACCGGAAGTCTTGCGTCGCTGTCGACACCCTGTCTCATCTGCGGCTACAAAGCCGGCCTACGTGTGGCTAGTGAGTTGGGTCATCGAGATCTCCTGCGCACGGCAACGCAAGATTTCAGTGATAAGGTCGGCACCAATTTGCTCGTGCAGCTGCCCCGGCAAAGCCCGGTCAAACGCATTCTGGTTGCCGGCGGCGCGGACGCGCATGTCTCGGCGTCAGAGTATCGGAAGATCGTCCGAAGCACAGCCAATCGACTTGCCAGTGCTGAAGTCTCGAGTGCCGTGTGGGCGCTGGTCGCGACCCAAGTGCAAGCGCAAGACGTTTACTGGCGCTCGTTTGTTGGATTGTACGAACTGTCGCTTGCGCTCTACCGCTTCGATCGGCACAAGTCCGCACCTGAAACGAAGCAAACAACGCGCATTCAGGTACACGCGGATTCGCGCAGCCGAGCCAACGTCCAGAAAGCGGTACGCGAAAACCAAGCGTTGAAGTCAGGTCTCGACCTGGCACGCGATCTCGGCAACCAACCGCCGAACATTTGCGACCCGTCCTATCTGCTTCGAGAAGCCCGCAAGTTACGCGCGCCCAACGTATCGGTCAGCGCGCTGGATGAGCGGCGTATGACCGAACTCGGCATGGGTGCGTTCATGGCGGTGTCAACGGGCAGCGAAACACCGGGCAAGATGATCATCGTGAACTACAGGGGTGGCAAGGCCAAAGCAGCACCGATCGTGTTGATCGGCAAAGGCATCACGTTCGATACCGGCGGCATCAGCCTCAAACCGCCCGCCGCGATGGACGAGATGAAGTTCGACATGTGTGGCGCAGCCTCGGTACTCGGCGCGACCAAGGCGGCCATCGAGGCCAAACTACCCCTCAACCTTGTGACCATTGTCGCCGCCGCCGAAAACATGCCGAGCGGCAGGGCAACCCGCCCCGGAGATATCGTTACCACCCATTCCGGCAAAACGGTCGAAATACTGAACACCGATGCTGAAGGCCGCCTGGTACTGTGCGATGCGTTGTCCTACGCGGAGCGCTATCGTCCTAAGGCGGTCGTCGACGTCGCCACCCTGACCGGTGCGTGCATCATCGCGTTGGGTTCCCACGCGAGCGCGGTGTTCTCCAACGATGAC
This sequence comes from Gammaproteobacteria bacterium, assembly GCA_027297435.1. Classification (GTDB taxonomy): domain Bacteria; phylum Pseudomonadota; class Gammaproteobacteria; order Pseudomonadales; family Azotimanducaceae; genus Azophilus. The sequence goes on along the minus strand of JAPUIA010000293.1, from coordinate 47,584 downwards.
GCACTTGGCCTGGCTTTGATCGACGCAGGCGACTGGACTGGAGATCGCGGGTGGCGCATGCCGCTTTGGGACGACTACCAATCAAGCCTCAAATCTCCGTTTGCCGACGTCGCCAACGTCGGCGGCCGTGAAGCGGGGAGTATCGTCGCGGCTTGTTTCTTGTCCCGTTTCGCTTCTGCCTACCCTTGGGCACACCTCGATGTTGCCGGTAGTGCCTTCCGCGGAGGGGCCAAAAAAGGTGCGACCGGTCGTCCAGTGGCGCTATTGTTCCGGTATCTCTTAGAGAGCCTCTGATTAATTCTCAGCCACGCAGCGTGACATACGGGGGTTGTGCCAAGGCGCGATTCGGTTGGTTCCATTGCCAAGAAGTGCAACGCGGGCACGGGCCCCGTAGGCCGCGCCCTTCGGGAGCGTTTCGCGTGCTCCATGGCAGCGTTGCGTCCCTTGCCAATATGGCTAGATATTACCTGCAGAACGCGCCTTGCGTGCAAGCACGCGCAACGCTCTGCGAGGCTGACAATTAATCAGAGTCTCCCTCAGTCAATGAGCCGCTTGTGACCCGCATCGACTTCTACATCTTGCAGGACGTAGACCTTAGTGCCATGCGCCGCTTTGCCTGTCGGCTGGCCGCCAAGGCCGTTGGTAGTGGGCACCGAGCGTACGTACATACCTCGAACGCAACCGCAGCGGCAGAAATGGACGAGCTATTGTGGTGCTACCCGGATAACCGCATGATTCCCCACGGATTAGTCGGTCAGCCGGAAGCCATAGGGGCACCGGTTGTCATCGGCCACGACGACGCCACTGATTGGGACGGTTTGTTGATCAACCTCGCGAGAGAGATACCGGTATTCTTTGGGCGCTTCGATCGAGTGGCCGAAATCGTCGTAGACGAGTCCAAGTCGATGGGGCGCGATCATTACAAGTTCTATCGTGACCGCGGTTATCCATTGTTCCACCACGACCTCGACGAGTGGGAGACCTGATGACGAAACGCGAAGCTGACAAGCAACAGGACGCCCTACTGGGCGATCTCGAAAACATTCGCGCCTTGTTGGCCGAAGAGCAACAAGCGTTGACCGACGACGACGTAGAGACCACGCCCGAAACCAACGTGCCGCTCTTAGAGGACGTCATCGCCGGCGGTATGGCCGTCGAAGAACAATTCCTAACCGGTGCCGAAACCTTGGACACGGAGAGCGAGGAATTTCCCGGTCTCGATGAAGAGATGATCAAGGCACTGATGGGCGATGAGTGGCGGGAGGCGACACGCAAGATATTGAATGAGGCCCGTCAAAAGATCGACGGCCACAAGCGCGATTGGACCCCGGACGCTACCGGGGAACTCAACGACGCATTGAAAGTACGCTTCGACGCCACGGTAGAACGATGGCTGCACCGGCTCGTCGCGGACAACATCGACGCGCTACGGCAACAACTGGTCGGCGCACTCGGCAAAGAACTTAATCACCTGTTAGAAGACTTCAACGAGGGCGACCGTGGAAGGTAGTTTCGATCCACATGCCATAGAACGAGACCTGTACCAAGAATGGGAAGCTCAGAACTACTTCGCCCCCCAAGGTAACGGGCCTAGCTATTGCGTCGCTATTCCGCCGCCCAACGTGACGGGCGACTTGCACATGGGTCATGCGTTTCAGCACACCTTGATGGATACACTCATCCGCTATTACCGTATGAAGGGCAGACGCACGCTGTGGCAGATGGGTACCGACCATGCCGGCATCTCCACGCAGATGCTCGTGGAGCGCCAGCTCAACGCGGAAGGCAAGACTCGCGAGGAGATCGGCCGTGATGCCTTTCTCGAGCGCACGTGGCAGTGGAAGGAAGCATCCGGCGGCAACATCTCGCAACAAATGCGGCGTATGGGTTCATCCCTCGACTGGTCCCGCGAGCGGTTTACGCTCGATGAAGGATTTTCCCGAGCCGTGATCGAGGTGTTCGTGCGCCTTCACGAAGAGGGGCTGATCTATCGGGGGCAGCGGCTCGTCAACTGGGATCCGGAACTTGGTACCGCGATTTCCGATCTCGAGGTGGAGAACAGCGAAGAGCAAGGCCACCTGTGGCACTTCCGTTATCCACTGTGCGACGGCGCCAAAACCCACGATGGCAAGGACTATCTCGTCGTTGCGACCACGCGCCCCGAAACCATGTTGGGTGACACCGCAGTGGCCGTGCACCCGGATGACGAACGCTACAGCAAACTGGTGGGGCGAACCGTACGACTGCCGCTGGTCGAGCACGAAATTCCGATCATTGCCGATGAATATGTGGATCCGGAATTCGGCACGGGCTGCGTCAAGATCACGCCCGCGCACGATTTCAACGACAACGAGGTTGGTGAACGTCACAACCTACCACTGGTCAACGTTTTCACGACCAGCGCAGCGATCAATGACAACGCGCCCGAGGCGTACCGTGGCCTAGATCGGTTCGAGGCGCGCAAACGCATCGTCAAGGATCTCGAGGCCCTCGACCTGCTGGACTCGGTGGAGGACCACAAGCTGGTAGTTCCGCGTGGCGATCGTTCCGAGGCAATCATCGAACCCTTGCTCACCGATCAATGGTTCGTGAAGATCAAACCGCTCGCCGAGCCGGCAATCAGGGCCGTTGCAAACGGCGAGATCGAATTTGTACCCAAACAATACGAAAACGTCTACTTCTCATGGATGCGTAACATCCAAGACTGGTGCATTAGCCGCCAGCAGTGGTGGGGACACCGCATCCCCGCCTACTACGACGGTGACGGCAACATTTATGTGGGCCGCACGGAAACCGAAGCTCGCGAAAAAGCGGGACTTTCCGACGAAGTGGTACTCACCCAGGAACAGGACGTTCTGGAAACCTGGTTCTCGTCGGCACTATGGACCTTCGGGACGCTGGGTTGGCCCGAAGAGACCGAAGAGCTTCGTGAGTTTCACCCAACCGATGTGTTGGTTACGGGCCAGGACATCATCTTTTTTTGGGTTGCCCGCATGATCATGATGACCCTGAAATTCATGGGCGAGGTGCCATTCAAGAAGGTATTCATCACGGGGCTCGTCCGCGATGGTGAAGGGCGGAAGATGTCGAAAACCAAGGGCAACGGTTTAGATCCACTCGACGTTGTCGATGGTATCTCACTTGAAGCGTTGGTCGCGAAGCGCATCGAAAACCTGACCCAGCCGCACCAGGCGAAGCGCGTCGAAAAAGCCATTCGCAAAGAATTTCCCGACGGCATTCCGGCGTACGGCGTAGATGCCGTACGCTTCACGTTTTGCGCAAGCAACACACCCGGTCCTTCGGTAAATTTCGATCTGAAACGCGTTGAAGGCTACCAGTACTTTTGCAACAAGCTATGGAACGTGAGCAAGTTCGTGTTGCAAAACACGCAAGATCAAGATCTATCCGGCCCTGTCGAACTCGGATTACCCGATCGTTGGATCGTGTCCCGAGCACGCGAGCTGTTGGAAACATCGGAACGCGCCATTGCAACCTATCGTTTGGACCTCTTTGCCAATGCCGTCTACGAGTTCGTATGGCGCGAATACTGCGACTGGTACGTCGAACTCACCAAGCCCCTACTGTGGGACGAAGGCGCTACTCAAGAACGCCTTCGAGGCGCGCGACGTACGCTGATCGAAGTGCTCGAACTGCTGTTGCGGGCCACTCATCCAATCATGCCCTTCGTTACCGAGACGATCTGGCGGGATATCGCGCCCCTGCTGGGCATCGACCATCCCACGATCATGACGAGTTCGTTCCCCGAGGCGAGCGACCTCAAGGCAGACCCGGAAGCAGATGCTGCCATCGACTGGTTGAAGGGTGTCGTGATCGGCGTGCGCAACATCCGCGGCGAAGCCAACATCAAGCCTCGGCAGTCGATCAACGTACTGCTACAGGGCGGCGACGAGCGCGATCGCGAACTGGCAACCGCGACCGCCACGCAATTCAAGCATCTCGCCAAGGTAGACGATATTCGTTGGCTCGACGAGGCAGACCAACCGCCGGCCAACGCTCTGGCTCTGGTAGGTGAGCTGAAAGTGATGGTACCGCTGGCTGGACTCATCGACATCGACGCAGAGCGCGCCCGCCTGACCAAGGAAATCGCGCGCAGGCAGAAAGATCTCGACCGCATCCGGAACAAACTGGCCAATGAAAAGTTCGTGGCCAACGCCCCGCGCGAGGTCGTCGACAAGGAAACAGCCAGGGCCGAGGAAACAACGGCTCAATTGACGACATTGCAAGCCCAGTTGGCGTCGCTTTAGACTGTTCGCCTCAATATCCACCTCATCGGAGCTGGCAATGAACTACCGGGACGAGACCTTCAAGCAAGAACGCGTCGAGCTGCACGGCCAATCATACCAAGATTGTACGTTCGAGGAGTGCGAACTCGTATTCGACGGCGACCGACCACCGACCTTCAAGAACAACCGATTCATCGATTCGGTGTTCGTTTTCACCGGTGCAGCGACCCGCACCCTGTATTTGCTCTCGAACATCTATCATGCCGGTGACGGTGGTCGGGAAGTCATCGAGAACACGTTTCGCGAGATTCGCGAACACAAGCTTCACGGACACGAAATTCGTACTATTGCACCACACACGGTAGATCACAGCTTGAGCTGACGACGCCGACAAAGATCGTAGGGGGAGGAACCATGGGAACCATAAATGGCGCCACATTGATGGCGCGCAGTCTCAAACAGCAGGGTGTCGAATACATGTTCGGCATCGTTGGCTTTCCGGTATTCGGCATCGCACTCGCTGCCCAGAAGGAAGGCATAACCTACATCGGTATGCGCAACGAGCAGTCCGCGAGTTATGCGGCACAAGCGGCCGGGTACCTGACCGGCCGCCCACAAGCCTGCTTGGTCGTTTCCGGGCCGGGCGTCATACATGCTTTGGCCGGCCTCGCCAACGCTCAACAGAATTGTTGGCCGATGATTCTCATCGGCGGTGCTTCACCGACCTATCAGAATGGCATGGGCGCGTTTCAGGAAGAGCGTCAGGTGGAACTCGCCGCGCCCTACTGCAAGTACGCGCACGGTGTCGAACATGTCGCGCGAATTCCCTATTACGTCGAGCAAGCCATTCGCACCTCGCTGTATGGGCGGCCGGGACCCGTATATCTCGACATGCCGGACAACGTCATCAGTGGCGACGTCGACGAAGAGCAAGTTGTCAAAGCAGCCACCATCGGCGAACCACCGCGCTCGCAAGCCCATCCGGATGCGATAGAAGCGGCCCTGTCGACGTTGGAATCGGCCGAACGGCCCCTGGTTATCGTCGGCAAGGGCATGTCCTGGTCGCGGGCCGAAGACGAGGTCAGACAATTTATCGAGCGCACCCAGCTGCCGTTTCTGGCATCGCCCATGGGCAAAGGCGTGCTGCCCGACGACGATCCCTTGTCGGTCGGCGCGGCGCGCAGTACCGCGCTGAAAGAGGCCGATGTGGTGTTCTTGATGGGCGCGCGGCTCAACTGGATCATGCATTACGGCTTGCCGCCTCGCTTTGCGCCCGATGTCAGGGTGATACAACTCGACATCTCACCGGAAGCGATAGGCACTAACGTGGCCGCCGAAGTCGCGTTGGTCGGCGACGGCAAGGCTATCGCTCGACAGCTCAATCAAGCGTTGGACAACCGTCAATGGTTTTACCCGGCCGAATCAGAGTGGCGCGCCACGCTCAAGGCGAAAGCGCAAGCGAACCAAGAAGCCGTCGCACCCATGATGGAAGACGACTCGGCACCGATGAACTATTACCGCGCTTATCGAGACATCGACGCCTGGCTCCCCGAAGACGCCATCGTCATCGGAGAAGGTGCGAACACCATGGATATCGGGCGCACGCAGATGCTAAACCGCTCGCCCAGACACCGGCTAGACGCCGGTACCTACGGCACGATGGGCATCGGCCTCGGGTTTACCATTGCCGCAGCCGTGGTGCACCCGGACCGCCCTATCGTGGCCGTACAGGGCGACAGCGCGTTTGGCTTCTCCGGCATGGAGCTTGAGACCGCTTGTCGCTACAAGCTACCCATCAAGATCGTGGTCTTGAACAACGGCGGCATCGGCGTCGGCAACGAAACGCTCCCCACCGACAAGCCCATTCCACCCGGTGCGCTGACGCCCGGCGCCCGCTATGAGGGCATCATGGAAGCGTTGGGGGGACGCGGCTTTTACGTTGAGGATCCAGCTGAGTTGCGCGGGGTGTTGGACGAGGCGATGGCCTTCGATGGACCCGCACTCGTCAACGTACGGATCCATCATCGAGCCGGGCGAAAACCCCAGCAGTTCGGCTGGCTGACGACGTAAAGGCACCTTTAGCCGAAGCAAAGATTCGGCCCTAGAGTTCGAGCAATACCTTGCCGAACGTCTCGTTGCCGGCGACCAACTCATGGGCGCGCCCGGCGTCCGGCATGGGTACGATCTCTTCGATAATGGGCTGTATGGTGCCGTCGGCGAACTTCGGCCACACGTCGCGTTGCAGTCCGTCCATCACCCGGGCCTTGGCGGCAATGCTACGCGCACGCAGCGTCGAGCCAATCACCCGCAAGCGCTTCATCAATAGGATGCCGAGGTTGATCTCGGTCGCCGCGCCCCCCATCAGGCCGATTAGCACCAGTCGACCATCGATGCTGAGGCTGGCGAGATTGTCCTGAAGGTATCGAGCCCCGACCGGGTCGAGGATGACGTCGAACCCGTCGCCCCCCGTCCAGTCGCTCACGCGCGCCTGAAAGGTCTCGACGTGACGGTCGCTGCCATCGACGGCTCCCAGCGTCACGCAACGCTCGATCTTCGCTTGGCTGCCAACCGTCACGAAACAGGGGTTGTGACTCTCGCGACACATCTGGATGGCGGCAGTACCGACACCGCTGGCGCCCGCGTGTAGAAGCACCCGCTCACCCTTGGCTAACTTCGCTTCTTGATAGAGGTTGAGATACGCCGTCGCGAATACCTCCGGTAGCGCGGCGGCCTCTACGACCGAGACGCCGTTGGGAATCTTCAATACCTGACCCGCAGGCACCACCACGCGCTCGGCATAACCGCCGCCAGAGAGCAGCGCGCACACCTTATCCCCCGGCGCGACTCGCTGCACGCCTTCGCCGATTTCCAGCACGACACCCGAACACTCCAACCCGAGTATCTCGCTCGCCCCCGCGGGTGGCGGATATGCCCCCTGCGCCTGCATGAGATCGGCCCGGTTGACCGCACTGGCGGCAACTTCGATCTTGACGTCCCCGACCCCGACCTCCGGTTCGGGTACATCAGCCCATTGCAGTTTGCCACCATCGTGTTTGATCGCCTTCATGCACCCACGCTCCTTATTCCCTTGCCCATCTACCAAGACATGCGCATTTTCACGCCACGATCCTGCACGTAGCGTTTCAACTCGCTGACCGAAAAGTCTCCGTAGTGCACCATCGACGCGACCAAGGCGGCATCCGCCTTACCCGTCGTCAGCACGTCCACCAGGTGTTGCGGCTCGCCCGCGCCACCGGACGCAATCACTGGAATACGCACGGCTTCGGCGATCATCGCGGTCAGCGTCAGTTCGTACCCCTCGCGTGTGCCGTCCGCGTCGATGGAATTGACCACCAGCTCACCGGCACCGAGGCGTTCACCTTCACGCGCCCATGCCAGCGCGTCGATGCCCATGGGCGTACGCCCGCCGTTGATGACGATCTCGTACCCCGATGGAAACACCTGAGTTGCCCCCGCGTAGCGTATGTCCATGGACAGCACGACGTTCTGGTCGCCAATCGCTTCGGCACATTCGGCAATGAGCTGCGGGCGTTGCACCGCGGCGGAATTGACGTTGATCTTTTCCGCTCCGGCAAGCCGCAGATCGGTTGCGTCGGCAACCGAGCGTACGCCGCCGCCGACGGACAGCGGAATGAATACCTCGCGCGCGACGGCTTCCACAACGTCGAGCATGATCGAGCGGTTATCGCTCGACGCCGTGATGTCGTAGAACACCAGCTCATCGAGGCCGTCGGCGTAATACTCGCGGGCCTTCTCGACGGGATCACCGATGTCCTTCGTGTCGACGAACTTGACGCTCTTGGCAAGTTTGCCATCGCGCACGTCCAAACAGGCGATCAATCGCTTGCTCAGCATGACCCATTCCAACACGTGAACTGCTCCATCAGACGCAGTCCGACCCGGCCACTTTTCTCTGGATGAAACTGGGTGGCAAAGTAATTGTCCTTGCCGAGCGCACAGGCGAAGTCGTGCTCGTAGTCGGTGACGGCATAGACGTGATGTTGCTCGATTGGGGCGGGGTAGTAGCCGTGTACAAAATAGAACTCATCGCCCGGCTCAATGCCGGCGAGTAGCGGATGGGCAGCAACCGGCCGCACTTCGTTCCAGCCCATGTGAGGAATTTTCAATTCGGGATCGTCGAACTGAAACCGCCGCACGCGTCCGGCGATGAGACCAAGCGTCGAGGTGTCGTTTTCCTCGGAGTGGTCGAGGGATATCTGTAACCCCAGGCAAATACCAAGCACGGGTGTTCCGGCCAGGATGGCTTCTTTGAGCGCCGCATCGAGCCCCGTCTTGATCAGGCTGCGCATCGCGCTACCGGCGGCGCCGACACCAGGGAAAATCACGCGCTCCGCGCGGCGCACGCGGTCCGGGTCATTGCTGATGGCAGCGGTAACGCCGACTTCGGCACACGCTCGTTGCACGCTCTTGAGGTTGCCGGCGTCGTAGTCGACGATGACGATGGCATCAGGCACTAGGCTCGACCATGACATTCTCGAGGGCCGCGGATACTATCCTATATCGCTTGCCTTCCCAAGGATTACGGTTGTCCCGCGGTATTCTGCTCGTCAATCTCGGCACACCAGCATCCCCTTCGCTCGCCGACGTGCGAAGCTACCTGAACGAGTTCCTCATGGATCGGCATGTCCTGGACATGCCCTGGCCGATTCGGCGTCTCATCGTCTCGTGTTTCATTCTGCCGTTTCGTCCCCGTCGAAGCGCCGATGCGTACAGCAAGATCTGGACTGACGAGGGTTCGCCCTTGCTGGTCAATACGCAGTCGCTAGGCCATGCAGTGAACGAACGCTTGAACGTACCCGCCACCATTGCCATGCGTTACGGCGAACCGAGTATCGCCAACGCAGTAGCCGGTCTGCATGCCTCCGGTGTTCGCGAGTTGCTCTTGCTGCCCCTGTTTCCACAGCACGCAAACTCGACCCGCACCACAGCCATCGAGGCGGTCACCGCGGCGATGCCGAACGATATGACGCTCGAAGTAGTGGCGCCGTTCTACGCATCCCCAGGCTACATCGACTGCCAGGCGCAATTGATCGAGGCACACCTGCCCGATGAGTGGGAGCATCTACTCTTGAGCTACCATGGATTGCCGGAACGGCATTTGAACGCCGCGGATCCTACCGGCAACCATTGTTTACGCGCTTCCGAGTGTTGCCAAACCCCATCGGCTGCGCACGCAACGTGTTATAGACATCAATGCTTCGAGACGACCAGCGCGCTGACACGGCGTCTACGGATCGATCCTTCGCGCTACACATTGAGTTTCCAATCACGCCTCGGACGCCTACCGTGGCTTACACCCTACACCGACCAGGTGCTCGCCAACCTGGCCGCCAAGGGTGTCAAACGTTTGGTCGTAACTTGCCCGGCATTCGTCGCCGACAACCTGGAGACGCTGGAAGAGATCGGCATGCGCGGGCGCGAAATCTTCATGACAAACGGGGGAGAGACCCTGACGCTCATTCCGTGTTTAAACGCTGACTCTCGGTGGGTAGAGCTACTTTCCGGTTGGTGTGACCCGCAAATCGCGTCGAGAAGTATAGATATCTCCTAGCAGTCTGAATCAGGGCCGACTCACTCGTTCCTGTCCGGAAATTCGCGTCCTGCTAATTTCCTCTGTCGGTTTTCCGTGAAAACCTCGCATTTTTCTTACGCATTATGGTCGGGCATCCTTGCCCTCCGCTAGTGCGGTCTCAGAATGCTGCGCATTGTGGACAAGCACTAACTCACCTTGGCCGCGTGATCGGAAACCGACTGGTAAAAGCTCTGCACGAGGGGTTGGGAGAACATCGATTTGCGCGCGACGAAGCGCACGGGGCGGTTCAATCCCTCTCGATCCAAAGCAATCACTTTCGACGGCGCCACGCCGAGGGTTTTAGCGACACCCGCCGGCACCAGACCATGGCCGAATCCTGCCAACGCCATCTGTGCGACCGTGAAGAACGATTCCAACGATACGAGCCGACGTAGCTTCAAGCGTCGCATATCGTCCTCAATCGATGCCCAGGCGCCGGAACGAGACTCGATGGTAATGACGTCGAGTTCCTCGCCGATCGAGTAGTCGAGTGATCGTAGGGCCGAGGGAATGATCACCATGGGCTCGAGACGAACGATCTCACTCTGCAGATCCGTGTCGGCATCCGACGAGCCGGTACAGATACCGACCATATACTCTCCGGATCGCAGGCGGTCCAAAACGATCGGCGAGCGTTGTGCATGAAACGTGAATTCCACCGCGGGTAGTTCGCGCTGCACCTGGGCAAACAGCCGTGGTCCCCAACTGGCCAGAATCGCTTCGGACACCCCCAGAATGATCTTGCCTTTGCGTAGCGCGTTGTCTTCCAGAAACACGCTGCGCAGTTCTGACACCAACGGCGTGACCTTCTCCACCAGGCGCGTGCCGTGATGGGTCAGCACCACGCGGCGGCCGTGGCGTTCAATCAAGGCTCGATCGTAGTAGCGTTCAAGCGCCGCTATGCGTTTGCTTACCGCAGACTGAGAGATCTTCAAGATCGTGCTGGTTTCCATCATCGTTCCGGTCTTCGATAGCGCGATCAAGGTTTCGAGATTCTCGATCATGAGGCGGCCTCTGTTTCCATATAGGCCACGATCATATTCCATTTATTCGTTTTTTTCTTGATTCGGAGTTGGTTAACCTCCCGCACCGATGCTGTATCTGGTCCTAGTGTTGAGCGTTTTCGCCACGAGCGTACTTTCCGGCATTCTCGGGATGGCGGGCGGTATGATCCTCATGGCGATCCTAGTGTCTACGTTGACCGTTGCCGGCGCCATGATGGTGCATGGCGCCGTGCAAGCGACGGCCAACGGTTCCCGAGCTTGGTTTCTGCGCCAGCACATTCAATGGCGGATCATGCCGATCTATGGGCTGGGGGCAGGTACCGCGCTGGCCGGCTTTGCAGCGCTGACACTGGTTCCCGATGCAGCCGTGGTGTTGATCCTCGTCGGCACCTTCCCCTTCCTCGCCAGGGTCAATCGGCGCCTCTCCGGCCTCGATATCACCGATGGGTTCACCACTTTCGGCTGCGGCGTCTTCGTTACCGCAGCGCAACTCTTGGCGGGCGCGTCCGGTCCCTTATTGGACGTTTTCTACCTCAACACGCCGCTCAACCGCTATCAGATCATCGCTAGCAAGGCCATCACACAGACCCTTGGCCACGTGCTGAAATTGATCTACTACGGTTTGATCGTCGGCGATGGCGAATGGCTACCCTGGTGGTTGTACCCGGTCGCGATGGCGACTGCCGTCGGTGGCACGCGCGCTGGCACGAAGCTGTTGGATCGGTGGAATGACGACCACTTTCGCGTCGTGAGCGGCAGAGTAATTTTGACGATCGCCGCAGTGTGCGTCGTCAAGGGCAGCTACGATTTGCTCTCCGAGTGCGCTGTCGCCTCCGAGCTGGTTGGTTTCACGACGAACAACAGATCCCCTGCATTCACCTGTTGGCCATTGCTCATATTGATGCGGGTTACCTCGTAGTCATAGCTGGGATCGTACAACTCGGTATCGCCGTTGAAATCATTGAGCGTTAGGGGTGTGAAGAGTTTCATCGCTTCGAGTTGACAAAGTGTCGCGTCCACGGTAATGCGATCCCCGACCACAACGTACTCCGGTTCTGAGGGCGATGGGGTCGTGTAGAAGATCGCGGCGGCCGGCGACAGCACTTTCACCTCATCGCTTGCCTCGATGCGGATGCTCTCGAGATTGAAGGTCGATGCTTGTTCCCCCGCAGCCCGCTCAATCTCTTCGACCAGTGTCGCGCCGTCGGTCCGTTGCAGAAACTCCACCAAGTAGCCGGTGTCGTAGTCACCGGTTCTGAACACCTCGTCCGCAAGCACCCGACGCAACAACGGGATGTTGGTGCAGATGCCGGTGACACGCACACGGCTCAAGTACTCGGACAACTTGTCGATCGCGGCGTTGCGGTCCGCCGCATGTACGATCACTTGCGCGACCATGCTGTCGTAATATGGGGACACTAACTTGCCACTGGTGGCGGCAGCGATGATTTCCACGCCCGCGTCGTCCGGGAACACCGCCTCGCTGATCTCACCCGGATGCGGACGAAACCTGAGGTTGCCATTCACATCGAGTTGCACGCGTTCCGCGTTGACGCGCGCTTCGATGGCATAGCCGTTGGATTGGGGTGCCAGTTCGGCGATCGACTCGCCGGATGCGATCCGGAACTGTTCTAGAACGATGTCGATCCCAGAGGTCCATTCCGTGACTGGATGCTCGACCTGCAAGCGCGTATTCATCTCCATGAAGTAGACGGCTGCGGATTCAAGATCGTAGATGAACTCTACCGTACCGGCACCCACGTACTCCACCTCGTCTGCGATCGCCGCCGCATACTGCAATACCGCCTTGGTTAATTCCTCCGGCAACATGGTCGACCCGGATTCTTCGAAAACTTTTTGTTTGTCTCGCTGAACGCTGCAATCTCGCAGTCCGAGCACCTTGGTGTTACCCAGCGTGTCCCGCAACAACTGCACTTCGATGTGTCTGATCGAGGTTACGTACTTTTCTAAATACACGTCCCCATTGCCGAACGCGGCGCGCGATTCGACCGTCACCCTATGAAACAGCTCGTGGAAATCCGAAGCCGATTCGACGACTTGAATACCTTTGCCACCACCTCCGTGGACCGCTTTGATGAGCACCGGATAACCGATGTCTTCGGCTACCTCGGCCGCACGTTCGGCGTTGGTCAAGATGCCGTGGCTGCCCGGCACCACCGGCACGTCGAGTTTTAGCGACAGGTTGATGGCATTCGACTTGTTGCCCATCGTCTCCATGCAAGACACCGGTGGCCCGATGAAGTTGATACCATGGCCACGCACCAGTTCGGCGAATTGGGCGTTTTCGGACAGAAAGCCGATCCCAGGATGTAGCGAATCTACACCCTCTTGCTCCGCCACGCTCAGCACACTTCGAGCATTGAGGTAACTTTCATCCGGCGTGCTACCGCCGATACAGACCAACGTGTCCTTGCTGGTGAGCTGATCGACCACCGCCGAGGACATATCGGGGTCGGACTGGACCAACACCACTTCCAGGTTGTTTCGCTGCGCAACTCGGACGAGCTTGGATGCCGTGCAGCCGCGCGCATGTATCAGCACACGCTTCACTGGTCTGATGAGGTCGGATTCGGCGTAACGGGGGTGGTGCGCAACGACAATCGGCCGCACTTGGCTCAAGACACCGGACATCACCCGGTTGATGACTTCCGGCACCGTTTCTTTCGGTACCGGTATCTCGCGATCTATCTTCACTAGCTCTTCGTCGAGTTCGTAATAGAAAGGGTGCTTCACTAACCCTTGCATCGACCCCTCGTCGACCGACAGATAGTTGGAAAGAATGGAATTCAGCGGCAGATTGCTCGGTACGACAATCTGACCGGCAAACGGCATGCTCGTGCCCGAGAGGTAATACGTTTGCACCAACGGATGGGTAACGAAGCTCGCCTGTGCCCCACCCGTACAGTCTCCGTAGCCGAACACGATGACCGGCAGATCATGATCACGTACGAAGCGGGTGATCCGGTCATTCACCGCAGCCATGGAGAACAGCGCGCCAGCCCCTTCTTTCGTTTGCATACCACTTGAAGAAATGAAGCAGATGACCGGCAGATGTCGTTCTGCGCACCGCACCAGGAGCTTGCAGAACTTCTCTGCGCTGGCCATATCGAAAGCACCCGCCTGAAATTCGGCATTCGAGAGCACGAGGCCGACAGACATGCCACCGCTGCCATCCTTGAATTTGGCCGTTCCGGCAACGATTCCGCAGGGCGGCAAGCCCCGATTCAGCGCGTTCTCGATGGAGCGTCTAAAACCGGGGAACGCACAGGGGTCGGAGCTGATGAGATCGGCAAAGCATTCTTCCCACTCGGTGAAGAACTCATCGATGATGTCCTCGTACGTGAAGCGGTACTGAGCCTTGAACCTGCGCAGCACGTTCTGCATCAACAGGTCGCCATAGGCCATGTTCAACCGATACCAGAAATCTTTGCGACGACCGATGTTTTTAGGCGCGATTCGACCGTTGTAGGCTTTGCCCTCGCGCTCGGATTGGATGAACGAGTTCAGCAGGTTCTCAAACAGGTACGTCACCACGACGAACAGAGCATCGGCAAGGTCGGGGAAGCGGGCGCGTTTCCACTCCTCGACCGTGCGGAAAAACTCCTCGCCTTTGGGCATTTGCAAGATACGCAGGTACCAGTCGAGCACCTGCTCGCGCAGTTGCGCCGAAATTTCTTCTGTCGATTGGACCGCGCTGCCGACCGCGCCAATGGTCAATCCTTTCGCGGCAAAACCGAGCGTGGTGTCGATCAACTGTGCAAGCGATTCTTTGGACAGCGATTGGCTGGATTGAGCTTCCTCGGCAATGGCGTCGAGGTTGGCGATGATCTGGTCGTACACCGAGTCGAACAGCAGCAGGTTTTCACATTCTGCAACGAAATCGGATCTCAGCTCGTCGTTGATGATCACGTCCAGCACCGTCATGTCGCTAAACGGTACCGGTGTGCCGCTCAACGGACGCGTCGCGATGTATTCGGAATAACGATGTTGCACGACTTCGCGATTGATTTTGATCTGCGAGGCACCCTGCTGCACGAGACTTCTGGCAGTCTCGTGCAAATCGTCGCCCAGATGCTGCACCAAGTCATCGCTTGTAATGACCAAGTTCAACTCCTGCGTGAGTTGCGAACACAGATATGCCTCCGACTTGTCCGTCGTCCCACCATCACGTAACAGCTTTTTGCCCTCGTGAGTGAAACGATCACGAATCGTGTCCAGCAGTTTGTCGTCATGTCGCAACGCTTCGATCAGCCCGACCGGATAGTTGATGTCCGTAACCCGCAAAATCTGCCGGGTATCTTCATGGTGTGTCAGAAATTCCTTCAGTGCTCGCAGACTACCAACGGCATCGCCTTTCCAGCGGTTGTATAAAAATACCCCGACGCAAGAGATGAGCTGAGCGCGCGCGTTTTCATAGTTCTTTTTCGGCTCTCCGAAGATCAGCTGGGCGATGCGACCGCGCTCGTCGTGGACGGCCTGCTTTTTTTCGTTGTAATTACGCCAAGCCTTCGACAGCGTGTCGTCGTAGACGACCTTGTCGGGGTCCTGCAACCAAATCAGAAACGTCCGGCGCCGTTCCAGATCTGCACGTTTGTCCAACTCGCCGGCCGGCAAATCCTGATCGGCTAAGCGGCCGTACTGTTGGGTGCTGGTGGCTTTGATTCGTTGCCGTACCTTCAGGTAGCGCAAGTAGCGGTACGCCACGCCAAAAACGTTGAGATATTCCGTCGGGTTTTTGGTGAGCTTGAGCGAAGCACTCGTTTGCATCATCTGCAGTTGTTGCGACGGTTTCAGATAGCGCTGCAAACTCTGGCGATAATGCTCGAAAATATAGGGGTTCTCGGCGACGAATTGCTTGGTGCGGGCTTCAACCGAAATCAGGCCGCTAACGATCGCTGAACGTAGGTTTTCCAACTTTTCAGGCTCGTTTGGCGAATAGTCGATGACGCCGTCGATATTGCCCTGTGCATAAAGCTCGAACGGTGACAATCCAACGTACTTGGCACACTCCTGCCAGGACAGGTTGAGCCTTCGGGCAATGCTGGCAAGCCCAGGCGGCTGAATCGTGGCGAACACGCCATCTGTGACCGCAAGAATCATGTTGCTGGCCGCCAGCGGAATGGCTCCGCCGGAATAGCCTAGGCCATAGATGATACCGACGTTGGGTACGTCGACGTTGCTCGCTTCGACAATCAATCGCGAGATGCTGTGCGCCTGATTGTTGCGATTGGCATCCTCCCGGGCATCGGCGCCGGGTGTATCCATGAAGGTGATGATCGGTATCGAACGTTTCGCCCAACGTGCGAGATACTCGGCTGCACGCAGATGGTGGTCGGGCCTCCATATGCCGCTCTCAGCCGAGCGGTCTTGGGCGATGAAGCCGATTGGACGGACGTCGCCGTTGCACTGCATCTCGATAGTGGCGCTATAGAAAGGCCCGTCGGATACCTCTTCTAGGACTTCGCCGAGTTGGCGTATCACTACCGGTGCGGGTGTGCGGGTCTGACTCTCTGCCGGTGTTACCACCGTTTCGATGTAGGAATCGATGTCGAGGTTCTTGAGCTGTTCCGTGCGCCGGAGGATTTCCGAGCGGCTCAGAAGGCCCGGCAACGATTCATCGCTGTCGGTACTGGGAAAGAGAGAAAAGTCCTGGGCGAGGCTTTCGGCAATAAGGTAGAGCCGATCGCCCTCGACGAGTTGTTTTTCCACGCTGGGTTCTGTTCCGCCTGGGGGCTACGTGTAGAATTGCCGGTACTCTAGCCACTTGCCCAGCGGTGCGCAATCGCCCGGCTGTCAAGTTGCAGTGTTTTCAGCAACTTATGTCCATTGTTGGATGCGATTTATGACAAGTCTCACCTGTGCGGTACTCACCATCTCCGACACCCGATCCGAAGCGGATGACTCGTCGGGCGATTTGCTGGTAGAGCTTCTGATGGATGCCGGGCACCGGTTGGCGAGCCGAGCCATCGAACGCGACGATATCTACCGGATTCGGGCAACCGTCTCTGCCTGGATCGCCGACGAAGCCATCCAAGTCGTACTGACCACAGGTGGTACCGGATTTACCGGCCGTGACAGCACGCCCGAGGCGTTGACCCCGCTATTCGACAAGACCATCGACGGTTTTGGTGAGCTTTTTCGTCAGCTCTCGTTTGAGGAGATCGGCTCGTCGACCATACAGTCGCGCGCGGTGGGGGGGTTGGCCAACGGTACCTTGATCTTTGCTTTGCCCGGCTCGGGCAATGCCGTCCGAACCGGTTGGGAGAAAATCATCAAGAACCAGCTCGACATCGACAAT
The DNA here is from genome assembly GCA_027297435.1 of Gammaproteobacteria bacterium. Lineage (GTDB taxonomy): Bacteria > Pseudomonadota > Gammaproteobacteria > Pseudomonadales > Azotimanducaceae > Azophilus. Next base: position 30,403 of record JAPUIA010000293.1, on the reverse strand, counting down.
CGACCGTGTAATTTCGCCGAATTGATCCCGCGCTTCAAAGAAGGCCTAACAACGAGGCCTAACAAGGAAAACCGATGACCGACGTCTACATTCTCTCCGCCGCACGTACGCCCATCGGCGGCTTTCAAGGGGAACTCGCCGCAATCACGGCGCCAGAACTGGGTGCCCATGCCATCAGCGCTGCGCTAAATGCGTCCGGCAACGCGCCGACTGCTATAGATGAAGTCATTATCGGCAATGTCGTCAGCGCGGGTCTGAAACAAGCGCCTGCCCGGCAAGCCATGCGCATTGCCGGTCTACCCGACAGCGTCGCCGCCACGACGGTCAACAAGGTATGCGGGTCGGGCATGAAGACGACCATGCTGGGCACCGATCTCATTCGTGCCGGAAGTGCTACGACCGTCGTCGCTGGTGGCATGGAGAGCATGACCAACGCCCCTTATTTGGTGTCGAAAGCGCGCGCCGGCTTGCGCATGGGCCACACGGACCTCAAAGACGCGATGTTCTTGGACGGGTTGGAGGATGCGGAAACCGGCGCTTCAATGGGAACGTTTGCACAGGCAACGGCCGACGACTATCAGTTGACCCGGGAAGCCATGGATGCCTTTGCCACACAGTCGGTCGAGCGCGCACGACAAGCCGCAAAGTCCGGTAACTTACGCGACGAGATTGCCCCGATCACGGTGGGCGACGTCGAGATCAAGGACGACGAGCAACCAAGACGTGCACGGCTCGACAAGATTCCGCTCTTGCGGCCAGCCTTCAAGCGCGACGGCACCATCACTGCCGCCAATTCCAGCTCTATATCCGATGGCGCATCGGCGTTGGTGCTGACTACCGAAGCAGGCTTGAACGGCGCACAACCGCTTGCGCGCATTGCCGGGCACGCGACGCACGCTCAGCATCCGAGCGAATTTACCGTCGCACCCATCGGCGCCATCGACAAACTGCTCACCCAGCTCGGGTGGCAGATCGACGACGTCGACCTCTTCGAAATCAACGAGGCGTTCGCCATGGTCACGATGCTCGCGATTCAAGAATTGCAGCTCGATCCGGCCAAGGTCAATGTCTATGGAGGCGCCTGTGCCCAAGGCCATCCGATCGGTTCAACGGGTGCACGGCTCATCGTCACGTTGGCGCATGCCATGCGCAAGAACGATCTCAACCGGGGTATCGCGGCGCTTTGCATCGGCGGTGGGGAAGCCACCGCTATCGCGCTCGAAAGGTAACTCAGTATAATCTCGGCGCTGATCCAACTAGCGAAACTATCCTGGTGACCAGACTTCCCGTGATCGTGGGCTTCGGCGGCGTCAATTCCGCCGGGCGCGTTTCGAACAACCATGCCTATCGACGGCTCGTCATAGACGCCATGGGTGAGGCACAGAAAACCATCACCTATCAGAGTCTGGCGACGTTGATGAACCTGCAAGAAGATCCAAACACGCCGGCGAACCGGGAATACATCGACGTTCACACGCTGATACGCAAGATCGAGCTATTCGACCCCGCTAGAGTGCCCTGGAACCGAGCCGCGAGCCTCAAAGCCGGGAACGCGCCGATCGAGTTCGTTCTCGATCGACGCCAAATTCCGCACAGCATCCCCGCTGGTTGGCAACTCGCCGACCTCAACGACCGCGAGGTCAGGGTCACGGTCAACGAGCATTTCAAGACCTTCATTCCCGACACCCGCGTATCACGCGTATCGAGCGCCGGTCAGACACCGACAGGATTCGACCCGGGCGCCATCTACGCCTCCCGCAACCACCCGCGCGGGTTGCAACTCACGCTTTTTGGCGCTTCGGATACGCTGCGATCGTCAGGGCTCACCCTGAAACTGTTGAAGGACAAGGTTGCCCCGGATCAATTCGCCGTCTACTCCGGCAGCGCCATATCGCAGATGGATCCGGAAGGCTACGGCGGCATGATGCAAAATCCGATGATGGGCAAACGGCCCACGTCCAAAAATGGGGCGCTTGGTCTACCCGAGATGCCGGGTGATTTCATCAATGCCTACGTGCTCGGGTCCGTTGGCGGAACCGCAGGCGTCATCGGAGCGTGCGCAACGTTTCTCTACAACGTCAAACAAGGCGTTGAAGATATTCGCTCCGGTGCCAAGCGCGTTGTGATGGTCGGCAACGCAGAGGCGCCCATCCTCCCCGATCTGATCGAGGCCTATCGCACGATGGGTGCGTTGGCTGAAGACGAGTCGTTGATGAGGCTCGATGCGAGCGACACACCCGATCACCGTCGTGCCTGCCGACCGTTTTCCAGCAACTCCGGATTCACCGTCGCCGAAGCAGCCGTCTACGTCTTGATCATGGACGACGAATTGGCGCTGGAACTCGGTGCCGAAGTACTCGGATCCGTCGCCGATGTGTTCGTGAACGCCGACGGCTACAAGAAGTCCATTCCAGGACCTGGTGTCGGCAACTATCTGACGGTTGCGAAGGCCATGGCCGTCGCACGCAGCATCTTCGGAGAAGCCGGATTGCGCCACGGCACCTATGTGCAAGCGCACGGTACCGGAACCCCCCAGAATCGCGTAACCGAATCGCACATTTTGAACGAGCTCGCCAAAACCTTCGGTATAGACAATTGGCTGGTCAGTGCGGTCAAAGCCTACGTCGGCCACTCGATGGCACCCGCGGGCGGCGATCAACTTGTGGCGGTTATAGGCGCATGGCAAGACGGTTGGGTGCCAGGTATCACTACCATCGACCACATTGCGGATGACGTTCACGACAGCAATCTGCAATTACCGATGAACCACGTGGAAATCGACCCGCTGGCCATGCCCGGCGCGCTCATCAATTCGAAAGGCTTTGGGGGCAACAACGCCACCGGGCTGTTTCTATCGCCCCAGTACACCGAGCAGATGTTGGTCAAGCGCTGGGGCAAAGCGGCCATGACCAAACATAAAAAACGTAACGAAGCCGTGCATGACGCCCGCGAGCAATACGACCAATCGATGTTGCGAGAGACTATGTCGCCCATCTATAAATTCGGCGAAGGCGTGTTGTTTGGAGAAGACTTGACACTGTCGGACAGGGACATCGGCATCCCCGGATTCGGTTTACCGGTTAGCTTGGATCTAGAAAACCCTTATCCCGACATGGTTTAGTTTAGCGGCCGCCAATCGAATTAGTTCCAGATCGTCGAGTCGTCGTCCAATGCTTCGATCTTTTTCCTGGTCACAGACTCGATCCGGGGATCGTGGGCAACTCGCTCCGCATCGGCGTACGCGGCCTTCGCTAAATCCGGCACACCAAGTTGTTCCCAGGCTTCACCGCGTTCGAAGTAGAGTCGCGCCTCGTTGGGCGCGAGCACGAGCTGATAATCCAGCACGTCGAGCAATTCGTCCCACCGCGCCGTACTCATCTGTTGGAGTTTGATATTGTTCATCATTCTGAGCGCAATCATGCGACTCGTCGCGATCTCGAACAGATCTCCGTCAGGTCGTTGCGTCGTCATACCGTCAATGCATTCTTCTTCGGTCACCGCCCGGAGCGCGAACGGGTCGACCAGCACGTCGTCGACGCGCGCGAGAAAATGGCCTGGGAAATCGATGCCGCGCGCTTCGTGACCGCGGCGCCGGGCCACGTGCACGAGCAGTACACCAAGACTGATCGGGATACCCATGCGCGTCCTCAACACCACGTCCAGGCAACTGTTGGCAAGCGCTACATAGTCGCTTCGATTACCGGCGAAACCCTGTTCGCGTAAGTATGACCAAGGCTCGACATCGTCAGGGCAGGCATCGGCCAATAGTTCAACCTCGGCACGCACGCTGGCCATATCGACCGTCGCGTCCAAAACCTTGTTGACGAGCAACGCCGCCGCTAGCTCATCGCTCGCGGGGTCAGCGGCAAATCGTTGGAAGTGTTCGAGAAGCGGTGCAGGCACCCTCCAACTGTACTGCGGTCGCGCCAATTCTGAAAGCAGCTCGGTCAATGTTCGCGGGTTTTACGGAACTCGATATCGGGCCAGCGTTCCTCGGTAAGCTGCAAGTTGGCTCGCGTCGGCGCCAGGTACGCCAGATAGCCGCCGCCATCGAGCGCCAGTTTGTCTGCATTTTTGCGGCGAAATTCATCAAATGATTCGTCGTCTTGACCAGCGACCCAACGGGCCGTGTACACGTTACTGCTGTCGTAGACACAGTCGGCCCGATACTCATCCTGCAACCGGTGGGCCACCAGATCGAATTGCAATGTACCCACCGCACCGACGATGAGGTCGTTGCTGGTCAAGGGTTTGAAGATTTGTGTCGCCCCCTCCTCCGCCAACTGATCGAGCCCTTTCTCGAGTTGTTTGCGTTTCAACGGGTCTTTCACCCGAACCCGTCGAAACAACTCCGGCGCGAAGTTAGGAATGCCCAAGAACTTCAGATCCTCGCCTTGCGTAAACGCATCGCCAATTTGAATGGTGCCATGATTGTGCAAGCCGATGATGTCACCCGCATAAGCCTCCTCAGCCTTCACCCGATCACCCGCCATGAACGTCACCGCGTCGCTGATCTTGACGTCCCTACCCAGCCGCACATGGCGCATGCGCATGCCCGGTTGGTACCTGCCCGAACAAACTCGCAAAAACGCAATGCGATCGCGGTGCTTGGGATCCATGTTCGCTTGAATCTTGAAGACGAAACCGGAAAACTTTTCTTCCTCCGGCGACACCGACCTTTGTTCGGCTTCCCGCAATTGCGGCGGCGGCGCATGTTCCACAAGCGCATCGAGCATGTGCCGTACGCCGAAGTTGCCGAGCGCGGTGCCAAAGTAAATGGGTGTCAAGGTCGCGTTCCGGAAGGCTTCGGCATCGAACGCATGGCTTGCACCCCGCACAAGTTCAATCTCATCAACAATCTCATCGTATTCGTCGCCTAAGAGCGCACGCGCCTCCTGACTCTCGAGCCCGTTGATCAAGGGGTAGTCATAAACATGGTGACCCTGGCCTTTTTGGTACGTGGTGATGCAATCTTCATTGAGATCGTAAACGCCTTTGAAGTGACGCCCCATACCAAGCGGCCACGTCATCGGGGCGCATTGAATTTGCAAGATATCCTCGATCTCGTCCATCACTTCCACCTGATCGCGCACGTCTCGATCGAGCTTGTTGACGAACGTCACAATCGGCGTATCGCGCAGTCGACACACCTCCATCAGCTTGATGGTGCGCGGCTCCACACCTTTGCCGCCATCGATCACCATCAACGCAGAGTCGACCGCGGTCAATGTGCGATACGTATCTTCCGAGAAGTCTTCGTGGCCGGGCGTGTCGAGAAGATTGATGACACGACCCTGATATGGGAATTGCATCACCGACGTGGTTACCGAGATGCCTCGCTCCTGCTCCATCACCATCCAGTCCGAAGTGGCGTGACGATCCGACTTGCGAGCCTTCACGGTACCCGCAAGCTTGATTGCATTGCCGAACAACAACAGCTTCTCCGTCATCGTAGTCTTGCCCGCATCGGGATGGGAAATGATCGCAAAGGTGCGGCGATTTGCTGACGGGGTAGCGACTGACATAATTTCGAGCAGGCGAAAAGCGCCGCATTCTAGAGGCTTGAGCTCCAAAAACCTATTGTTGAGTTGTGGCGGTCTAAGTCCGACAGGCTGCTAGTAGTCGAGCTGCAAAGCCAGAACTCGAGCATCTTCGTTGCCGGTATGGGAGGGATAGTAATTCTTGCGCATGCCGATCTCGCGAAATCCCAGCGTCTCGTACAGGCGTCGAGCCACAAAGTTCGAGGGCCGGACCTCCAAGAACACCGTGCCTACGCCACTTTGTTCGGCCCGGGTCAACATGAAATTCACCAACTCACGACCAAATCCGAATCCCTGTTGGTCGCGACGTATGCAGACATTCAGAAGGTGTGCTTGATTGGCACCAACCGAGAGTACGCCGTGACCGACCACCGCATCGCTCACGCAAACAACCCAGCATTCGTGCGCCGCGGCCAGGCAATCGGAAAATACACCGCGCGTCCACGGATACTCATAGGCACGCATCTCGTTTTCGAGCACCGTGCCTAAGTCATCTGCCGACATCGGCCGAAAGCTGATTACTGCGTGTTGGTTTGAAGCTGTCGCCATAGCATGCGTTTGTGTTCGGGCAATGTGATTGCGGAGAGATTGGGAATGACGATGGGTTCGATGGGGGTACTTTGCAGCCGTCCTAGCACGGATTCTGTGACCAGCAACACACCACAGTCGAAGTCTGCTACCAATTTTTCGACAAACGCCTGCAAAGCCCCCTGCGGATCGCCAGAGGCGCCAACCTGCGGCCACTGAAATACGAGCTGTTTCGGCTTCGCTTGCCAAGACTGGATCACGGCCCGCAGGATGTCATGGGCAAGTTGCGTCTCTTCGCGGCGATTGAGCGAATCGGCAAGCAGCAACACGCCGGGAATCCCCAGTCCGACGACACGGAAAGTCCCAGGGTCTTCGAGTAGCGTTGACCGTATGGGGTCGACGGGTCGCGCCACGGCAACCGTTGTGGTGCGCTCGAACCAGACGTCGACACCCATGTCATTGAGAAGCTGTTTGTCGCGTGCATCCAACGGCGTTGATCTATCTAGTTTTAGTTCAGTCCATGCCCATCACGCGAGTGCCCGTCCATTCTGGACGGGAACACGCTAAGGTGGTTCTGGTAGCATTCCACACCTGCCAAAGGGAAACCACCTTACAACATGAAGTACCAGACCGACGATGTCCGCATCACGGGCATGCAAGAGGTGATCGCGCCGCAAGACCTGATCGATGAGATTCCGCTATCCGAGGCCGCTTCCGAGTTGGTGTTCGCTACGCGCAAACAGATCAGTGACATCGTTCACGGCACAGACCAACGGTTACTCATCGTGATCGGCCCGTGTTCCATTCATGACCCCAACGCGGCGATCGAATATGCCGAGAAGCTTTGTGCGATTGCCGACGGGTACCAAGATTCGCTGCATATCGTCATGCGCGTGTACTTCGAGAAGCCGCGCACGACGGTCGGCTGGAAAGGCTTGATCAACGATCCGAACCTGAACAATTCCTTCGAGATCAACAGCGGCTTACGTATCGCGCGGACGCTGTTGCACGACATCAGCAACCTCGGCATCGGTAGCGGCACCGAATACCTCGACCCGATTTCACCTCAGTACGTCGGCGATCTCGTCAGTTGGGGAGCTATCGGTGCCCGTACGACGGAAAGTCAAATTCATCGACAGTTGGCGTCAGGTCTTTCGTGCCCCGTCGGCTTCAAGAACAGTACGGACGGCTCGATTCAGGTTGCCGTCGACGCGATTGGTTCCGCCGAACATCCCCACATCTTCTTATCGGTCACCAAGCAGGGACACTCGGCCATATTCCAAACCGCCGGCAACGAAGACTGCCACGTAATTTTGCGGGGCGGCGGCGGCAAGCCCAACTACGACAACCCCTCGGTACACTACGCGAGCCGCATGCTCGAACAAGCCGGTGTGTGTCCCCGGGTGATGATCGATATGAGCCACGCCAACAGTCAAAAAGACCATCGTCGCCAGATCGCCGTGTGCGACGATATCTGCGGACAGCTACGCAACTCCGAGGCACGCATCATGGGCGTGATGATCGAGAGTAATCTGGTCGAAGGTAGTCAAAAGATCACCAAACTCGATCAGATGACCTACGGTCAAAGCGTAACCGATGCTTGTATTGGCTGGGACGATTCCGAGAAGTGTATCGAGTCACTGGCCGAAGCGAGTGCGATTCGAATGGCAAGTTCCTAGACGAGTTCATTCGCGCGCACGATACAGCGCCGACGTGCGCGCCGCCATGATGAAGTCATTCATGTGTAGTCCGCGTATCGCGTGCGTCCACCAACTGGCTTCGACGCGTCCCCACTCGAGCACCAGGCGTGGATGGTGATTTTCCGCTTCGGCAAGTTCAGCGATGCTGCGTACAAAAGCCAACGCGCCGACAAAGTCGTCGAAATCAAAGCTTGCCACGAGTCGGTCGACCCCAGCCGACGGCACGCAGGTCCATCCGGACAGCTCCGTCAGCAGTTCTGCCCGCTCGTTCGCAGCCACGGCGGGAGAGTCCGCCTTGCAAGCTTCACACGTTCGATCGGCAAGCTCGATCATGCTTTTACTCCTAATTGGTTGGTGTTCACCGCCCGGCTAGCCAACCAGCGGTCAACAAACAGCACGCCGAGCCACAGCCCGTATGCCAATACCTCACCGTACCCGTCCTTCGTCAACCACCAAAAGTGCAGCACCCCGAGACTAGCGGCAAGATAGACCAACTTGTGCAGCTGCCGCCAGCGATGCCGCAATCGTCGCTGCCAGCCGTTGGTCGACGTTGCCGTCAGTAGCGACAAGATAACCAAAGCAGTGAATCCAACGGTTATGTAGGGCCGTTCCGTTAGGTCCTCACCGATCAGCGCCCAATCAAACCCGGCAAAGAACCAGAGGTATGTTAGGAAATGTAGAAACAAGTACGTAAATGCGAACACGCCCACCATCCGCCGTACCCGCAATATCTTTGGAATCTTCAGCCACCTGCGAATCGTCGATACGCTCAGCGCCAGCAGCAGGCAACGAATACCCCAATCACCGAGGTGAAAGAGAATGGTCTCTCCCGCATCGGCGCCCAACATCGAACCTGGATTGGAGATATCTGCCGCGATGGCAATGCACAACCACACCAGCGGCAAGCTCAGCACGGCAAAAGCGACGACCTTTATCATTCGACGTTAGAAGTGGCGGGTGAGATCCATGCCGGCGTACAGCGACGCCACCTGCTCCGCATACCCGTTGAACGGCAACGTCGGTCTGCGATTGGGATTGAAGAGGGTACTCGGCAACCTGCGTTCACTCGCCTGGCTCCAACGCGGGTGCGATACGGCCGGATTGACGTTAGCGTAAAACCCGTACTCGCGGGGCGCGAGGATGTTCCACGTGTTTTTCGGCTGGCGGCGCATAAAGCGGATCTTGACGACCGATTTGGCACCTTTGAAGCCGTATTTCCACGGTACGATCATCCGCCAAGGCGCACCGTTCTGGTTCGGCAAAGATTTACCATACACGCCGGTCACCATCAGCGTCAGCGGATGATAGGCTTCATCCATTCGCAGGCCTTCGACATACGGCCAGTCGATACCGGTGAAAACCGACCCTTGCCCGCGCATCTCGCTTGGTCGATACAGCGTGGTGAACTCGACATACTTGGCATTGCCGTTCGGCGCGAACTGCTCGAGGAGTTGCTTCATCGGAATGCCATACCAAGGCACGACCATGGACCACGCCTCGACACAGCGGAACCTGTAGATGCGTTCTTCCTGCTGCAGCCCTTTGATCACATCCTCGTACGCAAACCTACCGGTCTTGGCGGCTTCACCGGTCACTAGCACTGACCAAGGATCGGTTGTCAACGCATGTGCGTAGCGCGCGGGATCGCCCTTGTCCATCCCAAATTCGTAGAAGTTGTTGTAAGACGTGACGATTGACTCAGGGGTCAGTTCCTCGTCCACGTTCGGCACGTTGGCTCTGAGCGAGGACGCCAGCAGGGGCGCACCTGCTGCCAACCCCAGCGACTTGACGAATTTGCGTCGCGAATGGAACACCGACTCTTGGGTAATCTCACTCGTAGCGATGTCTTGGGGGCGTTTTATCAGCACGACCGTTCCTATCAGCTTCGGACGTTAGAGGCTCAACCCTCGGCTTTGTTCCGCTTCTTGATCCATTGCCAACTAAACTGCGCCGGACCGGAAAGCGCGTACAACGCCGACATCGCCAGCAATACCCGGGGCGGGTCCACCAACAATACCGCAAACGCGAGCACTACCAATACCAGCGTGACAAAGGGTACGCGGCCTTTGAAATTCAGCTGCTTGGGCGAAAAGTAGGTGAAGTTGGAAACCATCAAAAGTGCGACAATCGTGGTGATGACCCCCAGCATCGAGGCGGCAAATATCGAGGGCGCCCCGATAATCGATTCGTCCCAGACCCAAACCGTACAGGCAATGACGGCTGCGGCCGAGGGAGAAGCCAGTCCGGTAAAACTCGCCAGCTCGCTCTTCGTATTGAAACGCGCCAACCGCAGAGCGGTGCACGCGACATACACGAACGTCACCACCCAGCCTATCTGTCCGAGGTTCGACAATCCCCAGGAGAACGCGACGAATGCCGGTGCGACACCAAACGCCACCATGTCCGAAAGGCTATCGTATTCCGCACCAAAGTTGCTCTCCGTGCGCGTCAGGCGTGCGATCCGACCGTCCGCCGTGTCGAGCGCTATCGCCGCAAAGATGGCCAAGCTCGCGGCGATGAAACGGCCGTTCATCCCGGCAACCGTCGCGTAGAAACCTGCAAACAACGCTGCAGTCGTGATGATGTTGGGCAGCAGATAGATCCCGCGCCGGCGATGGCGGCCTTCGCCGCTATCACCAGCCACTCGGGTTTCATCCTCAGACGGACTGATCGCCCGTAGTTTGGGATTGTCGGTATCGCTCACAGGCTTACCCGCTAGTTTTTGGCTTTGTCGACGAGTCGGTTTTCTTGTATCCAGGGCATCATGTCACGTAGTCGTTTCCCCACCTTTTCAAGCTCATGCTCAGCCGTCAGCCGGCGCATCGCCTTGATCGTGGGCGCGCCCGCCTGGTTTTCCGCAACAAACTCGCGGGCGAAGCGTCCTGTTTGAATCTCTTCAAGGATACGCTTCATTTCCCGCTTGGTCTCGTCCGTCACAATGCGTGGTCCGCGCGTCAGTCCGCCGTATTCGGCCGTATTCGACACGGAGTACCACATGTTGGACACCCCGCCCTCGTAGAAAAGATCGACAATGAGCTTCAGCTCGTGCAAACACTCGAAGTAAGCCATCTCCGGTGCGTAGCCTGCCTCGACCAGCGTCTCGAACCCCGCCTGCACGAGTGCGGCTGCTCCACCGCAGAGCACCGCCTGCTCGCCAAACAGATCGGTTTCGGTCTCCTCACGAAAGGTTGTTTCGATCACGCCCGCGCGCCCACCACCATTGGCCGATGCGTAGGCAAGCGCGGTGTTCTTGGCTTGGCCGGTGGCATCTTGGGCGATGGCGATGAGACTCGGCACACCACCCCCATCCACGTACGTAGAACGCACCGTATGACCGGGTCCTTTCGGGGCGATCATGATTACGTCGAGGTCTGCGCGCGGTTCGATGAGGCCAAAATGAATGTTGAACCCATGCGCAAAAGCCAGTGTCGCTCCCTGCTTCAGGTTGGGTTCGATCTGATCACTATAGAGCGCCCGTTGCAGCTCATCCGGCGCGAGAATCATCACCAGATCTGCGTCTTTGACCGCCTCCGGAACCTCTGCCACCTTGAAGTCGGCGTTCTCGGCTTTCGTCCAGGAGCCAGATCCGGCCCTCAAACCTATCATGACGCTTGTGACCCCGGAGTCGCGTAGATTGTTGGCGTGGGCATGACCTTGGGAACCATAGCCGACAACGGCCACATGCATTTTTTGAATGATCGATAGGTCGGCGTCTTTATCGTAATAAACCTGCATGTTCAGTCCTCTTTTAAGGGTGGCCCTGCCCTTCTCAAGGGCAGGCCTGCTCTTCTCAAGGGCAGGCCTGCTCTTGCGTACGGACAACTCCTCTCTTTATACACTTAATACCTTGTCGCCGCGGCTGATACCGGAGACACCCGAGCGCACCACTTCAAGGATCGTGGTTTTCCCGACCGCTCGGATGAAGGCGTCCAATTTGTCGCTCGGACCGGTCACCTGCACCGTATAGGTGTTGTGGGTGACATCGATGATTTGACCGCGGAACACATCGCAGCTGCGTTTCACTTCGTCCCGTACAGCACCTTCGGCGCGTATCTTGATGAGCATGAGTTCTCGCTCTACGTATTCGGCGTCGAAGAGATCCAGCACTTTCACCACATCTATCAAGCGATTGAGGTGTTTCGTGATCTGTTCAATTTTTTTGTCGTCGCACACAGTGGTCAGCGTCACCCTGGATAGCGTCGGGTCTTCGGTAGGCGCGACGTTGAGACTTTCGATGTTGTAGTTGCGTTGCGCAAATAGACCCACGACCCGCGAAAGTGCGCCGGCCTCGTTTTCGAGCAGTACCGCGATGATGCGCCGCATCACATGTAGTCTCCCTGCTGGGTGGTCGTAATCTTGTTGAGATACATGTCTTGCATCGAGCCACCTTTGATCGCCATCGGGTACACGTGCTCGTGAGGATCTACCCACACGTCGACGAATACGGTTTTGTCCTTCAGCTTCGGACTGAAGGCTTCCGTCATCGCAGCGTCGAGGTCTTGAGGCTTGTCGATACGAAATCCAATGTGTCCGAAAGCCTCGACCAAGGTTTTGAAATCCGGCAGCGAATCACTGTAGGTACTTTGGGAAAGGCGGCCACCATACTGCATGTCCTGCCATTGCTTGACCATGCCGAGAGCTTGGTTGTTGAGGCAAACCATCTTGATCGGTAGCCCATATTGCAAGCACGTGGACAGTTCCTGCATGTTCATCATGAAGCTGCCTTCGCCGGTGACGCACGCGACGGTGGCTTCGGGGAAGGCGAACTGCACGCCCATCGCGGCCGGCAACCCGAAACCCATCGTGCCAAGGCCCCCGGAGTTGATCCAACGGCGTCCGACCGGAAACTTGTAGTACTGGGCCGCAAACATCTGGTGTTGGCCTACGTCGCTGGTGACGTAGGCCGAACCCTGTGTGGTTCGGTACAGGCTCTGAATCACCTGTTGGGGGAGGATGACGTCGCTTTCGGTCAACGGCATGTCATGGTTGAGCCCGTGTGCAGCACGCCATTCTCCGATGCGCTGCCACCAATCTTGCAACTTAGCTTTATCCGGGAGATCGGCGGATTTTTCCAATGCGGCCTCGAGTATCACGTCCATATCCGACAACACACTTTCAACCTGGCCAACGATGGGGATGTCTGCCTGGATGATCTTCGAGATCGAGGCCGGATCCACGTCGATGTGGATGATGGTCGCGTCTGGGCAGAACTTGGCCGGGCTATTGGTCACCCGATCATCGAACCGTACCCCGATCGCAAAGATAAGGTCGCTGTGATGCATCGCCATGTTGGCTTCAAAGGTGCCGTGCATACCCAACATGCCGACAAACTGGTCATCCTCACCAGGAAACGCTCCCAAGCCCATCAAGGTGTTCGTGACCGGGAAATTCAATCGTTTGGCAATCCGCGTCAGCGCCTCCCCGGCATTGCCTTGTACGACACCGCCGCCGCTATAGATCATCGGACGCTTGCACTTCAGAAGCGCGTCCACGGCTTTGCGCATCTGGCGACCGTTGCCGCGTACCGCCGGCTTGTACGATCTGAGCTCGACCGACTCGGGGTAGAGGTAGGGCGCGGTATTCGAAGGATCGGTGACATCCTTGGGTACGTCGATGACCACGGGGCCTGGGCGGCCGGTGGTGGCGATGTGGAACGCCTTTTTTACGGTCGCAGGTATTTCCGCGCAATCTCGCACGAGAAAGCTGTGTTTGACGACGGGCCGCGAGATACCAACCATATCGGCTTCCTGGAAAGCGTCCGTGCCGATCAGATCTGTCGGCACCTGGCCGGAAATCACGATGATGGGGATCGAGTCCATATAGGCGGTTGCAATGCCGGTTACCGCATTGGTCGCCCCCGGCCCAGACGTCACAAGCACCACCCCCGGCTTGCCGGTTGCTCGAGCATAGCCGTCGGCCATATGGGTCGCCGCCTGTTCGTGGCGAACCAGGATGTGCTGCACTTTCTGTTGCTTGAAGATGGCGTCATAGATATGCAGGGCTGCGCCCCCCGGGTAACCGAACAGGTATTCGACGCCCTCGTCTTGTAGCGCACGAATCAGCATATCGCCACCGGACAGCTCCTCTTCCATGCTTTTCTACCCCTTAACTCGTTGATTTCTCGGCGGTTCTTACCGCGGAACCGCAAAGAGCCGCGTATTCTTCTTCATTCGTGTTCAGCCTGTCAACGAAAGTGAGAGGTAGATAACAAAAACTGTTGAAACTGCCGCTTAAGTTGTTGATAACACTGGGCTTGGAATCGTCACCTTGTGGTATTCTCACGCGCATGAAACTGCGTGCGCTCTCCACCCTTCAGCGCCATTGGCGTTTGGTCGTCCTAGTCCTTGCGTTACCGTGTTTGATGGGCGCCGATATTTATCGGTGGGTCGATGAAAACGGCGTCGTAAATTACACGCAACAACCGCCGAGGGGAGTTGAATCCCAGCAGATTACGACCCGCTCAGGCGCGCCCAGCGTCGTCTCGACGGTTCCTGCAACGATCGCACCCGATGCAAACCAACAAACCGATCTCACGGAAGACCAGCAAGCGATGTTGGAGGGTCTCCGCCAAGCCGAAGCCACCCGTCAACAAGAGGTTGCGAAAATTCGGACGTCAAATTGTCGACAAGCCCGCACTATGCTCGAGAGATTGCAGGCCAGAGGACGCGTGCGGGTGCGTGACGGTAACAGTGAACGCGTCATGGGCGAGGATGAGCGTCAGCAACGTATCAGTGATGCGCAGGAAGGCGTCGCCATCAACTGCGACGCGTAAAGGACTTCGAAGACCCGTTGGCTCTATTGAGCTTTCCAAATAACGGTTGCCATGCGACCGGTCACCCCGTCTCGGCGAAAAGAATAGAACCGAGCGTCCGAATACGTACACAGGCGTTCCGTGTCGACGTGCGTAACTCCTTCGCGTTCCAACAAAAGAGCTGTCAGTTGAAACAAGTCGAGAAACCACTTGCCGTCCGCGCTACCGGTCGTGAAAACGCGCACATCGCCGGTCGCGGCGAGCACCGCGTCGAACACGTCCGCACCGACCTCGTACGCTGACGCGCCAATCGCCGGACCAATCCACGCAAACCATGGCCCTTCGATCTCCATAGCAGCGATGAGGCGGTGCAATACGCCAGAGGTAAGCCCTCGCCACCCGCCATGTGCGGCACCGATCTTGTCGCCTTTGGCATCGGTCAATACCACCGGGACACAATCTGCGCTCTGGATCACGAGCCCAAGTGCTGCTTCGGTCGTCCACGACGCGTCCGCCTCGGGTACGGCTTGGCAACTGACGTCGTTGGCGTTGAGGCATCGGTTGCCATGAACTTGATCAAGCCATTGCAAGCGCTTCAGGCCGATTTCGGATCGCAAGGACTGGCGATTCTTAGCGACGGCCTCCGTAGCATCGCCGGTGTGCATCGCTAGATTGAAACTCGCATAGCGACCGCGGCTCACGCCTTCGTGTCGCGTCGTGGTAAGCGCGCGCACGTTCGGCGGCACCTGCCAGCTCGCGTCAATCCAACTCGGCATGGGTTGCTTTGTCTTGGCGTAGCACGCCGACCAGTTCCGTCATATCTCGAGGCAAGCGCGCGGTGAACGAGAGCCGGTCTCCGTATACCGGGTGCTCGAAGTGTAATTCGGCTGCGTGCAGGGCTTGGCGACGAAACGCCTTCAAAGTGATCAACACTTCCGGGTGCGGTGCTTTGGGACTTACGCCCCGAGCGCCATATCGACTATCGCCCACAAGCGGGTAACCAATGCTAGCCATGTGCACGCGAATCTGATGCGTACGCCCGGTTTGCAGCGCAGCGGTAATCAGTGTGTGGGCGCGAAACCGTTCCTGGACACGGATCTTCGTCACGGCCGAACGCCCATCTTCCCGAACGCTCTGGCGGGTACGCACGCGCGGGTCACGACCGATGGGGCGATCAATCGTCTGTCCTGCGACCATACGACCTTCGGTGACAGCACAATAACGTCGCGTGATGGCGTGCGTGGCGATTGCACTCGTCAACGCCTTGTGCGCTCTAGCGGAAGCGGCAATGACCAGCAGACCGCTCGTATCCATGTCGATGCGGTGCACGATACCCGCTCTCGGCAACGCGGCTAAATCTGGACGGTGGTGCAAAAGCCCATTGACCAACGTGCCGTCGTGGTTGCCGGCGCCGGGATGTACGACCACGCCGGCCGGTTTGTTGACCACCAGTACGTCGGCATCCTCGAACAGGATGTCGAAGTCGATAGCTTGGGGCTCTTCCCAGTTGTCGGTCAACTCGATAGACGCATCGAGCGTTAAGCGCTCGCCGCCAAACAATTTGCTGTTGGGCTTGACGACTTGCCCATCCACCGTCAGCGCGCCTTCACGAATCCAGCGATTGAGCTGAGAGCGAGAAAACTGTCGAACAATTCAGCAGCGGTGCGATCGACCCGTTGCCCCGCATACGCCGGGGGGACGTCTATTTGTTCCTGATGGACAACCATCTCGTGATGGACAACCATCTCCCGATGGACAACCATTGTTGCAACCCTACTGTATTTCGCTAAATTAGCGAAATTTACTCGCCGGCTAGGAGCCTATGAACGTCAACCGCACTCTGCTCATCTGCCTTCTGGTTACCGGCGCGAGCGGCTGCTCGCTCATCCCGTTCATCGGCAACGACGACGACTCGGCCGAGCAGGAGATCGAAACGACAGAGCAGATCTTGTACCGCAACGCACATCGCAGCCTCCGTACGGGCAACTACGAGCTGGCCATTCAAACGCTGGAACGCCTCGAAGCACGCTATCCCTTCGGGCGTTACGCAGAGCAAGCCCAGCTAGAGCTGGTGTTCGCTCGTTACCAATCAGCGGACCACGACACGGCGCGCAACGCCGCCGATCGCTTCATTCGCCTGCATCCACAACACAACAACATCGACTACGCCTACTATCTCAAGGGGCTTGCAGCATTCAACAAGAACACCGGCCTGCTCGACCGGGTATTTACCGCAGACCTTTCCAAGCGCGACATGACATCGGCAAACCAAGCGTACGCCGATTTCGCTCTGTTGCTGTCCCGGTATCCCAACAGCCAATACGCACCCGATGCCAAACAACGCATGGTGTATCTGCGTAATCTGTTGGCCGCGTCGGAACTCCACATCGCCGACTACTACCTGCGACGCGGCGCCTATGTTGCCGCCGCCAACCGTGCTCGATACGTACTCGAGACCTACCCAAAATCGGTATCGGTAGCGGAAGCGCTGATCGTTCTCATCGAAGCCAACTACAAGCTGGATCTACCGGAAGCCGCCAACGATGCGTTGAGGGTTCTGGCAATCAATTATCCCCGCAATTCTGCATTCGACGCCGAAGGCGACCTGGTGCTTGCCGACCGCATCCGCAACCGTGACCGTTCGTGGACCAATCTGATGACACTTGGAATTTTGGACCGACCCGACGTGCCACCACCCATTCGTCTCGAGCATCCTGAGGGATTCATCCCCCCGCCACCGCCGGACACCGAGGTGGGAGCGAAAAAGAAAAAGCGTAGATGGTATAGCTGGCTGCCTTTTGTATAGCAAAGCTAGGTGTTCTGTCCCAGAAACAATTTCACCAATCTGCTTGTCTCTTTTCACCTTCATGCGGTTATTTCCGGGACAGGCCGCTAGTCCATGATCACTCATCGCGCTGAGATCCTAGTGGAGATCGAGCGGCGCCGGCTCGACCTCAATCTGGCGCTGTTGAAGGTCTACAACTATTACCGCGTGCTGGTCGGCCTTTCGCTTTTGGCCGTCATCTCCCAGACCTTCATCGAAACTCGACTGGGCGCACTCTTGCCCGGCGTATTCGTGTGGGTTGCGGTCGGGTACACGACAATCAATTTGGCTAGCGCCGTCGTGCTGCAGTTGGTGCCGCGCGGATTTTTTTCTCACCAGTACATCAGTTTCTCGCTCGTGCTGTACGACGTGTTGGCGCTAACGTGGCTAATGTATGCGAGCGGTGGTGTCAGCAGCGGTCTGGGCGCGTTGATCCTAGTGGCCGTGGCGACCGGAGCGATCATCGTCACGGGACGGGCAGCGGCATTGGTCGCAGCGTTCGCCAGCATCTCGGTACTCTATGAGGAATTCTACCTTTCGCTGTCGGCACCCCACCTGCATGACGACTATTTTCAAGCGGGCGTGCTTGGCATCCTTTACTTTGCGTTCTCGTTGGCCATTCAGAACCTGTCCACGCGCCTTCGCCAGAACGACGTACGGGCTCTGACGCAGGCGGCCGAACTCGCCGATCTGGAACGGGTCAACCGTATCATCGTGCAGCGCATGCGCACCGGTATTATTCTCGTCGATGGCGACAGCAACATTCGCATGTCCAACCAATCGGCACGCACGTTGATCGGCGCCAACCCGGACGAAGAATTACGCGCCCTGCCGAAGGAACTGATCGAACGCCTCGACGCCTGGCGCAACAACGTCTATTTGCGATCACCACCGTTTCAATTGGAGACGACCGCCCCGGAAATTCGCACTAATTTCTTGCCCGTGCGTACGCAAGATCCGGAGGGCGATGTGACGATCTTCATCGAAGACACCGGAGAGATTCAACAGCAAGCCCAGCAGCTCAAACTGGCGTCATTGGGCCGTCTATCGGCGGGCATCGCACACGAAATTCGCAACCCTTTGGGCGCAATCAGTCACGCCTCGCAATTGTTGAGCGAATCCCCCAATTTGGACCAGGGCGATCAACGCTTGACCGACATCATTTACGATCATTGCCTGCGTATGAACGACGTGATTGAAAATGTGCTAGAGATGTCACGCCGCGCGCCGGCTACGCCGGTTAGACTCAAGCTACGAGAACAGTTGCGCGAATTCAACAACGCGTACACGAACGCCAACCATGGGGCCGAGATCGAAATTGATGTGGAACCGCAAGATACCGAGATACGCATGGACCCAAGCCAGTTTCATCAAGTGTTGACCAACCTGGTGCAAAACGGTCTGCGCTACAGCGAAGAACACAGCCAATGCTCCTACGTGCGTTTGCAAGGCGGCGTCGATGCGATTTCCGAGCGCCCTTACCTCAACATCATCGATCGCGGTCCGGGTGTGGATGAAGCGAAGGTCGCCAACCTGTTCGAGCCGTTCTTCACCACCGAGGCGTCGGGTACCGGCCTCGGTTTATATATTTCCCGCGAGCTATGCGAGTCGAACCAGGCACGCCTGAGCTATTCTCGCCACGATGACGGCGGTAGCTGCTTTCGCATCATCTTCGCCCACCCCGATCGGATCACTCTGTAATGACCAACAAACGAGCACTCATCGTCGATGACGAACCCGATATCCGCGAGTTGTTGGAAATTACGCTGGGGCGCATGAACGTCGATACCAAGGCCGCCGAAGACCTCGGTACCGCTCGACGGCTACTCGAAGAACACGAGTTCGAACTGTGTTTGACCGACATGAACCTGCCCGATGGCAACGGTCTGGACCTCGTAGCCCATATCGCCGAGCACAACCCCGAACTGCCGGTTGCGGTGATCACAGCGTTCGGCAGCATGGATGCGGCAATCAACGCACTCAAGGCGGGTGCTTTCGACTTCGTACAGAAACCCGTCGATCTCGAGCAGCTGCGTGCGTTGGTCGACACGGCCTTGAAAATGAGCCCCTTCAGCCCGGACCTACCAAAAGCCGGCATGCGTCTGACAGGCACGTCCGATACGATGAACAAACTGCGCGCGCAAATCGCCAAACTTGCTCGCAGCCAAGCGCCGATCTACATCAGCGGCGAATCGGGTTCCGGCAAAGAGGTTGCCGCTCGCCTCATTCACGAACAAGGTCCCCGCAGCGAGGCGCCCTTCGTACCCGTCAATTGCGGTGCGATACCAACCGAGCTCATGGAAAGCGAATTCTTCGGCCATGTGAAAGGCAGCTTCACCGGTGCGGTGGCCGACAAGCAGGGTCTGTTTCAAGCCGCGGAAGGCGGCACGCTGTTTCTCGATGAAGTCGCCGATCTGCCACTGTCCATGCAGGTCAAGCTACTGCGTGCGATCCAGGAAAAAGCGGTTCGCCCCGTGGGCGCGCAGAACGAGATCGGGATCGACGTACGCGTGTTGTCGGCAACCCACCGAGACCTTGCCAACGAGGTCGCCGAGTCGCGGTTTCGGCAGGATCTCTACTACCGTTTGAACGTTATCGAACTGCGGATGCCAAGTCTTCGAGAACGCCCGGGCGACATCCCAGAGTTGACCGACCAGATCTTGACGCGTATCGCGCAGGATTACGATGCAGCAAAGCCCGAGACCAGCGAGGCGACCCTCACGGCACTGACGGGGTACGACTTTCCCGGCAACGTGCGTGAGCTCGAAAACATATTGGAGCGGGCCTTCACGCTCTGCGAGAATGCGAGCATCGAACCCAGCGATCTACAGCTGGATGTGAGCGACACAACACGTGCGGCCGATCGTGCTGCGGAACATGCATCTGCCGACACGATCGCACTTCCTGACGGGCAATCGCTCGAGGAGTTTCTCGCGGGCATCGAACGCAAGCTCATTACCAATGCGCTCGAGACAACGCGTTGGAACAAGACGGCGGCTGCCAAGCAGTTGGGCATAACCTTCCGGGCGTTGCGCTATCGCTTGAAAAAGCTGCAGTTGGAATAGTCTCACGCGCCAAGGCGGGTTTCGCCATAGCGCCCAATAACCGGCCGGTGGTGAACTACCCCGATGCCCGTTACCGGTTTTTCTCTGACTGAGGTCATCGTCACATTAGCGATTGCCGCCGTTCTTTTCGGGATGGCGGCGCCGTCCTTCAACGACTTGATCGCGGCGGAGCGCGCGACTCAGCGCATCAACGCCATGGTGGGTGCCGTGCAACTAGCGCGCACCGTCGCGCT
The DNA here is from genome assembly GCA_027297435.1 of Gammaproteobacteria bacterium. GTDB lineage: Bacteria > Pseudomonadota > Gammaproteobacteria > Pseudomonadales > Azotimanducaceae > Azophilus. The sequence goes on along the minus strand of JAPUIA010000293.1, from coordinate 9,762 downwards.
CTCGCATCAGACCACGACGACCCTCTGTCCAGGCACCGACGATGTGTGCCTCGGCGCCAATCTCTGGCACGAGGGAACCTTGGTCTTCGCCGACCACAACGGCAACAGACGTGTAGACGGAGATGACTTCATTGCCGCCCGGCTACCGAAGTTGCGACCCGGAGAACGATTTTATTGGCGTTCGTTTCGTAACAGGAGCTACCTGCAGTTTACGGCGCGCGGCTACACCGACTGGCAAAACGGCCATCTGCAGTATTGTCCGCCGGATGGCGATCCGAGATTTGCCCGGCAAATCATCTTGAACGCGCAAGGCCGCGTGCGACGCGCGCCCGATCGCAACGGCGACGGCATCCAGGAAGATGCGCAAGGCCGGCCGCTCGCGTGCTGAAAGGCCCGCGCCCCTTTTCAACGGGGTGTTAGTCGAGCAGCAACCGGAAGCGGTCTTTGCCCATCGGTGCCCCCAAGTAGAATCCCTGGCCCAAGTCACAACCGGCGTCGATAAGGTGCTCCACCGTCGCGCCATCTTCGATGCCTTCCGCGACGACGGTTTTCTCGAACCGGTGGCACAGTTCGATGAGCGTGTGGGTGATTTTCTGGTTCGCCTCGTCCTCAACGATGTTGTGAATGAAGCTACGATCCAGCTTGATCTCGTCCGCCGGTAGGTCGCGAAAACGGTGCATCGACGAGTACCCCGTACCAAAGTCATCGATCGAGATCGGAATGCCGAGTTCGCGAATGGTCTGCAACAAAGCGAACGAGTCGGTGTGATTCTGAATCACGCCGGACTCCGTTATCTCCAGCATCAAACGCGAGGGTTCGACATTCCACAATGCCAGCTCGTCCCTGATCAGCGTCACGAGATTATCGTTCAAACATGAGGGATCGATGTTGATCGACGTCGGTAGGCTCGTTGGAAACTCCAACGAATCTCGAACGACGCAACGTAAGCAGTACTGGGTCATATCCCACAACGCCGCATCCGCCAAAAACGGCACGAATTCGTTGGGCGGGATGATCATGCCGTCACGACGCCAGCGTACCAAAGCTTCCGACCCGACCAACGCGCCGTCGGCAAGCCGATACTTCGGCTGATAGTCCATCGTCAGATCGTGGGTGTCGATGGCAAGCAATACGGCCTTGTTGATGCTTGGTACGGTCTCTCGAACGGACAGTTGATCGGTCGACTTGATGTCAAAGGTCGCACCGTTTGAGAGCGCCGTCTCGCGCGCCCGTTCGGCGTAGTTGTACAACTGCGCTCGATCTCCATCGGTGGCCAAGACCTTTGCCGAGCAAAACACCAATCCGGCATGAATCGTGAGCGGCACCGCGGTCTTTTCAATCACCAGAGGCTCTTGAAACAGGCGTTCCAATTTAAGCGCGGCCAGTAGTAGATGGTTGCTGTCGACGAGTTCTTGCAACGCGAAATAGACCCGCGTGTCGGACAGTTCCACGCTCGAATCGCTATCCCGCAGAAATTCCCGCGTTCTACGCGTAAATTCGGCAATGGCTTGCTGCGCCGCCTCGACACCATATTCCGAGCAGACCGCACCGACGTTATCCAGCGTCACGACGCCGAACGCAGCGCTCTCGTCGAGATTGGCCAAAAGCGCTTGAATCTCACTATTTACATCGGACCCGCCCCTGACCGTGCCGCCCCTCACAAGAAGTATTTCCCAGGATCGATACCGAATGCGTGCGCCGGATGCTCCTTGGTAATCCAGATCGTGGGGCTGGCTCGGCCGCCGGTACTGGCAAGGTCTATGACGACGAACTTGGTTCTGATCTGTTTGTTCTCTTCCAATATGAGCATGACCTTGGGTTTCAAGCGCCAGGCCCCGTTCTGTGAAACGACCACTGCCACCTCACCCGTATTCAACTCGACGATGGTCCCCGCCGGGAACACGCCGATCGCCTTGATGAAATGCTCCACAATCTCTTCTTGATACAACTCGTCCGCCCGCGACTGCAGCGCTCGAATGGCAGCGAAGGAAGAGATGGCCTTAGAATAGGGGCGTTCAGAAATCATGGCATCGTAACTGTCGACGATACCGGCGATACGACCGAAAACCGGGATGGCGTTGCCTTGCAGCCCTTGAGGATATCCCGATCCGTCGTGGCGCTCGTGGTGGGTTTTCAGCATCTGCAGAATTATTGCGTCCTCCACGCCTGCTTCCTTGGCAAGCTCGAGACCTGCGTCGACATGGGTGTGCATGATCGTCCACTGATCCGGCGTGAGCGGTTCCGGGCTTTCCAGCAGCTCCGTCGGAATCTGCACCTTGCCGATGTCGAGAAGCGAACAACCCATCGCCAAGCGATCGATGTCCGAGCGCGAGAAGCCCAGCTCTCGAGCCAACAACGCCGCCCAAACCGCGCATGCCAACGCGTGGGCATAGCTGTATTCTCCAAGTGAACGAATGCGCAGCAAGGCAGCGATCGCGACCTTGTTGCGCATGACGCTGTTGACCAGAGGTTTGATGGCGGTTTCGATGTCTTCGAACTGGATCCCGCCGGTTTTCTGCAATTTGTCGACCACCGACTTCATGACGTCGACCGCATCTTCTAGCGAGGTCTGGGCGGGCACCAACTCCTCGCGAATCTCGACGCTGTCACGGTATGTCTTTGGCCGGCGGGGTCGAGCCGACTTGAGACGCACGACGTTGTCCCTCGGTTTGCGCTCGGACTTACCCTGTGGGACGACTTGCAGGTCGACGTCCACGATTCGAGTGTCGTAGCGCCGTGGATCAACGTAGACGAACGAGCATTCCTCCGCGAGCTTGCGGATGTTGATTTCCGAGCGAACGTAGAAACCCTGGATTGGGTACGGGCTATCGAGCCAAGGCCGATCCAGTTCGGCAACGTACATGCCTAAAACCAGATTGCTGACCGGAATCTTCTGCAGCCCTGGCGCGGGCGTGTGTCCATCCATATTGCGCTAGCGTCCTATCAGGACACTCGTCGTAACTTGCCTTGTTTCAGACTAGCGCACCTAAGTCACTGGCGTTGTGACCGACTCCCTATTCAGGGCCGCTTAGGCCTCTTCGATGACGAAGTTGGCCGGAATTCGGCGCACTCGCACGATCTCGCGTTCGACAGCCGAGTACACCGTGTAGTCGAATTCAATGCTCCAGCCGTCCTGCAACATCGTGAAGGCACCGTGGCCAGCGCCGAGATCGACTTGTACGTCGATCGCAACGCGATAGCGGGTGCCATTCACAATCATCGTGTTTGCGCCATAGTCCAGCGACCGGATCACGCCGACCGCCGAAGCGATTGGCGGTTCGGCGGAGAAGACGTGCGACGACGCGCCCAAGCTGCAGATGAACACCAAGAACAGTTGTGTGATCTTACGTTTCATTGATCCTCTCCTCACTAGTTCGAGGTTTCGAGAAGTTGCCATGACAAGCGTCCGGTACGGCTGTCGTTGATATCGTCGATGCGGTAGGAAATGGTCTCGTTACCGCCGCTGACGAACAACCAATCGGTTGCGCCTTCACCACCCAGCGTCGAGAGGTCTACCAGGCTACCGTCGAGGTCTTCCTGATTGAAGAGCATGCCGCCCGCATAGGACTCGCCGCCATAGCTGACCAGGTCGCCGCTATCCACCACCCCGTCGGTATTGAAGTCGATGACCGCGGAGAGGGCGTCGCCACCCGAGAGCGCATCGAACAACAGTATCGAACCGGGTCTAGCGCCAAAGCACGATGCTTGTCCGACGGCCGGAAGCACGGTGGTGGTAATCACCGTACCATCCCGGAACAACATCCGGCGTACGGCTTTCTCACCCGGAAACTGCGGAGCCGGGGGCGCTTGGCCGCTGGTATCCAAGTTACCGACACCAGACAAGGTCGTCGCCGCGCGTACCATGTCGAGGTCGATGTACCAACCATAGGTACCGGGAACCCCGCCTTCCGGTGTGTAGTTCACCGGATTACGCGACACAATTCTGCGCGTGATTGGCGGACTAACCGCGTCATCTACCACGTTGGTGATGATTTGTTGGACCAAGCGATCCTGCTTGCTTCCGGCAATCGCAGTCGCTGGCGAGGCCTCGCCACGATCCCAGATGCCGTAGATAGACTGGACGTCCTGACTGGTACCATCTTCTTTGGTCATAAAGCTACCGGTCCCGAAGATGATCAAGAAACCGTCCTCAGTCGGGTGTTTGACCACCAAGGGCCGGGACAGGATCGGCTGTTCGCGTACCGTCGAGCCGTCATCATAGGTCGCTTGAAACAACCGCGTGCTAAACCAGTTAGCCGGATCGGCATCCGTCATGTCGAATCGGTACAGGTTACCCAACCGATCGCCTGCAAACACCCAATCCACGGTTCCGTTCAGATCACGGTCGACGGCCGTTGTGCTACCCAAACCGTTCGGGAAGCCCTCCAGCGGATGCGGTGTCAACGGCACCCCGATACCGGTATCGATCTTGGTGAAGTCACCGGGACCCCAACCGTCCAAGCCGCCCTCTAGATTTAGGACGAAGAGCTTGGCGATGCCGGCAGTCGAGTTCGGACCGTTGCCGAATATGGCGACCCAAGCTCGTTCCTCGGGAGCCCCGCCGTCACCCATATTGCTCATGGCGATCGTCGGTAAGGACAGCGCATAGCCGAGATCCTTGACCGGATTGCCCACCGGATCCGTGATCGCGCCGACGGCGCCACCCAGCGGCACACCCATACCGTCGACCGGATAGGTATCGTCTTCGTCGGTGAATTCCCACAATACCGATTGACCCGCATTCGCATCGCTTGCGAACATCGTGTCCGGGTCGTTCACGTTGAGCAGGAAGAAGCCCTTGCCGCCACCGCCGAGACCGCCCAGCAGCACCGAGTTCCAGCTGCGGGTCAAGACCGTATCGGATGGGCGCATGTAGACGTCGTTCAAACGTGGCGTCAGATCGACGTAGTACTGGTGCAGATAGAACGGTGATGCAAAGACGTCTAGGCTAGAGTGATAGGCCTGCGTGGCGTCCAGAATCTTGTTGGGCACGTAGCCGAACAGCTCATCACCGGTTAGGGCATTGAAGCCGTGCAGGATGCCGTCGTTGGCGCCGACGTACACCACCGGGGTCCGGTTCACATTCGTGGACACGAAATCCGAGTACAGGTCGGAGGTTGGATACGGCGCCTGGTCACGGTTGAAACCGCGCGGCGTACCCACGAACACCGGGCTCGAGTTCACGATGTCGCCCAACAACCCGTCGTCTAGAGGTCTTTCACGCAAATTCCCCGTGGGCAGTTCATTGGTTCTGATACCGCGAATGTAGTCAACTTCCATCGAGCCAATCGTCAACTGCTGATCAGGCGAGAGGTTGGGATACCGGAACGCCACGCCGTTGTAGGCGCCACGATCGAACGTGACCAAGCGACGCGCAGTCGGCAGCTTGAATACCGGATTCAACCGGTCTGCCGCACGCCACACCGGCGTGGCGGCCAGCGTACCATCCGGATTGACGGTGGTTGCCATCAGCTCGCCGGTATTGTTGCGCAGATCGTAAAAGCCGCGATACAAGAGCGTGCCATCCTGTAACGACGTCGAGTTGAACGCCGCTGCGGAGGTCGACGAAGACCCCTGAGTGAATTCCAAGAACGCCTGCTCGAAAGCCAGTTCCAGTTGTTGGGGGTTGCCCGCGTTCAGGAACGAGCCTCGACCGTTGGTTGCCGCGTGCAACATGTCATCGATCTTGTGCAGCGATGCACTGAACGGGTTGGTCCACGCAAATGGCGTAAGCGGGTTCGAAGGCACCGTCGTCGGGTCGATGGTACCGCTCACCCCGAAGGCGATGGCATACGTCTTCATGTGCTGATGCATCACCTTGACGACCCCTGGGAAGGTCGCCGGCGGCGCACCCAGCGTGTCGCGACGTGTGACTGCGACGATGTCATCGTACGTCGGGTGCATGTCGGTTTCGTAGTAATGCATGGCAACGTCAGCCAAGGTTGCGGAGACGGTGTCGGCATAACGTCCACCATCGTACGGTCCGGCGCCATCGTCGTCCGTGTTGCCGGGTGTGCCGGCACCGCCGTTCCAGTAACCGTCCGAGAAGAGCAGCGCAAAGTTCTGCTGGCAGAAACCGTCGGGCGCCGGCAGTCGGGGGCAATCGTTGCCGATATCACAGCCAAAGATGCCGCCCGCGCGGTCCAGCAACTGCCGCAACGGTGTACCACCGCTCGAGTTCACCGAGTACACCTCGTCGAGCAGCAGCTTCTTGTTGCCTTCGTAGTAGTGCTCGTTCATCTGACGTATCGGCTCAGAAGTGCTGTTGCTTATCGTCTCGTAGCCGACACGAATGTCCTGCACTCTCGCGATGACGCCACCGACTCCGGCCTTGGCTACGTACTCCCGAGACCGGTAGTACATGAACCAGTTGGCGAAGTTCTGTATCTCCTGAGCGTACGTGCAGTCCAGAGGATCGTTGTCACCCGCGGCACAGTCGTCGCGATCGGGGCTGCCTGGCCACATGTCTCCCGGGAACGGACCGGAGCCGACGCGAATCTCGACGAGCGTGTGCGGATCGTCCCAAGCCAACGGCACCGCTGACGCCGTGTAGTAGTAGCGCGGAAGGTAGACGTTATCCACATCGATGTTTTCCGTTCCGCCGTTGTCGTCCCATTCCGGCACGGAGCTGGCCCTATAGCTGTGGAGCGCCAACAGATCGAACAGGTTGGTGGGGTCGACCGGATCTAACCGGATATTGTTGGGATCGGCCTGCGGAAAGTCGGAGTTGATCGCATCGTTACCGGTCCAGGGTACATATTGCACGTCCCGGTTGTAGTACGCGCGGTTATGTTGGGGGTTGCGGGCCCGCCACACGCCGTATTCATTGCCTAACATTGTGGGGTCGGCTGCCAGAGCCTCTTCCGTCGGTAATATACGACCATACGTGCTACTCGAAGAATAGGTATTGACCGAAAGATCCCACACATAGGTGTAGGTTCTGCTTCGCACCCCCGAGCTGGCCCGGCCTTGGTTCGACAGTACGAAACCGCCATTCTGATCGGGGCCGGCGACGATCATATTCCAGTCCATGCTGCCGGAGTCATCCATCAGCACGAGCACGTTGGCCGGTACACCGACGGATTGTTCCAGAGGCAGGTTCGTCAGGTTGAAGATCGTCGACACCTGGCCGGGCGGTGGTAGCGGCGGCGGCAGCGGGGATGCGTTGACCACGATACGAATGACGTATTCCGCACCCGTACTAGCCGTGATGTTGTCGAACAAGCGATAACCGAACTCGGCGTTGCCTACGTAGTTGATCGGCGGCGTGTACGTAAACGCCCCGGTCACCCCGTCAAAAGTCACCGAACCCACGAGCGGCAGCGTGGTCAGAAACGCGCTCAAGGGTGAACCGATCGGGTTACCCATACCATCGAGTAAGCTGCCGTCCACGTCGTAAGCGCCGACGAAGACGCCTGACGCTGCATCGATCGTGAGCACCGTGTTCTCGAGTATCGCGTAGGTGCGCTCTTGAATCCCGATCGGCGGGTCGTTCTGCGCCTGAACGTTGATAAATACGGTCGCGGTACCGAGTTGGCCGTCCAAATCTTGAATGGTGTAGGTGAAGAAATCGGTGCCGTGGAAATCTGCCTTGGGCTCGTATTCGATGAGATTGCCGTTGATGGCTACCGTGCCGTTGGGGCCCGTAATCGGATCACCGAACGGATCGATCACCGTCGTCGGCGACGATTCGCTGAAACCACCGACACCGGCGGAAACGATGACCGTGGGTTGGTCGCCGAGGAAGTCGTTGGCGAGCACGTCGATCGTAATCAACGGATCGTCCTCGTTCATGACGATCATGTCGTCCAGGGGTATCGGGATATCGTCCACTTCGAGGACCGTAAGCGTGAAGACGTGAGTTGCAGATAAACCGCCGGTATCCACGGCGTCGAGCGTGATCGTTGCAACGCCGAAGGCATCTTGCGTCAGCGACAACGTCAGCACGCCGCCGGCAATGTTCTGCAGATCGAAGAGCGGGTCGTTAGTGGTCGAGATCGAGAACGTCAGCACGTCGCCGTTAGTCGCGATGTCAACGTCGTTGAACAAGACGTTCAGATCGAACGTCATGTCGGGCGCATCCTCAAAGATCGTGAAGTCCGCGATCGGGTTCGCCACAAACGGGCTGTCGTTGATCGGATCGACGGTGATCAGTACAGGCTCTTCTGCAAACGCACCAAACGTGTCCGTCGCGCGTACCGTAATGGTCGCGGTGCCGTTCTGATCGAGCGCGAAGTCGAGATTGAGAGAAGTGCCCGTCATCGTCGCGGAATTAAACAAGCCCGGATTGGTATTGGCGGAAACGGTATACGTCAGAAAATCGCCATTGGTGCCGATATCCACGTCATCGAAAACGCCTGCAAAGCTGACCGATGTGTTGCCTGCATCCTCAGCCACGGTCAACGGGGTCGGAGGCGCCACGACAAACGGTGTATCGTTGACCGCATTCACGGTAAACGAGATCACGCTGGTCGCCGAGAGGAGGGCAATATCCGTCGCCCGAATGGTGACCGTTGCCGCGCCGTTCGTGTCAGGCAAAAACGTTACCGTGAGCGACGCACCCACGAGAACCGCGGTATTGATAGGCGAGCCGCTTACGGAATCGACGGTCAAAACCAGAGCATCCGCGTTCGTCACGATGTCGACGTCGTCGAACACGCCGGTCAGGTCGATTATGAGAGCGCCGCTGTCCTCAGGCACGACCTGAGGAGGCACCGGTGCTACCTCGAAAGGCGCATCGTTGATCGCATTCACGGTCACATCGACCGTTGTCTCGACGAAGAGCAGTGTGCTGTCGGTGACCCGTACCGTGATGGTCGCGATGCCGTTCTGATCGAGCGCGAAGTCGAGATCGAGAGAATCGCCCGTCATTGCCGCAGAATCGAACAGTCCGGGATTCGTGTTGTTGGTGACCGTGTATGTCAACGAATCGCCGTTGGTAGCAACGTCCGGATCGTTGAACACGCTGGTGAAGCTGACCGATGTGTTGCCTGCGTCTTCAGCCACGACCAACGGGGCCGGGGGTGCGACGACAACCGGCGCGTCGTCGACCGCAGTGACCGTCACATCGACGGTCGTGTCGACAAACGTCAGCGCGAGATCGGTCGCACGTACCGTAATGGTCGCGGTGCCGTTCTGATCGGCGGCAAACGATAAGGTCAACTGATCACCCGCCATCACGGCAGAGTTGAAAAGTCCTGCATTGGTGTTGCCTTGTACCGAGTAGGTCAGGCTGTCACCGAAGGGAATGTCCACATCATCGAACACGCCGGTGAAACTGATCGATGTATCGGCGGCATCCTCGGACACAACCAGTGGCGTCGCAGCGCCTACGACGACCGGACCATCATCAAGCGGGGTAACCGTCACCAGTACGGTTGCGTCAACGAACAACGCCGTGGTGTCAGTCGCACGAACCGTGATGGTCGCCACACCGCTCTGTTCCGCGCCAAACGACACGTTCAACTGATCACCTGCCATGGCGGCAGAGGTCACCAGAGTCGGGTTCGTGTTGGCAAAAACGCTGTAACTCAGCGAATCACCATTCGTCAGAATATCCGCATCGTCGAACACGCCGGTAAAGCTGATCGACGTTGCCCCCGAATCCTCAGGGACGACGAGAGGGGTCGCGGCGCCCACAACTATGGGTGCGTCATCCACGGCAGTGACCGTCACATCGACGGTCGTGTCGACAAACAATGCTGTGGTGTCGGTCGCACGTACCGTGATCGTCGCCGTGCCGTTCTGTTCGGCGGCAAACGA